>JBEKIU010000052.1:0-21038 GCA_050011635.1 Acidimicrobiales bacterium
ACCGTAGATGCCCGAACACCGTATGGGCGATATCGAGGATGATGATGACGACGAGGATGCCGTCGATGGCCGCCACCACGGCTTCGGCGAACTCGTCCCCAAACCTGAGAAAGCTGACCACCGTACGCACCAGGACGATGCCGGCCACCAACAACAGGCTGGCCACGATGGCGTATTCGACGCCGATGATGATCCATCTCACCGTGGCGTCCGTCCGCAGGGACGGGCCCGCCCGATCGGCCTGCGCTTCAGCCACGGCTGCGGACGCCGGCCGCACCAGGTTGGCCGACGGCGGTGTCAACGAGCCGCCGAACGGATGCGATCAGCTGGCTTCTGTGTTGACGATCAGCACGCTGCACGGACAGTGATGGGCCACCTTGTTGGGCACGCTGCCGAGGGCGAAGCGCTTGACGCCGCTCATGCCCCGATTTCCGACCACGACGAGATCGGCATCGACCTCCTCGGCCAGGCTGATGAGGGCGTCAGCTGCGTCGGTGCTCCCCGGATTGTGGGTCTCGACGGGCACGTCGTGCTGTTTGGCCTCGGCCAGGATCGCGGCGGAGATGGCCTCGAGGCCCCGGCGTACTTTGTCGATCTGGAGCTGACCCGCCTTCGATTCGACGTAGCCCACCTCGACCGCCGGGTGCACAGCATTGACGACGTGCAATTTGGCTCCGGACGCCTTGGCCAACCCGAGCGCTTCGTTGACGGCCACCATGGACCGCTCCGACCCGTCCGTACCGACGACAATGACCTTGTAGACCATGTGCATTCACCCGCTCTCGTTTGAGCCGCGCCGATGGCACTGTAGCTTCACGGTCCCCTCGTGGCAATGGCGATCGGAGTGCGTCTTCCCGCCTGTGACCGCCGGCCAGCGATCCGCACCAGTGCCTCCGGCAACGACCATAAAACCGGGGCTCACCTGGTGAAACAGCCGATCGGCGATCGCCGGCACCGTCCGCCGGCGGGACCTCCGGCGGTGGGCCCGCTCCGGCACCCGGGTAGCGGAGCGCACCAATCGGTGACCGGCGGGCTCGCGGCGAGGGACTTCCAACTAACGTCTGGGGGTGACGGCGCGCCGGATCCACCGGCAGCCCGTCATCACTATCCCCACGGAGTACCGGAGGAGCAGGTATGACGGATCTGCTGATGACCGTGGGCGATCTGACGATCACCGACCGATTCGTCGCCACCCGATCGCTGACCGAGTCGCTGGCGTCCCCCCTGTCGGCCGAGGACCAGACCGTCCAGTCCATGCCCGATGTGAGCCCCACCAAATGGCACCGCGCCCACACGACCTGGTTCTTCGAGACGTTCCTGTTGATCCCGGGCATGAAGGGCTACCAGCCGTTCCATCCGGACTTCGGGTACCTGTTCAACTCCTACTACGAAGGAGTGGGGGCCAGGTACCCCCGCAGCGATCGGGGGTTGCTGTCCCGGCCCGGGGTGGTGGAGATCGGAGAGTACCGGGCCCACGTCGACGGGGCGATGACCGTCTTCCTCGAGAGTCGCTCCTCCGAAGCGTCGGCCGCGCTGGTGGAGCTGGGCATCCAGCACGAGCAACAGCATCAAGAGCTTCTCCTGATGGACATCAAGCACGTGCTGTCGAGGAATCCGCTGCTACCGGCCTACGACGCCGTGCGCATGCCCGCGCCCACCGCCCCGAGTCCCCAGACCTGGACCGAGCACCCCGCCGGAACCTATGAGATCGGCCATGGGGGCCAGGGCTTCTGTTTCGACAATGAGCTGCCCCGGCACCGCACCTACGTCGAGGCGTTCGCCATCGCCGACCGGGTGACGACGTGCGGGGAGTGGTTGGCCTTCATCGACGACGACGGCTACCACCGACCGGAGCTCTGGCTGTCGGACGGTTGGGCGGCGGTGCAGTCCGAGGGGTGGGAGTGTCCGCTCTACTGGACGAGGCCGGAGGGCGATTGGCAGGAGTTCACACTGGGTGGACCCACACCCGTCAACCCGGCCCAGCCCGTCTGTCACCTGAGCTACTACGAGGCGGACGCCTTCGCCCGCTGGGCGGGCGTGCGCCTCCCCACCGAGGCCGAATGGGAGCTGGCCGCGGCCGGACAGGGGGTACAGGGAAATTTCCTGGACCAGACCAAACTGCACCCGACGCCGGACCCCGCCTCATCTGCGACCAGGACACCGTTCGGCAACGTCTGGCAGTGGACGTCATCGGCGTACAGCCCGTATCCGGGGTTCGAACCCGCGCCCGGGGCCGTGGGCGAGTACAACGGTAAATTCATGGTGAACCAGTACGTGCTGCGGGGCGGATCGTGCGTGACCCCGCCGGACCACGTCCGGGCCCCGTACCGGAATTTCTTCCCACCGTCCTCTCGCTGGGCCTTCACCGGTCTGCGACTGGCCCGAAACTGCTGACCAGGAGTCGTTCGACCCGACCGACCGGCGCGCCCAAGGACCGGAGAGCCCATGACCACTGTCATTCCCCCGACCATCGACATCCACCTGTCCGGCGACGACCTGCGCGACGCCATGGAGCACGACGTGCGCGGCGGCCTCACCACACGGCCCAAGAGCATCCCACCCGTCTACTTCTACGACGACCGCGGCAGCAGGTTGTTCGACGAGATCACCAGGCTCCCCGAGTACTACCCCACGAGGGCGGAGCGGTCGATCCTCGATGCCCATGCCGGGGACATCGCCGAGCGTTCACAGGCCGACACGCTGATCGAGCTGGGTGCCGGAACCTGCGAGAAGTCACGCATCCTGCTCGATGCCATGCGTTCCGCGGGGCATCTGCACCGGTTCGTGCCCCTCGACGTGAGCGACACCACCCTGTGGGACGCGGCCGACGCGCTGTCCAAGGAGTACCCGGGCGTGGCCGTGAGCGCGGTGGTGGGCGATTTCCATCGGCACCTCGATCAGCTCCCGACCGCTGGGCGCCGACTGTTCGCCTTCCTCGGCGGCACCATCGGAAACCTGGACCCCGGTCAGCGCCGCGACTTCTTCATCCAGCTCGGCAAGGTCATGGGCCTGGATGACCGGCTCCTCATCGGGACGGACCTGATCAAGGATCGGGCGCAGCTGGTGAACGCCTATGACGACGGCGCCGGTGTCACCGCCGAGTTCAATCGGAATGTGCTCCTCGTGCTCAACCGCGAGCTCAACGCCGATTTCGACCCCGAGCGGTTCGAGCACGTGGCCCGATGGAACGAGGAGGACCAGCGCATCGAGATGTGGCTGCGCTCCCTGGCCGACCAGACCGTCCGGGTCGACGACCTCGAACTCGATGTGGAGTTCTCGTCGGGCGAGGAGATGTTGACCGAGATCAGCACCAAGTTCTCGCCCGAGGCACTCCGGGCCGAGCTCAGCGAATGCGGGTTCGTGGTCGAAGCAGCATGGGCCTCGGTCGGTGACGAGTTCCTGCTGTCCCTGGCCCGTCCCTCGTCGTGAGGCTCCCGGTGTGAGCGGCCTCAGGTCCGGTCCAGGTCCTTGACCGCCCCCTCGATGGCCCGATGGAAGGTCGGATAGGCGTAGATCATGTGCCGGAGCCGGGGGGTCGGCACTTCGGCGTGGACGGCCAAGGTCAACAGGCCGAGGACCTCACCGCCCCAGGGTCCGGCCGATGTCGCCCCCACCAGCACACCCCGGTCTGCGTCCTCGACCAACTTGATGAACCCCTTGTTCCCCGCCTTGTGGATCCACCCGCGGGTCGACGAGGGGACATCGGCCGTCCCCACCCGGACGTGCAACCCCTGGGCGCGCGCCTCCCGTTCACTGAGACCGACCGATCCGATCTCCGGATCGGTGAACGTGACCCGGGGGACGGCCCGGTAGTCGGCCGGGACCACATCGTGGCCGAGGACATCGTCGACCACGATGTCGGCCTGGTACATCGACATGTGGGTGAACGCGCCCTTGCCGGTGACGTCCCCGATGGCCCATACGCCCTCCACGCCCTCCACCCGCAGATGGTCGTCCACCGGGATGGCCCGCGCCGTGGCGTCGATCCCGATCGACGCCACGTTGAGCTGGACCAGGTCAGCGCGTCGCCCGGTGGCCACCAGCAGGCGGTCGACCACCGTCGGCTCCTCGCCGCCGACGGCGATGGTGAAACGATGACCATCGTGGTGTACGGACTCGACGGCGACGCCGGTTCTGACCCCGATGCCCTCGGATGCGAACACCTCGGCCAGAAGCTGACCGGCCTCGGGCTCTTCCGGGCCGATCAGGCAGGGACCGCCCTCGATCACGACCACCTCGGAGCCGAAACGCCGGAACACCTGGGCCAGCTCGACGCCGACGGCTCCACCACCGAGCACGGCCAGCGCCCCGGGGACGTGCTCGGTCTCGATGGCCTCCCGATTGGTCCAAAAGGGCGTACCGGCCAGCCCGGGCACCGGCGGGATCCACGCCCGGGTGCCGGTGTTGACGATCACGGCACGCTCCGCCTCGATGACCCGGTCGCCCACGACGACCCGGCCGGGCCCGTCGAGCCGGCCCCAGCCGCGGACCAGCCGGCCACCCTTGTCCTCGAACCGCTTGACGGCGACGGTGTCGTCCCAGGAGTCGGTGGCCTCGTCCCGGATCCGTCGGGCCACCGGGGCCCAGTCGGGCCGGACGGTGGCCTCGCCCGCCATTCCGTGGACCCGGCCGGCCTCGGCCAGCAGATCCGAGGCCCTGATCATCATCTTGGAGGGGACGCAGCCCCAGTAGGGGCATTCGCCGCCGACAAGTTCCGCATCCACACCGACCACGTCGAGACCGGCCACGGCCAGACGCTCGGCCGCGTCCTCCCCGCCCGGGCCCATACCGAGGGCGATCACGTCAGCTCGCTCGCTCATCCCACCTCCTTTGGTGGCGCCAGTGTCCCACGGCACCCGGCGGGGACACGACCCGGCCGGTCCTCCCGTCGGCCGGTCGGCCGGTCGGCCGGTCCGCCGGACGGCCGGCCTAGCGCTCAGCCGATCAGCTGCGACCGCTGACGGGCCACATCGAAACAGGCGATGGCGCCGGCCGTGGAGACGTTGAGGGACGAGAGCGAACCGTGCTGAGGGATGGACACGAGAGCGTCGCAGCGCTTTCTGGTCAGGGCGGCCAGCCCGGTGTTCTCCGACCCGAGGACCAGGGCGACCGGCTGATCGCCCAGCACCAGCTCGTAGAGCGACTGGCGGGCCTCCCCGACCAGCCCGACCGTCCACACACCCAGGGCCGACAGACGGACCAGGGCGGCGGGAATGCCGGCCACCAGGGTCATGGGGAGGTACTCGATGGCACCGGCCGCGGCTTTGGCCGCCGACGGCGACAGGTGGGCCGACCGGTGGCGCGGGAGCACGACGCCGGTCACCCCCGCACACTCCGCGCTGCGCAGCAGTGCCCCCAGGTTGTGAGGATCGGTGATCCCGTCCAGAACCAGGAGGAACGGCACCCGGCCGCGGTTGCTCGGCCCGCACAGTGACTCGAGGGTTGTCTCCTCGACCGGCCGGGCGATGGCCACCACCCCCTGCGCGGCCTCGGTCCGGGCCAGGGAGTCGATCCGCCGGTGGCTGACGTAGTCGATCTTGACCCGGCGAGCCGCGGCCAGGGCCTCGATCTCGTCCAGGATGGTGGCCGCATCCATGCCTTCGGCCATGTACAGGGACCTGACCGGACGCCGGTCGGCTCTGAGCAGTTCCCGCACGGCCTGGCGTCCCTCGACCTGATCACCGCCGAGGCCCTGGGTGCCGGGACCCTGGCCACCACCGCCCCCGGGGCGGTCAGGGCGACGGCCGGTCCGATGGGCGGGGGCGCGCCCTTGTCTGCCCTGTCCGGCGCCTCGCGCCCCGCCAGCGGCCCGCCCTCTCCCCTGCCCGCTTCCAGCACGAGCGGCGCCACCGTCGGGGCTCCCTCGGCCACGTCCTCGGCCTGATCCCGTCTGGCCCCGTCCCCGCCGTGGAGCCGGGCCCATCAGACGGGCACCTCACCGTGGGCACCGGCGGACGACAAGAGGACGACCGCAGTGCAGGCGATCCCCTCGGCCCGGCCCAGCGCGCCGAGCCCTTCGGCTCTGGTCGCCTTGACGTTGACCGGGCCGCCGAACACGGTCGCCAACCGGCCGGACATCTGATCCACGAACGGGGCCAGCCTCGGCCGCTCGGCCACCACCGTGCAGTCGGCATTGACCGGCGTCCACCCGGCCCGGCGGGCCAGCACGACCATCCGCGACAGGATCTCCAGGCTGTCCGCCCCCTGCCACGTCGGGTCGGTGTCAGGTGCATGACGACCGAGGTCGCCGAGACCGGCCGCGCCGAGCACCGCGTCGGCGATGGCATGGGCCACCGCGTCGGCATCGCTGTGCCCCTCGAGCGCCCGGGCTCCTTCACCCGTGATGACCACCCCTCCGAGGATCAGCGGGCGACCCGGCTCGTCGCAGAACCTGTGGATGTCGAGTCCCTGGCCGATCCGCAGGGCCACCGGTGCGCCGTTCATCGGTCGACCACCTTCATCAAGGCCTCGGCCAGCACGAGATCCTCGGGCCGGGTCAACTTCACGTTGTGCGGGTCCCCCACCACCGTGCGCACCGTCGCGCCCAGATCCTCCACCAGCCGGGCGTCGTCCGTCGCATCCCGGCCCGGCCGATGTGCCTTCCGCAGCGTCGCCGCGTCGAAGGCCTGAGGGGTCTGGACCGCGACCAGCCCCTCACGATCGACGCTGTGCTGCACCGTGTCGCCGGCGACGCGCTTCAAGGTGTCGGAGACGGGCAGCACCGGAATGGCCCCGTCGACACCGGTGGCGCGGACGGCGGCCACCACCGAGGTGAACAGTTCGCCCGTGGCCAGCGGGCGGGCGGCGTCGTGGACCACGATGATGACCGCGTCGTCAGGTACCGCCACCAGCCCGGCCCGTACCGACTCCGCCCTCGTGGCCCCACCGGCCACCACCCGGTCGGCGCCCATGGCCGGATCCGAACCGCCGTCCGTCTCCACCAGTCCCACGCCGTCTCCGGGCCGACGTGCCGGGACCACCAGGACCACTCCGTCGGCCACCGTGCGAGCAGCCGCCACCGACCACGCGGCAACCGGTCGACCGGCGAGATCGGAGAACTGCTTCGGCGCACCGAACCGACTCCCCGATCCGCCCGCCACCACGATGGCCCAGACGGACCCCGTTCGGCTCAGGGAAGCGCCTCGTTGAGCCGAACCTCGGCGGTCTCCTCGTCGACTCCAAGGGCAAAGGTCAATTCGGAGACCAGGATCTGCCGTGCCCGGCTGAGCATGCGCTTCTCGCCGGCGGAGAGACCCTTGTCCTTGTCCCGGATGGAGAGGTTCCTGACCACTTCGGCCACCTGGTAGATGTCCCCGGACCGGAGCTTCTCCGAATGGTTCTTGTACCTGCGTGACCAGTTGGTCGGCATCCGGGCCTCCTTCTTGCGGAGGACGGCGAACACCTCTTCCACCTCTTCGTCGTTGATCACCTCTCGAAGGCCGACCCCGTCGGTGTTGTCGGCGGGCACCATCAGGGTCAGGTCCCCGTAGGCCAGCCGAAGGACCAGGTACTCCTGTTTTTTCCCGAAGGCCTCTTTGGTCTCACGTCGTTCGACTACCGCCGCACCGTGGTGCGGATAGACGACCTTGTCACCGATGTCGAACACCATGCCTCCTGGCATTGCGTGCTGGTCCCGGGCTGGTTGAGCGACATCGGGACCGCGTAGAAGGAGCAAGCAATTGTACACGGTGCCGGTGCCCTTCCCGACCGCGGCACGATTGCCGACCTGGAGCGGGACCTCGACCGGTCCGGATCCGCCCGGATCCAGCCGGTTACTGGTAGCGCTCGAAGATGCTGGCCTCGGCCAGGCGGGCCAGACCGTCCTTGACCGAGTGGGCCCGGGCCTGGCCCACCCCTTCGACCTTCTCCAGGTCGCCGAGCGAGGCGCGCATGATCTGCTGGAGATTGACGAACCGGTCCACGATCCGCTCGATGATGGTGTCCGAGAACCGCGGCAGCCGGTAGAGCAGCCGGTAGCCCCGGGGCTCGATGCCCGACTCGGTGTCACTGAACGACTCGGGCAGCCCGAGGATGGAGGCCACTCGGCCCGCGTCCCGCAGTTCGTCCGACGTCAGGTGGGCCAGCTGGTCGACCACCCGGTCGACCACGGCATGCCGATCGGCACCCCGGCCCGGAGCGACCCGGCAGTAGTCACGGACCACCAGGTGGAGAACCGGGGCCACCCCGCCGACCAGCTCGGCCGACTGCAGCCCCACCAGCCGGCCGTCTTCGCCCAGCTCGACGAGGTAGGCGTCCACTTCCTCGGCGATGCGGAGGAGCATCTCCGCAGCCTGGACCACCCCGACCACGTCTCCCACCGACACGGTATCCTCCACCTCCAGGACGGAGAGGCCGTTGAGGGCCACGTCGAATCGGTTCCGGAACCGCTGCATGGTGGCCAGGGCCTGATCGGTGCGATCGTGCAGCCAACCGGTGGGCTGGATGGTGTGCTTGACATCGTTGCGGTACACGGCGATGACCGACATGGCCGCCGACACCGACAGCACCGGGACGTCGATGGAACGGGCCACCCGCTCTGCGGTCCGGTGCCGGGTGCCCGTCTCCGAGGTGGGGATGCTGGCATCGGGCATCAGGTGGACGTTGGCCCGGGCGATCCGCGAGGCGTTGGCGGCCAGGATGATGGCCCCGTCCATCTTGGCCAGCTCGGACAGGCGCTGGGGGCTGAATTCGGCGTCGAGCAGGAACCCCCCGGAACAGATCGACAGCACGTGCGGACCGTCCCCGACCACCACCAGTGCGCCCCGCTTGGCCCGCAGAATCCGGTCGAGGCCGTCGCGCAGCGGGCGCCCGGGGGCGGCCATGGCCAGAGCGTCACTGAGCGGTGAGCTCTGCCGGGTGTTCACAGAGGCATGGTACCTTTTCGGCGCGTCACGAGACCTGGGAGGAGAACCTGCCGGGCCGGACCGGGCGGCCCAAGCGGCGGACCAAACGGTGGAAGCGGTGCCGGTACCGGGCGGGATGGGGCGGGTTCCCTGCGCTCAGTCACCAGCCCGGCAACCGAAGCGAGCCATGGCCTCGGCCACGGTGTCCACCCGCACCAGCTCGACGCCGGGCGGTCCGTCCGGGGACGAGGCCGGGACGACCACCCGGTCGAATCCCAACCGGGCCGACTCCTCGAGCCGGCGGGGCAGGTTGGTGACCTGGCGGACCTCACCGGCCAGCCCGACCTCCCCGACCGCGGCCACGTTGGCGGGAAGGGCTCTCCCCGTCGCCGCCGATGCCACGGCCAGCGCCACAGCCAGGTCTGCGGCCGGCTCCGTGACCCGGATCCCGCCGGCCACCGACGCGAAGACATCCACGGTCAGGACGGGGAGACCGGCGTGCCGGTCCAGAACGGCGAGCGTCATGACCAGGCGACCACTGTCCAGTCCCACCACCGACCGTTTGGCCTGGGCTTGACCCATGGGGGTCACCAGCGCCTGCAACTCGACGACCAGGGTCCGTCGACCCTGCAGGGCCGGAAGCACGACACCCCCGGGCACCCCGGTGAGGCGGTCACCGAGCAGGAGCCGACCCGGGTCGTCGACCCGGTTGAGGCCCTGGTCGCCCATCTCGAACAGCCCGAGCTCCCCGGTGGGGCCGAATCGGTGCTTCACCGCCAGCAGCAGCCGGAGGGCGTGGTGACGGTCGCCTTCGAAACTGAGCACGGTGTCCACCATGTGCTCGAGGGCCCGGGGCCCGGCCAGCGAGCCGTCCTTGGTCACGTGCCCGACCAGCACCGTCGCCACCTGCCGTGACTTGGCCAGCCCGATGAGCTGGTCGGCACACTCGCGTACCTGGGTGACGCTGCCGGGGACGCCGGTGGCCCGCCGCTCACCGAGGGTCGACGGGCCCATGGACACGGCCTGCACGGAGTCGATGACCACCAGTTCGGGCGCCGATTCGACCACCGCGCTGATCACCGACCCGATGTCGGTGGCCGACAGGATGAGGAGGCCCGGCGGTATCGGGCCCAGGCGCTCGGCCCGCAACCGCACCTGGTGGGCCGACTCCTCGGCCGAGACGAGCAGCACCCGGTGGCCGGCCACGGCCCGTGCGGCGAGCACCTGGAGGAGCAGGGTCGACTTGCCGATCCCGGGCTCCCCGCCGAGGAGGGTCACCGAACCCGGCACCAGGCCGCCGGACAGCACCCGGTCGAACTCCCCCACGCCCGTGGGCACGGCCACCGCGTCGGAGACGTCGACGGAGGACAGGGGGACCGGCATCGACGACAGGTCCAGTGCGTCCACCGCCTTGACCAGCGGCCCGAGGGTGGCTTCTTCGACCAGCGTGTTCCATTCGCCACACGAGGGGCAGCGACCGGCCCACCTCGCGGTCGTCGTTCCACAGTCGATGCAGCGGTGGCGCTTGGCCGTCTTTGCCATGACCCCGATGGTACGGACCGGTTGTGCCAACCGGGGTGACCGTCGGGATCCTGGGGCCGAACGCACGGGCCGGTCCCGCCTGGACAGGCCGGATGCTCAATCGGGTGGTGTGACCGGTGCCTGCCCCCGTTCAGGGACAGGCGAGGCTCGGAACCTCAGTCCGCAGACGAATCGGCGCCGGCCAGCTCCACCGGAGGAGGCTCGATCCCCTCGATGGCCGTGAAGGTGAGCTGCTGCTCACCCGCCACCAGCGGAGGGGCACCTTTGACGTCGTAGGCTTCTGCGGCTTCGGGGGTGATCGTCTCGACATCCACGATGATGGTCTCCCCGACCCGGAATTCCTTCCACAGGATCCGCTCGGACAGCGGGTCCTCGATCATCTGCTGGATGGCCCGCCGCAGCGGCCTGGCCCCCAGCTGGGGGTCGTAGCCCTTGTCGGCCAGGAGCTGCTTGGCCGGCGGCGTGAGCACCAGGCTCAATCCCTGGAGCTCGAGCTGGTTGGAGACCCGCTGGATCATGAGGTCCACGATCTCGACCACCTCGACCTTGGACAGCTCGTGGAAGACCACGACCTCGTCGATGCGGTTGAGGAACTCGGGCCGGAAATGCGCCTTCAGCGCCTCGTTGACCTTGGCCTTCATACGCTCGTAGGTGACCGCCTCGGACGTCTTGGCGAAGCCGACCGACGACTTGCGCAGATCGGCGGTGCCGAGGTTGGACGTCATGATGAGCACGGTGTTCTTGAAGTCGACCGAGCGGCCCTGGGCATCGGTGAGCCGGCCGTCCTCGAGGATCTGGAGCAGCGTGTTGAACACATCGGCGTGGGCCTTCTCGACCTCGTCGAACAGCACCACCGAGAAGGGCTTGCGGCGCACGGCCTCGGTCAGCTGACCGCCCTCTTCGTAGCCCACGTATCCCGGGGGTGAGCCGACCAGTCGGCTCACCGTGTGCTTCTCCATGTACTCGGACATGTCGAGCTGGATGAGGGCGTCCTCGTCGTCGAAGAGGAACTCGGCCAGCGTCTTGGCCAGTTCGGTCTTGCCCACACCTGTCGGCCCCAAGAAGATGAACGAGCCGCTCGGCCGCTTGGGATCCTTCAGACCGGCCCGGGTGCGGCGGATCGAACGGGCCAACGCGGCGATGGCCGGCTCCTGCCCGATGACCCGCTTGTGGAGCTCATCCTCCATGCGCAACAGCTTGGCCGTCTCCTCCTCGGTGAGCCGGTAGACGGGAATGCCCGTCCAGTTGGCCAGCACCTCGGCGATGACCTCCTCGTCGACCACGTCGAACAGGTCGACGCCCTCGGCCCGCCATTCCGCCTCCATGGCCTCTTTGCTGTCGAGACGGGCCTTCTCCTGTTCGGCGAGCTTCTTCGCCTGCTCGAAGGCCTGCTTCTCTATGGCCGCTTCCTTGTCGGCGCGGAGGCGGGTGATCTCCTCCTCGAGCTTCTTGTACGCAGGCGGCGTGGTCATCCGACGGATGCGCAGCCGGCTGCCCGCCTCGTCGATGAGGTCGATGGCCTTGTCCGGCAGGTAGCGATCGGCCAGGTACCGGTCGGCCAGATTGGCCGCGGCCACCAGCGCCTGATCGGTGATGGTCACCGCATGGTGCGACTCGTACCGGTCACGCAGCCCCTTCAGGATCTCGATGGTGAGGGCCACGTTGGGCTGCTCGACCTTGATGGGTTGGAAGCGCCGTTCGAGCGCGGCGTCCTTTTCGAGGTGCTTGCGGTACTCGTCGATGGTGGTGGCGCCGATGGTCTGCAGCTCGCCCCGGGCCAGCATCGGCTTGAGGATGGAGGCGGCGTCGATGGCCCCCTCGGCCGCACCGGCTCCGACCAGGGTGTGGAGCTCGTCGATGAACAGGACGATGTCGCCCCGGGTGCGGATCTCCTTCAGCACCTTCTTGAGACGCTCCTCGAAATCGCCGCGGTACCTGCTGCCGGCGACCAGTGCGCCCAGGTCGAGCGTGTAGAGCTGCTTGCCGGTCAGGGTTTCGGGAACGTCGTCGGCCACGATCCGCTGAGCCAGACCCTCGACGATGGCGGTCTTGCCCACACCCGGCTCCCCGATGAGGACCGGGTTGTTCTTCGTCCGGCGCGACAGCACCTGCATGACGCGCTCGATCTCCTTCTCGCGGCCGATGACCGGATCCAGCTTGTGGTCTCTGGCCAACGCCGTGAGATTGCGCCCGAATTGATCGAGCACGGGAGAACCGGTCGGCGCGTCGGACGACTGCGACCCGGGAGCGCCGGCGCCCACCGACTCCTTGCCCTGGTAGCCCGAGAGCAGTTGGATCACCTGCTGGCGGACCCGCGGCAGATCGGCGCCCAGGCTCTGGAGCACCTGGGCGGCGACACCTTCACCCTCACGGACGAGACCCAGCAGCATGTGCTCCGTGCCGATGTAGCTGTGGCCGAGCTGCAGCGCCTCGCGTAGGGAGAGCTCGAGCACCTTTTTCGCCCGGGGAGTGAACGGCGGGGATCCGGTCGGTGCCGTCCCGGCCAGTCCGATCGTTTCCTCGACCTTCTCACGCACAGCCTCGAGCGAGACGCCCAGCGACTCGAGTGCCTTGGCCGCGACGCCCTCACCCTCGTGGATCAAGCCCAAGAGGATGTGCTCCGTGCCAATGAAGCTGTGGTTCAAGAGGCGCGCCTCTTCCTGTGCGAGCACAAGAACTCGACGAGCCCGGTCTGTGAATCGTTCGAACACTCCACCGCCTCCATCTGCGGTCGGCAACTGATCAAAGTCTACAGGTGCCGGTACACCCCGCACCCGCACCGTGTGATTTTCCGGCTCCTTTTCTCAGTCATCGGCTTCCTGGCCTATCGTCTGTAGGAAGTGAACGTCGTAGAGCTCCTTGGGCTTCCCGCACTCGAAGAACACCTGCAACGCCTCGAACCCCTGCTGGTCGAGTCCGTCGTCACCGGCGACGGGTTCCTCGACGAGGTCACGACCCACCTGCTGGCCGCGGGCGGAAAACGGCTGCGCCCGGTCCTGGCCCTGGCCACCGCCACATCCGGGTCCGGCCGGGCCACCGCTGAAGACCTCTTGGGAGCGGTGGCGGTGGAGCTGGTCCATCTGGCCTCGCTCTACCACGACGACGTGATGGACGAGGCCACCGTCCGCCGCAACGTGGAGAGCGTCAATGCCCGGTTCGGGAACCTGGTGGCCATCGTGGCCGGCGACTTCCTGCTGGCCCGATCGGCCGAAATCGCCGCCGGACTGGGCACGGAGATCGCCGCCCTGCTGGCCGCCACGCTCGGTGAGCTCTGCCAGGGTCAGGTGGCCGAGGTGCACTCGGCCTTCCAGGTGGGCCGGAGTCGGGACAGCTACATCGACGCCATCGCCGGCAAGACGGCGTCGCTGATGGCCACCTCGTGCCGGATCGGTGCCCTGACCGGTGGCCTCCCTCGCGACGAGGTGGACGCGTTCACGCTGTTCGGTCGGTACTTCGGCATGGTCTTCCAGGTCCGCGACGACATCCTCGACGTCGTGGCGACCGAGGCGGAACTCGGAAAGCCGGCGGGTCAGGACCTGGCCGAAGGCATCTACACACTGCCGGTCCTTCTGGCGCTGGCCGACCCTGTCGCCGGTCCCGAGCTCGGCCCACTGCTCGGGCAGCCCCTGGGCCAGCCCGAACGGGACAAGGCTCGTTCCATCGTGGCCGAGTCGGGAGCCATCGGAGGGGCCACGTCGGTGGCGAGACGGTACGCCGAGCTGGCGGCCTCGGCCGCAGTCTCGGGTCCGTCGGCCGAGCTGGCTCGCGCCTTCACCACGCTGGCCCACGCGCTGGTCGACGACCTGCCCGCCGACTGACCGGACGGCCCGGCCGGCCACCTGATCGAGCCCGTTCAACGCGACGTGGTCGACGTCGTCGTGCTGGTTGAGGTGGTCGAGGTCGGCGTGGTGGTCGACGTGGTCGGGGTCGTCGTGGGCGGAGTCGGCGGTGCTGTCGTCTTGGTGCCTGCCGCCTTCGTGCCCGTCGTCTTGGCCGCTGCCGCCTTGGCCGCTGCCGCCTTGGCCGCTGCCGCCTTGGCCGCGGCCGCCTTGGCCGCTGCCGCCTTGGCCGCGGCCGCCTTGGCCGCTGCGACTGCCTCGATGTGAGCGGCCTTGGCCGCCCGTGCCGCCCTCGCCTTGGCCTGGGCCTCGTTCCTGTGCGTCTTGCCCGCCTTCTTCTCGGCCCGGATCATCCGCACCAGAGCAGCGCACGTCGGGCTCACGGCCTTGGCCAGCCTCCGCTCCCGGCTGAACGACTTCGACGTCGTGCCGAGGGCCCGGGCCCGGAGCGCCCGCACGTGGGTGACGTCATATTTGAGCGTGGCCAGGCGGGACGCGTGGCCGTCGGCCCTGGCGTCGGCCTCCCACACCCGCAGCCGGTGCAACCTCTTGGCGAAGCGGTGCTCGATCCGGCTCTCGTGATTCAGCCACTTGTGGGCCGTGACGCAGTCGGACACCAGGGCCCGGGCCAGCTCCCGGTGCTTCGCCGCCTTGGATGCGGCCGCGGGATCTTTGGTCGCCGAGGCCCCGGCCGGGCCGACCAGCGCCACGGTGGACGTCGAAATCGTCGCCACCGCGACCACTGTGATCAGGAGGTTCCTCGAGAAACGGCGTATCGACATCGTCGTCGGCATTGCTCTGGTGCTCCTCTGCTCGCGGCCTGCGGTCTGCCCCACCTGAGTCGGCGGCGTCTGAGGAGTACAACCCTACTGTCCGGACGCCGCAATTCACCATCGCCATTCCTCTTCCACGGCCGGGCCGTGCCTGGGACGGGTGAACATTGCCGGGGGCGGTCGTCCGTCGGGCCCGCTCCGGCAGAACCAATCAACTGTCATAGTGACTGACAGTTGTCTGGCGGAGCATGTCTGGCGGCGCATTCGTGGCCGCGCACTCGTGGCCGACGCCGGTGCGCCCGAGCACTAGCGCTGAGAGGCTTTGGGTGAATTGCGCTCGAAGATGATCCGAAGGCCGTGGAGGGTGAGCCAGGGCTCGACGTACTCGATCTCCTCCGAGTAGGGGGAGATGAGCTCGGACAGCCCCCCGGTGGCCACCACGGTGCATTCGCCCAGCACCGCCGCGAACCTTCGGCACAGGCCGTCGACCTGGCCGGCGAACCCGTAGAGGGCACCGGACTGGATCGACTCCACCGTCGATTTGCCGATCACGCTCCTCGGCTCGACCAGCTCGACCCGGCCCAGGGCGGCGGCGTTGGCGAACAGCGCATCGAGGCTGATGGCCACCCCGGGGGTGATGGCCCCACCCAGGTACTCGCCGGCCGCCGAGATGGCGTCGAAGGTCGTCGCCGTGCCCAGGTCGACCACCACGCACGGGCCGCCGAACAGGTCGTAGGCACCGACCGCGTTGGCGATGCGGTCGGCGCCGACCTCTTTGGGATTGTCGTAGAGGATGGGCATCCCGCTCCTCACGCCCGGCTCCAGGACCACGGCGGGAACGTCGAACCACCGGGCCACCATCTGGCGCAGATTGGCGGTGACCAGCGGCACCGACGACGTCACGGCAATCCCGGACACCGCATCGTCGATGTCCAGCCCGTCGAGGTCGAGCAGCTGGGTGAGCAGGAGCGCATGTTCGTCGGACGTGCGCTCCGCCACCGTCGACAACCGCCAGTGGTGGGCGAGGCCGGTGGGCTCGTTCCCGTCGCGGGGCCCGGTGGCGGCCAGGGGCGCGCTCAGGTCGTCGGCGAAGAGCCCGACGACGGTCTCGGTGTTGCCGACATCGATGGCGAGGAGCATGGTCAGCCTTTCCCGCCGGCGGCAGGCGGCAGATCGAACCCGAGGTCGAGAACGGGAGCCGAGTGGGTCAACGCCCCCACCGAGACGAGGTCCGCACCGGCCGCGGCCATCGCCGGGGCGGTGTCGAGGTCCAAGCGACCGGACACCTCCACCAGTGCCCCGGTGCCGGCCGCCCGCACACGGGCGACGCACTCGGCCACCTCGTCGGGAGCCATGTTGTCCAGCATGACGACGGTGGCCCCGGCACCCACCGCTTCGGCCACCTGGTCGGCCCGGTCGCACTCGACCTCGACCATCCGGCCCGGCCACTGCCGCCTGGCCCCGGCCACCGCCTCGGCGATCGAGAGGCCGGCCAGGTGGTTGTCCTTGACCAGCACGGCCTCGGAGAGGCTGCCCCGGTGGTTGTGCCCGCCACCGGCCCGGACCGCGGCCTTTTCGAGGGCCCGCAGCCCCGGGGTGGTCTTGCGGGTGTCCAGGACCCGGGTCGACGGGTTGGCTCCGCGGACGGCGACCACGTACCGGTGGGTCAGCGACGCCACCCCGGAGAGGTGGCCCAGGAAATTCAGGGCTGTGCGTTCGGCGGTCAGGATGGAGCGAAGGGACCCGCTCACCTCGGCGATGACGTCCCCGGGTGCAACCTCGGCGCCGTCGTCCTTGCTCCAGGCCACCACCAGGCCCGGGTCGATCTGGACGAACGTCTCCACCGCGCAGGCCCGGCCGGCGACGACACCGGGCGCCCGGCTGGCGATGGCCACCGTCGCCCTGGCCGCGGCGGGAACGAGCGCCGCGGTGAGGTCCCCGATGGGCAGCACATCCTCGGCGATGGCCCGGGCCACAGCCTCGACCACCGCATGGCGGGGAGGATCGACGGCGGGCACGTCGCCGCCGGCGCCGTGGTTGGCGATTGGGGGGGTCAACGGACGAGGGGTTGCGGTTCGGGCCGCCGCCGGTGATCGGGATCCGGCGGCCGGGGCACGTCGAGGAGGGCGGCTCCGTCGGAGGTGTGGACGATCCGGCGGCGCCAGCGGTCGGCGGCGACAGGGAAATCGCTTCTGGCGTGCGCACCCCTGGTCTCGCACCTCACCGACGCCGACGACAGCACGCTGGTGGCCGCAGTGACCAGATTGGCCAGCTCACCGTGGGCCCGGTCCGGTGGCACGCCATTGCCGACCTGGTCGGCGATGCCCAGGACGGCGGCGGCGGCAGCGTCCAGCGACTCGGCGCTGCGCACCACGCCGGCTCCGGTGATCATGGCCCGCTGCAGTTCGTCGCGGGCCTTGACCACGTCCGGCCCCTGCCCGTCCTCGGGCCGGCCCGGATGGCGGGCCGGCGGCGGGCCGGCCTGGCCCAGCGGTTCGCAGTCACCGCGGAGATAGGAACCGAGCGCCCCGGTGGCGGAGGGACCGTCCGCCCCGCCCCCGATCGCCTCGGCCAGTCGGGCGCCGAAGACCATCCCCTCCAGGAGGGAATTGGATGCCAGGCGGTTGGCACCGTGGACCCCGGTGCAGGCCACCTCGCCGGCCGCCCACAGGCCGCCGAGCGCGGTGGCCCCCGACAGGTCCGTGAGCACTCCCCCCGACAGGTAGTGCGCGGCGGGGGCGATGGGCAGCCAGTCGTGCGAGGGATCGAGCCCGATGGCCGTGAGCGAGGCGGCGATGGTGGGGAAGCGGGCACCGAAGGCGGCCAGGCCGGTGGCGTCCAGCCACAGGCACTCGACCCCCTGGAGCCGCATGCGGTCGGCCATGGCCCGGCTGACCACGTCACGCGGGGCCAGCTCGTCGACGAAACGGTCGCCCCGTGCATCGCGCAACAGCGCGCCGTGCCCGCGTAGGGCCTCGGAGAGCAGGGGGCGGGGCATGGCCGGATGGTGCAGGGCGGTGGGGTGGAACTGCATGAACTCGACGTCGGCCACCGGCACCCCGGCCCGCAGGGCCATGGCCAGGCCGTCGGCGGTGGCCTCGGCCGGATTGGTGGTCACGGCGAAGAGCTGGCCCGCACCCCCGGTGGCCAGGACCGTGTGGGCGGCCCGGACCTCGACGACCCTGCCGTCGGCACTGAGGGCGCGCACGCCACGGCAGCGTCCGTTCTCGACCACCAGGTCGAGGGCGAACCACTCCTCGAGCACCGCCGCCGCCGTGGCCCGGGTGGCGTCGACCAGGGCCCGCTCCACCTCGGCCCCGGTGGCCGCACCTCCGGCATGGACCACCCGGGCGGTGGAATGGCCACCCTCACGGGCCAGTGCCAGCGCCCCGCCGGGCTGCCGGTCGAAGACGGCGCCCATGGCGATGAGCTCGTTGACCCGGGACGGACCTTCGTCCACCAGAACCCGGACCGCATCGGTATCGCACAGACCGGCCCCGGCGGCCAGGGTGTCGGCCAGGTGGAGATCGGTCGAGTCCTCGTCTCCGCCGAGCACTGCGGCCACGCCGCCCTGCGCCCACCGGGTGGCCGACTGGGAGAGCTCGGCCTTGGTCAACACGCCGACCCTGAGCCCTGCGGACCCGGGGGCGGCTCCGCCGCCTGGCGGAGGCATCGGTGCCGCCAGGCGGACCGCGGCCGAGAGGCCGGCCACCCCGCTCCCGAGCACCAGGACGTCCAGTGGGCCGGTGTCCTCGCCGGGTCCGGTCACGCCGGAGTCTGCAGTCCGGACGTGGGAGGGAGCCGGCGCGCTCCGGTCCGTCCCGGGTTCCCTGTCATGGGCACCCCTCAGGCGCTCAGGCGGCCGAGGGCGGGGATCGGGGCCCAGCCGCGGGGATCGAGATTGTCGATCAGCCGCACCGGGCCGACCTCAGCCGCGATCAGCAACCGGAGGGGACGGCTGGTGGCACAGGTGGATGCCGGCTCGAGGTCATCGGCATGGACCAGGGCCGCGTAGTCCAGTGCCACCGCCGGCTCGCCGGCCACCACCCGGGTCATCTCCTCTTCGATGACGGACGGGCGGTCCTCACCCCCGGCCATCATGGAGGCGCCGGACCTCAGCGCCCGGGACAGGACCAGGGCCGCCCTCCGCTCCTCGGCCGACAGACGGGTGTTCCGGCTGGAGAGGGCCAGACCATCCCGCTGCCGGACGGTCTCGCATCCGATCACCTCGGTGGGCAGGGACCGGTCCCGAACCACCCGGCGGACCAGGGCCAACTGCTGGAAGTCCTTCTCGCCGAAGTAGGCCCGGCAGGCGCCGGCCGCCGACAGCAGCTTGACCACCACGGTGGCCACGCCGTCGAAGTGCCCGGGCCGCGACGCCCCCTCCCATCGGTCGGCCAGCTCGGGGGCCGACACCATGGGTACCTCGTTCGGACCTTCCGGGTACATCTCGGCCACCGACGGGGCGAAGACCAGCCGGCCTCCGGCCTGCGCCACCGCTTCGAGGTCGGCCTCGAGGGTCCGTGGGTAGAGCGCCAGGTCGGCGGCGTCGCCGAACTGGGTGGGGTTCACGAAGATGGACACCGCGACCACGTCGCACTCGCGTGCGGCCCGCTCGACGAGGGAACGGTGGCCGGCGTGGAGCGCCCCCATGGTGGGGACCACGCCCACCGACCGTCCCGACCGCCTCACGTCGTCCAGGACACGCGAGTACCCGGCGACGGTTTCGAGCACGTCGACCCCGGTGGATCGCAGCGCCTCAGGGCGCAGCACCGCGGGCGTCGGCACCTCGGTCGTGACCGTGCTCACGCCACCCGCTCCTCGGCCACTGCCTCCGGGAGGGCCGCCGGTGCCGGCACCGGGACGGGTTCGGATTCCATGGTCAGTCTCCGGGCCAGACCGACCATGGCGTCGTAGGCGGCGAGCTCCGTCCGATGACCGGACAGCGTCGAGAGCGCCCGCCGGTGCCGCTCCACCGTGTCCCAGTCCCCCCGGGCGGCGGGACCGGTCAGTGCCCGCCGGGGCCCGAGGTCCACGGCGTCGTCCAGGGCGGCACGCATCAGGTCGGCAAAGGCGTCGAGCGGCAGCCCGGCCGACGCCGCCACCCGCTCGACCTGGCCGATGAGCGCCACCATGTGGTTGGCGGCGATGGACGCCGCCGCGTGGTACGAGGGGCGATCCGGGTCTTCGACCGTCACCACCCGACCGCCCAGCGAGGCGACGACCGCTCTCGTCATCGGGTCCCCGGCCACTGCGAAGGTGAGGCCCGACCTGAGACGTTCAGCCCCGGTGGCCACGGTGGGCAGGGGCACCAGGGGATGGACCGACCCCCGCCGGGGATGTGTCTCCAGCACGTCGAGGCCCAGCGAACCGGCCAGGTGGATGACGACGGTGGTCTCGACCGGGACGACCGAGGCGGCCACCCGGCGCACCTCGTCGTCAGGGGTGGCGATGATCAGCAGATCGACACCGGCGGCGGCGGCCTGCGGTGGATCGTGGCGGCCGAGCGCGCCCCTCGATTCGAAGTCGCCGGCCGCGTCGAGGGCCGCCATCATCGACCGGCCGGCCCGGCCCGGCCCGATTACACGAAACGTGGTCACGTGTCCCCTTTCGACGTTCCAGCCCCGGAGGTGCCGTTCGCATCAGAGAATCCTTGTGCTTCGTCTCAGAGTGTACCCACGACTGCGACCTCCCCACCAGCGCCGGCCAGGGCCGAGTCGTCGACCAGGTCGGGGGCGAGCTCCCGCAGCGGTTCGAGGACGAACCGGCGGTCGCGCCAGCGGGGATGGGGCACGGTCAGCTCGGGGTCGGAGATCTCCACGCCGTCGATCCACACCACGTCGGCATCCAGCGTCCTCGGGCCCCACCGGGCCGCCCGTACCCGTCCGGCCGCGGCCTCGAGCCGGCGGCACTCCTCGAGCAGGCGGTAGGGGTCGGCGCCCGGTGCCAGGGCCAACTCGACCACCACGTTGAGGAACGGCCCCTGGCCGTCGGGGCCGCCGACGGGCGAGGTCTCGTAGACGCGGGACACCGCGGTGACC
>JBEKIU010000053.1:0-20878 GCA_050011635.1 Acidimicrobiales bacterium
CGTCATCATGATCCTGTTGCCGGACACCGAGCAGGCGTCGGTCTACGAGGCCTCGATCGCCCCCCACCTCCACGAGGGGGACGCGCTCCTGTTCGCGCACGGATTCAACATCCGGTTCGGTCTCATCACGCCCCCCGCCGGCGTGGACGTCGCCATGGTCGCCCCGAAGGGCCCGGGCCACCTGGTGCGGAGGACGTACACCGAGGGCGGTGGCGTGCCGTCGCTCGTGGCGGTGTCCGAGGACCCGTCCGGGAAGGCCCATGCGCTGGCGCTGTCGTACGCGCACGCCATCGGGGCCACCCGAGCCGGTGTGCTCGACACCACGTTCTCCGAGGAGACCGAGACCGACCTGTTCGGCGAGCAGGTGGTGCTGTGCGGCGGGCTCACCGCGCTGGTGCAGGCCGGGTACGAGACCTTGGTGGGAGCCGGCTATCAACCCGAATCGGCCTATTTCGAGTGCCTCCACGAGCTCAAGCTGATCGTCGACCTGATGTACGAGCAGGGGATCAGTGGGATGCGGTTCTCGATCTCCGACACCGCCGAGTACGGCGACCTGACCCGCGGACCGCGGGTGATCAACCAGGCCGTCCGCGACGAGATGGCCCGCATTCTCGGGGAGATCCAGGACGGCTCCTTCGCCAAGGAGTGGGTGGCGGAGAACGCCAACGGACGCCCCAACTACAAAGCGCTCCGTCAGGCCGGGCTCGATCATCCCATCGAGAAGGTCGGCGCAGAGCTGCGGGACATGATGCCGTTCGTCACCGCGGGGAAGCAGAAGATCCAGGACGTGTCCGGCGGCTGACCCCGGGCTCCGGCAGCGGAGCCCCGGCAGCGGAGCCCGGCAGCGGGGCTCCGGCAGCTGACCCCGGCAGCGGAGCCCGTAGCAGAGGATCGAGGAGTGACACGTGAACGAAGACGGAACGGTTCCCGAGGTGAAAGTCGAGGGCCTCGAGCCCACCTTCCGTCACATCGATGACCCTGACATCCCCTGGCAGCAGGTCAAGGTCATCGGCAACGCTGACGGCACCACCTCGTCGGTGTGGGAGAAGTGGTTGGCCTTCTCGCCCGACCCCCAGTACCTGTCGCTCTACGCCCGATGGGACCCGGGGATGGTCATCCGCCGGCACGGGCACTTCAGCCCCCACGTCATCTTCGTCATCAGTGGGGACATGTGGTGCGGTGAACGGCGGTGCCCGGCCGGTACCCACGTCGAGCTGCCCCTCGGTGCCGCGTTCGGACCGTTCGTGGCCGGGCCCGAGGGCACGGTGCTGCTGGAGATCATGATGGGCGATCCGCGTTCGTGGGGGGACGACCCCGATTCGTTCGTTGCCGCGCTGAGCCAACAGGGCGCCGAAGCGCTCCCTGACCCGCCGATCGAACTACCGGCCTGGCTCGAGGACCTCCGGTCGAACTGGGCGGTCGATGATCACCCACCCGGGGACGATTGATCGGGGCTCGTGGCGACGGCGACCCCGCGGGCATCAGTGCGGGGGCGGGGCCCGGCGGCGACGCGGGGGATCAGTGCGGCGGCGACCCGGGGGGTCAGCCGGCCATGGCCCCGACCACGTGATTGATGCACCCACAGAGGGAGGCGACGTCGTCGGGTTCGATGGCCGGGAACATGGCGATGCGGAGCTGGTTGCGGCCCAGCTTGCGATAGGGCTCGGTATCGACGATCCCGTTGGCCCGCAGCACCGCGGCCACCATGGCCGCGTCGACCGAGTCGACGAAATCGATGGTGCCGACCACGTGGCTGCGATCCTGCTCCCGGGTCACGAAAGGGGTGGCGAAGTCCGAGTTCTCCGCCCAGGTGTAGAGGATCTCCGAGGACCGGTCGCACCGTCCCGTCGAGAAGGCCATGCCTCCCTGCTTGTTGAACCAGGTCACCTGGTACTCGAAGAGGAAGATGGTGGCCAGTGCAGGGGTGTTGTAGGTCTGGTCCAGCTTGGAGTTGTCGAGGGCGATGGTCAGGTCCAACGACGCCGGTACCCAGCGCTTGGTGGCGGCGATGCTGGCGATGCGGTCCTGGGCGGCCGGGGAGAGCAGGGCCACCCACAACCCGCCGTCGGAACCGAAGCACTTTTGGGGAGCGAAGTAGTAGGCGTCGAACTGCTCCGGGTCGACCGGGAGCCCTCCGGCACCCGAGGTGGCGTCCACGGCCACGATGCCCCCGCCGTCGCCGGGCGACGCCAGCCCGCTCGGCCTCACGATCGGCATCATCACCCCGGTGGAGGTCTCGTTGTGGGTCAGGGCGTACAGGTCGACGTCGTCCTGGGCCACCGGGCTCGGGTGGGTCCCCACCTCGGAGGCGATGATCTCCGGCTCGGCCAGATGGGGGGCCTCCTTCGCGGCGGCGGCGAACTTCGACGAGAACTCCCCGAAGCTCAGGTGCTGGCTCTTGCGCTCGATGAGGCCGAAGGTGGCCGCGTCCCAGAAACTGGTGGTGCCGCCGTTTCCGAGAGCCACCACGTAGCCGTCGGGCAGCGTGAACAGTTCGGCCAAACCCTCCCGCAGGCTTCCGACCACAGATTTGACGGTCTTCTGGCGGTGGCTCGTCCCGAGGTATCGGCCGGCCTCGGCGGCCAGGGCGGCGACGCCCTCGGGCCGCACCTTGGAGGGGCCGGCGCCGAAACGCCCGTCAGCCGGGAGGAGATGAGCTGGGATCCTGATGTCAGGGATATCGGTCACGTATGGAATCATGGCACCATGGCACTCCTGATAAAAACCGGGGCACTCCTGATAAAAACCGGCCCCCACCGCGGAAGCTGTCGCCCCGCGGCGACGCCATGACCGGCCGACGGATCTCCGAGCGGATCGCGGCGGTCTCACCTTCGGCCACGCTGGCCGTCGACGCCAAGGCCAAGGCGCTCAAGGCCGCGGGCGAGAACGTCATCGGCTTCGGAGCCGGTGAGCCGGATTTTCCCACCCCCGGGCACATCGTGGCCGCGGCCGAGGCGGCCTGCCGCGACCCGCGGACCCATAAGTACACCCCGACGGCCGGGCTCCCCGAGCTTCGGGAGGCGGTGGCCGTCAAGACCCGCCGCGACTCGGGGTTCGAGGTGACCGCGTCACAGGTCCTGGTGACCAACGGAGGGAAGCAGGCCATCGCCAACTCGTTCGCCGCGCTCTGCGACCCGGGCGACGAGGTGCTCGTGCTCGCTCCGTACTGGACCACCTACCCCGAGGTCATCCGACTGGCCGGCGGGATCCCCGTCGTCATCACCACCGACGAGGCCAGCGGGTTCCGTGTGACCCTGGCCCAACTCGAGGCGGCCCGGACCCCCCGCACGAAGGTGCTGTTGTTCGTGTCCCCCTCCAATCCCACCGGCGCCGTCTACCCGCGCCATGAGATCCAGGCCATCGGAGAGTGGGCCGCGGGGGAGGGGCTGTGGGTGTTGACCGACGAGATCTACGAGCACCTGGTCTACGGGGACGCGGAGCACCACTCCATGCCGGTCCTGGTCCCCGAGCTGGCCGACCGGTGCATCGTGGTCAACGGTGTGGCCAAGACCTATGCCATGACCGGATGGCGGGTGGGCTGGATGATCGGTCCGACCGATGTGGTGACGGCGGCCACCAACCTGCAGTCACACGAGACCTCGAACGTGGCCAATGTCTCCCAGCGGGCAGCCCTCGCCGCGGTGTCGGGCGACCTCACTGCGGCCGAGGAGATGCGCCAGGCCTTCGACCGCAGGAGGAAGACCATCTTCACCATGCTCAATCAGATCGACGGCGTGTCCTGCCTCCTGCCCGAAGGGGCGTTCTACGCCTTCCCCTCGGTCGAAGGACTCTACGGCCGCGACATCCGGGGCCGCCGGTCGACCTCGAGCGAAGAATTGGCCGACCTGGCCATCGACGAGGCGAAGGTGGCCGTGGTACCCGGCGAGGCGTTCGGAGCCCCGGGCTACTTCAGGATGTCCTACGCCCTGAGCGACGACGATCTCATCGAAGGGGTCTCCCGGTTGGCCAAGCTGTTCGGCGATGCCTCGTGATGCCGGGTCCCGGCCGCATGTCCTCGATCTCCGCAGGAAGGGAGCACCATGGGTAGGGTACTGGTCACCGAAAAGCTGGCCCAGCCGGGCCTCGACCTCATGGCCGACGCCGGCCACGAGGTCGACGTCCAACTCGATCTGACCCCGGAGGCGCTGATCTCGGCCGTGGTCGGCGCGCAGGCACTCGTCATCCGCTCGGCCACGACGGTGACGGCCGAGGTACTGGCGGCCGGCACCGACCTGGTGGTGGTGGGCCGGGCAGGAATCGGCCTCGACAACGTCGACGTGTCGGCGGCCACCGATCGCGGCGTCATGGTCGTCAACGCTCCCCAGTCGAACATCCTCTCCGCCGCCGAGCAGGCCATGGCCCTGCTGCTGGCCCAGGCCCGCAACATCCCCCAGGCCCACGCGGCCCTGGTGGCGGGGAAGTGGGAGCGGTCGAAGTGGGAGGGCGTCGAACTGCACGGGAAGACCCTCGGGGTGGTCGGCCTGGGTCGGGTCGGCGCCCTGGTCGCGCAACGCGCACTGGCCTTCGGCATGAGGCTTGTGGCCTACGACCCCTTTGTATCCGCCGATCGGGCCAAGCACATGGGCGTGGAGCTCATGGGGCTCGACGAGCTCATCGGGGTGTCCGACTTCGTGACTGTGCACCTGCCGAAGAACGCCGACACCCTCGGGCTCATCGGGAAGGATCTTCTGGCCAAGGCCAAGCCGGGCCTCCGCATCATCAACACGGCTCGTGGTGGCATCGTGGACGAGGAGGCCCTGGCCGAGGCCATCCGGTCGGGTCAGGTGCAAGGGGCAGGGCTCGACGTGTTCGCCAAGGAGCCGACCACGGAGTCGCCGTTGTTCGAGCTGCCCTCGGTGGTGGTCTCCCCCCACCTGGGCGCGTCGACGGCCGAAGCTCAGGACAAGGCCGGTGTGACCATCGCCGAGCAGGTCATCCTGGCGCTCAACGGCGACTTCGTCCCCTTCGCCGTCAACGTGGCGGCCACCGACGTGTCGGAGACCGTGCGCCCGTTCATGGGCCTGGCCGAGCAGTTGGGCCGCATCCTGTCATGCCTGAACGACGGACTGCCCGGCACCCTCGAGATCGAGTACCAGGGGGGCCTGGCCGGCGCCGGGACCGGCATCCTCACCCTGTCGGTGCTGAAGGGGCTCTTCGCCGCGGCCACCGAGGAGCCGGTGAGCTATGTGAACGCGCCGCAGCTGGCGGCCGAGCGCGGCCTCGAGGTGCGGGAGACCTCCACAGTGACCGCCCACGACTACGTCAACTTGATCACGTTGCGGAGCGGCGATCACTCGGTGGCCGGCACCCTCACCGGTCCCCGCACCGAGCCGCGCCTGGTCATGATGGACGACCATACCGTCGAGGTCCCTCCCGCTCCTCACATGGTGGTCGTGCGCAACGACGACCGGGCCGGGATGATCGGGGCGGTGGGGACGATCCTCGGAGAGGCCGACGTGTCCATCTCGTCGATGGCGGTGGGCCCATCGGCCACCGGCCACACCGCCCTCATGGTGCTGTCCACCGACCGGCAGGTGCCGGACGCGGCCCTGGTCCTGATGCGGGCGGCTCCGGGGATCAGCGATGTCCACACCGTCGAGTCGTAGGGACAGCACGGTCGCGGCGGGGGAGTGCGCCCCGGGTTTCGCTGAGGGGCAGGTGATGACCGTGTTCCGGTCCCGGCGACGCGCCGATGCCGAGGACGACTACCGGCGGGTGGCCCACGAGATGGAGGTGTCGGCACGGGTTGCCGACGGTTTCGTGGATTTCAAGACCTTCACCGCCGAGGACGGGGAGCACGTGTCCCTGGTGACGTTCGCCTCGCCGGCTGCTCACCGCGCCTGGCGTGACGATCCCGCCCACCGGCGCGCCCAGCAGCAGGGCCGAGACAACTTCTACCTCGCCTACTCCGTCCAGGTGGGTGCGTGCACGCACGTCTCCTTGTGGACGCGGGAGCCCGAATCGTCCTGATGGGTCACGACTGAGCGACCTCGGGCCAGCCCGGACTCACGACGCCGAGCCGGGACTCACGACGCCGAGCCGGGACTCACGACGCCGAGCCGGGACTCACGACGCCGAGCCGGGACTCACGACGCCGAGCCGGGACTCAGGAGAGGCGGCGGGGCTTGGTCGGCACCGGGGGCCAGGTGTCGCCACCGGCGGAAGGAAACATCTCGCTTCCAGCCTCTCCCGATCGGTGCTGAAGGGCCCGTGCCACCAGGGCAGCCACAGCCGCCAACAGGGTCATTCGGGCTGTCCATCTGATGAGGTTCTTCATTTGGTCCGGGCTATTTCTTAGAAGAGGAAGAGAAGGCAAAGAGGATCAGCTGGGCCAGATTGTGTAACTGGGTGAGGCTGGCTGTACTCGTGATGATGATCTCCGCCTGCCCGTGGACCACGACCAGGGTGGTGATCGTCGAGTCTTGTGCCGGCACGGTGAAGTAGTACGCGCCGTCCCCCAGGTTGCTCACGTGGACGATCGGGCCGTGAGCCGAGTTCGCCTTCTTGGCCTGGCTGGCGAAGGCGGCAGGGGTGACGTTGATCGCGTACAGGATGATGACCGACTTCGACAGATCGGTGGCCTTGTACGTACAGGTGACTGTGGTCTTCGTGCTGGTCGTCTGTGCGGGGCTGACCTTCAGCCCGGTGGTCGCCGCTATCTGCGCCGGCGAAACCGTCGTACACAGCGTTCGACTGCTTGTGTTCGTCGTCGTGGTCGTCTTGGCGGTCGTGGCTGTCGACGACGTCGACGGGCTCGAGCACGCCGACGACATCAGTGGGAGCATGCCCAGGGCGGCGACCAACACCAAGGTCCGACGGACCGACCACCGAGGCGAACGCACCGGGTGATGGTACACATTCCCACGCTTCGCCGTGGCTGCAGCCCATCGCGACCGTTCGGGAAGGCGGCCCGCCGGGAGCGTGATGCCCTCAGGTCCCTCGGACGGCCGGAGCCGCGTTGACATGAATGAGGGGCTGTGTGCACACTGACAGTCCTGGCCCGGACTGCGGGGTGTTCGTTCACTTGGCTCGCAATCTGCTGCTGGCCAGACACCGTGTGAGTCGAGGACCAAGTGAGGGTAGATGGGACCGCAGATCGTCAACAGGGGCATACGCACGCGTGGGGCGGTGGTGGCGGGAGTTGTCGCGCTCGCCCTCGTCGCGTCGGCCTGCGGCAGTGGCTCGAGCAGCCCGCCGAAGTCGTCGGTCACGACGGGAGACACGAGCGTTGTCGCGCTGGCAACTCCGACCGACCAGCTGGAAGGGTGCACGTATACGGTCAACGGTCAGATCGAGCCCTCGCTGCCCACAGGAGAGCACCCACACTTCGCCGCCTTCTCACCCGACCCGTCCGCCGAAGCGGCGATCAATTCGATCAAGAGCAAGGGTGGCACCGCGGCCGTGGACACCTTTCAGCTGCCCTACGGGACCAAGCTCCGGTCAGGACCGTCCTCGTCGGCGCCCGTTGTCGCGAAGATCCCAGGCACGAACCAGCTCGAGGTGTACGACCCCATCGTGTGGACGGACTCGGCCGGGCAAAAGTGGCTGGCAACCTTCATCGCCTGCGGCGGCCGGAATCTCTACTGGGCAGGCCTGGACGACCTCCAGGCGACCGATCCAACCGCGGCCAAGGCGGCCCGCACCCAGTTCGCTCAGCTGCGGGCCGCCCGCTCGTACCTGCAAACGGCCCAGGCGTCGTACCTGCCCATTGTCATCGACTCGTCCGGCCACGTGGACTGGAAGGACAAGGGCATCCCGTTCAGCGTGGGGAGGTCGGAACTCGTTTCTGCTGAGTTGTAGCCAGGTTGTTCTCCGACTGCGACCAGGGTTTTCTCCCCGGCCTCCTGGGGGCCTAAGGAATCACCCAATTGTCAACTGGATTTTGCCGGGAGTTGTGCTTGCGTTTACCTTGCCTGGCTACGGTTGGGTAACCGTTGGTGAAGCACGGCGGCGATCAAACCAAGCCGATTCGACCCCCGAGCAGCCCGAGAGGCACCTCCCAGAGCCATGTCCGTTGATCTGCCCACGATTGCGCCCGGCCCGGTGGTGCCCGAGCCGATCACCATCTCCACCGACTACAGCAATGCAGACCGCTTCTACCGCCGAGGCGTGTGGGTCGTCTCGATGGGTGTGCTGGTTCTGCTCTTCCTCATCGGTCTCTTCCTGTTGAAGAGCGGCTTGCCGGCCTTCAGGGAGGCAGGTTGGAACTTCTTCACCCGGTCGGGCTTCCAGACCCTCGGAAAGCACCCGGTCTTCGGCGTCCTGGCCTCGCTGGTGGGCACCCTCGAGGTCGCCGGAGTGGCCATGGTGGTGGGCACGCCGGTGGCTATCGGCACGGCGCTCTTCCTCAGCGAGTACGCGCCGCTTTGGAGCCGCCGCCCGCTGATCTCCATGATCGATCTGGCCGCCGCCATCCCCAGCATCGTCTTCGGTCTCTGGGCGGTCTTCGAGCTGGAGACCAATGTGGTCGGCTTCAGTACGTGGTTGTCGCGGCACCTTTCCTTCATCCCGTTCTTCAAGGTCAACAGCCCGCCCTTGAACGCCTCACTCTTCATCGCCGGACTGGTGGTCGGCCTGATGATCGTGCCCATCGTGGCCTCGATCAGCCGGGAGGTCTTCTCCCTCGCACCCCCGGGAGAGCGCGAGGCCGCGCTGGCCCTTGGTGCCAGTCGGTGGCAGATGATCCGAACCGTGGTGCTCCCCTTCGGGAGGGGCGGCATGATCGGCGCCGTCATGCTCGGACTCGGTCGGGCCCTCGAGGAGACCATCGCCGTCTCCATCATCCTCGGCACCGCCTTCAGAGTCAGTCCGATGATCCTCCAGCACGGCGGATCCACCATCTCCCAGCTGATCGCGGTGAACTTCGGTTCGGGCGGCACGCTCGGGCTCCAGGATCTCCTGTTCTGCGGCTTCGTCCTCTTTGTCATCACCCTGGTGGTCAACCTCATCGCTTCGGCCATCATCAACAGGTCGCGAAGCGGTGCTGGAGTGGACCTGTGAGCAGCGACCTCGAGGCACCGGCCACGCTCACCGTCCACGTCGAGCGGGGTTCGGTGGCAGCACCACCGGCCCCGGACGTTCGGTCCGAACGCCGGATGTCGGGCGAGATCCCGGGTGGCCCGCCACCCGAGCCCCGGAAGCTCCCCTCGCCCCTGCGACCCAGCGACTTCGGCACCCGCGATGTGGCCCTGCTGGCGCTGGCCGCGCTCTCCTCATTCTGTTTGGTCTGGGTCATCTTCAACCAGCTCACCGTCCTGTCCGGGGCCTTCGGGTTCCTGGTCTGCTGGTACGTCGGCTTTCTGGCCCTGACCTGGATCGGCGCGGCACAGGTGATCGATCGCCGGGTGGCCACCGACCGGGTGGTCGCCATCATCATGGTCAGCGCCGCGCTCCTCGTCTTCTTCCTGGTGGTCTTCATCGTGGTGTGGGTGGCCTACAAGGCGATTCCTTCCATGCACTGGGGCGCGTTGTTCACCAAGGACCAGACCCACTTCCAGCCCGCGGCCCACAACGCCCTGAGCACTGTCGGCCTCCTTCACGCCATCATCGGCACGTTCGAAGAGGTGATGATCGCGGCCGCCATCGGCGTCCCCGCGGCCATTGCCACCGCCGTCTTCCTCAATGAGGTACGGGGCCGCGGCGTGCGTATCGTGCGCACCGTGGTGACGGCCATGAGCGGAACGCCAACCGTGGTGGCCGGCATCTTCATCTACTCCATTCTCATCCTCGACCACGTACTCACCTATTCCGGATTTGCCGCCTCGCTGGCCCTCACCGTCATCCTCCTCCCATCGGTGACGAGAGTGGTGGAAGAAGTTCTCCGGGTGGTCCCGAGCGGGCTGCGCGAGGCGTCCGCCGCCCTCGGAGCCCCGGAGTGGCGGACGACGTGGTCGGTGGTCCTGCCCACTGCTCGCTCCGGCGTGGTGACCGCAGTGTTGTTGGGCATTGCTCGCATCGTGGGCGAGACAGCGCCGCTCCTGTTCACCGCGTTCGGCTCCCAGGCCATCAATGTCAACCCGCTCCGCGAGCCCCAGGAAGCGCTCCCACTGGCCATCTGGAGCAACGTGCGTACCGCCCAGGCGGTGTTGATCGATCTCGCCTTTCAGGCCGCCTTCATACTGATGGCCATCGTGCTCATCCTGTTCGTGCTGGCCCGGATCTTCAGCCGCACCAAGGGCAAGAGGGGCAAAAAGGTCAGCTCACAGGACGATATGTTGGCCCGCATGTTCGTCCCCATTCCGATGGCGAGCGAGAGCGAGGATGACCAATGACGGCCGAAATATTGGCTCAACCGTCGTCCCCCGGAGTCGGGTTGGGACAAGCCGGTGACCTCGACGCAGAGGGCGTGTGCGCGTGGTTCAGCGGCCGGCTGGTGCTCGAGTCGGTGTCACTGGCCATGGAGCGGTCGAAGGTCACCGCACTGATCGGACCGTCGGGCTGCGGCAAGTCGACCTTCCTGCGCATCCTCAATCGCATGCACGAGGTGGTGCCCGGAGCTCAACTTGCCGGCTCGGTGAGGCTGGACGGAACCGACATCTATGGTCCGGGTCAACGGGCGATGGAGACCCGACGACACATCGGCATGGTGTTTCAGAAGCCGAATCCATTCCCGGCCATGACCATCGCCGAAAATGTGCTTGCCGGCCTCAAGTTCTCCCGGACCAACCCGGCTGACCGCGACGCCCTCGTCCAGGAGTCGCTGACCAAGGCTGGGCTGTGGAACGAGGTCAAGGATCGGCTCGGCGAGCTCGGAGGTGCCCTTTCGGGAGGTCAGCAACAGCGCCTGTGCATCGCCCGGGCGCTGGCCGTCAAGCCGCGCGTGCTACTCATGGACGAGCCGTGCTCTGCCCTCGACCCGACGTCCACCCTGCGCATCGAGAGCACCATCCACGACATCGCCGACGAGGTCACGGTGGTCATTGTGACCCACAACATGCAACAGGCACAGCGGGTCTCCCACAACTGCGCCTTCTTCCTCGCCGCGGAGAACCAGCCGGGTCGGATCATCGAATCGGGAACCACGGAACAGATCTTCAAAGCGCCGGTCGACCAGCGGACATCGGACTATGTCAACGGTCAGTTCGGCTGATCTGATGCCGTTCTCGAATTCTCCGCGTCGTGGCCGATGGCGGGCCACGGCCATCAGGCCGCTCGCGTGCGCAGCGGCAGCGATCGCCGTCCTCATGCTCACCTCACCATCCGCAGGGGCGAGCCCGTTGCTGCAGTCGACGGGATCGAGCTTCGCGGGGGTGGCCATCCAGCAGTGGGTGGGCCAGTCCGCCACGCTGTACGGGCTGAACATCAACTGGCAGGTCTCCTCGTCGGTCGTCGGGCTCAACAACTTCGGTCAAAATCAAATCGACTTCGCTGCGTCGGACATCCCTTACAGCGCGCAGCAGTCGACCTACTACCCGTCCCAGCCCTACCAGTACATGCCGGACGTAGCCGGCGGCCTCGCCTTCATGTTCAATCTGAACGGCACCGACGGGCAGCAGATCACCAACCTCAACCTCAACACGTCGCTTATCGCGAAGATCTTCTTGGGCAAGATCACCAACTGGAACGACCCGGCCATCGCAGCAGCCAACCCGCAACTCGCGGGTGACTTGCCCAATCAGAAGATCATCCCGGTCTACCGATCGGACGCCTCGGGCGAGAATTATCTCCTGTCCGACTACCTCCTCAACCGGGATAATTCGGAGTTCGTGGCCGCACAGACGGCATTCAACTCGGGGAATCCGAACCAGCCGACGGCCACCTGGCCCGTGCCGGCCCAGGGGTCGAACCCGAGCCCGACCGTGTACCCGGGATGGGGCCAGGGCAACCTGGTTGGCCAGTCGGGCTCGGACAATGCCGCCAACTACGTGGCCGCGGTGTCGAGCCTCGGTTCCATCACCTATGTCGAGACGGCCTACGCCAAGGAACACGCCTTCCCGGTAGCCTCGCTCTTCAATGCGAGCAACCAGGCGGTCCAGCCGACATCGCTCAATGTGGCCACGGCGTTGGAAAAGGCCATCCTGCACGCCGACCTCACCCAGGACCTGACCGGCGTCTATACCAACCCGATTGCCAACGCCTACCCGCTCTCGGCTTACAGCTACCTGGTCACACCGTGTTCGCCGCAGCTCGCCACCGCGCAGGGCGCCAATTGCGCCTCGTTCTCCGCCTCGGGGGTCCCGCAGACCAGTCCCACGTCGCCTCTCGATCCGCAGAAGGGCCAGGAGATCGGGCAATTCGTCGCCTTCCTGGCTTGCGCCGGCCAGGATCAGATGGCCCAGCTCGGCTACTCCCCGCTCCCTCCGAACCTGGTCCAGGAGGACTTCGACGCCGTCGGACGGTTGAACGGCGCCAAGGAACCGCCACCCGTCTCGGCGGCCGACTGCAAGAACCCCTACGTCGACGGCCAGCTCCCCCTGCCCGGTGAGCCGCCCGTCCAGGGCGCCCCCCCGGGCCTCGGCGGCGGAGGCGGCGGCGGTGGTGGTGGTGGCGGCGGAGGCGGCGGCGGCGGAACCGGGCCCGGCGGCGGTTCGACCGCCGGTGGAGCCAGTGGTTCGACCGCCGGTGGAGCCAGTGGTTCGACCGCCGGTGGAGCCAGTGGTTCGACCGCCGGCGGGATCATCGGTTCGATTGCCCCCAAGGGCGGGCTCACGGCGGCCGAGAAGGCGGCCGGGTACACCATCGTCAACGGCAGGATCGTGCCGGCCGGAACCACGGTGGCAAGCCCCTCCAAGTACCCGAGGATCGACGCCCTCTCGTCCGCCGTCCAATCCCTGGCGTCGCCCAACCTGCTCGCCTACTTCGGTGGGGCACTGCTCCTCGTCGCCATCGTGTTCGGTCCCCCACTCGTCGGGATGAGGAAGAGGCGCAAGTCGAGCTCGGCCGAGTCGGGGCCGGTGGCAGGGCCGGTGCCATGAACGCGCCCGGACGAGCATCTGAGCGTCCCCCACGGACGACCGACGTGAGGCCCGGCCCGGCCGGACGGTGAGCATGGACGAGAAGAGGGCAGGAGTGATGAAGAAGCGGAGGCGACGCTGGGCACCGTCGGACCGCCATCATCATCGTACGGCGAGTTCGCCCGTGACAAGGATTGGGGCGAGGTTCGTGGCCTGCGTGGCCCTGGTGCTGGTTTCGTTGGCGGCCACATCCGTGGCGGGAACGAGTGCGGCGCACAGCTCCACCTACCGTGCGCAGGCGGGCTTGACCCCGTCCCAGTGCGCCAACGACGGTTCGAATGGCTGCAAGGCCGAGCTTCCATGCAGCTCCGGAACGTGCCCGACCGTCGACGTCAGCCCGAATGCCGATCTGCAGGATGGCCAGAGCGTGTCCATCAAGGTCAGCAGCCTTCCCGCCACGGACAGCTTCCGGGTCGCCCTGTGCTCCGGCATCACCTCGTCCACGGATCCGGCCTGTTTGACAGGTCTGTGGGAGGACTCGACCTACGGGACCATCAGCGTCCCGGTCACCGACGATCCGGCTCACCACGACCTGACGTCGGTCACCTATCCCGTGTTCTTCGACCAAGCGGGTGAAGGAAACGCGGTTCTGCCCGCCCTCGACATCCTCGACCTGAACAACAACACGCCGGGATTCAACTGCGACAATTCGAGCAACCCCTGCGACATGGTCGTGACCGAAGAGCTCGGCCAGGGCCCGGTCGTAGGGTTGGGTCCTGCGGTGGACACGACCAACAGCGTCGTCGTCCCACTCAAATTCCGTTCTCAGACGTCGGGCTGCCCGAAGAGCGCACCGGAGATCTACACCGACGGATCTACCAGCGTCGAGCAGTTCCTGCCGACGGCTGTGGAGGCCACGTGCGGTGGAACGGCCGGCGTGGTGGCGCTCAACACCACCTTCGACACCCAATCGGTGGTCTCGGATTTCGCCGCCGGCAATGCGGCAGTGGGGTTCGTCGACAACCCTCAGGACGCCGCTCAGATGGCCGTTCTCCAGGGCAAGAAGGGCAAGCCCTACGCACTGGTGCCGGTCGCGGTATCGGCCAGCACAGTGGCCTTCTTGGCCGGCGACATACTCAACAGCCTGCCCGTCCCCATCTCGACCTACAACCTGACCCCGAACATGGTGGCGGGTCTGATCACCTCGGATTACGAATCGCCCACCGGCGACCCGCAATTCCTGAATGGAAAATTCGACTTCGCCGACGCCGACAATCTCGCGTCGGAGCTCGCCGACGCCACCCCGCCCGTCACCTGCGCGCAGCTCTATGAGTGCCCGAGCACTCCGTCTGCGCAGCTCTACTATGAATCCAACCTCGACACCTTCGACCTCCTCAATCCACTGTCGGCTGATTCCGTGCTGGGCGGCGGTCTGTCCCCTCAGCAGTTCGGTTCGTTCATGCCCGATGTCCCGACCGGAGCCAGCTATCAGGCCACCGACTGGTTGTGCCACGCCCCGAATCCAGGGTTGACCGCCACCGTGTTCGAGAGCAACGCCCACTCCGAGCCCGTCGCCAAAACAGTCAAAGTCAACGATCCGAACCTGGCTTCCACCACCCTGACCTCTGCCCCCCACTCGTCCGTATGGCCGCCTTCCGGCGACCCCACGGCCACCTGGGTCTTCCCCAGCTGTCAGGGGATCTCGAAATTCCCGTCGATATCGGGGTCGTCGAATTTCTTCTCCGCGGCCCAGTCCCCTGCGCTGCAGGCGAGCAAGATGCGCACCTGGGCCTACGGCGGTGGTGAGCTGCCCCTGCCGCAGAACGGCACCGACCCACTGGCAGCGTTCGGGATCATGGACTCGTCGGAGGCTGCATTCTACGGCCTGAACGAGGCCAGCCTCCAGAACGCCAGCGGCAACTTCGTCGCCCCAACGACGACCAGCATCGAGGCCGGGCTGGCCGCGGCACAACCGTGCACCACGGTGTCGGCGACCTGCCCCGCCGGCACCTATCAGTTCAACTATTCCAACCCCGACCCAACTGCGTACCCGATGCCCGATATCACCTACGCCATCGTGCCCACGGCCTCGCAGTCGGCTGCCACGACGGCGGCCATCCGGAACCTGGTGACCAACCTGATCGATTTTTCGACTTCAGGAGCGCTCCCCTCCGGGTACTACCCCATGCAGGCCGCCATGGCCACGGCCGCACTGGCCGACCTGCAGAGCGCCCTCCACACCACTGCCGGAAAGACTGGTGGTCACCACTGCAAACACCCCGGCGTCCAGTGTCCGGTCACCATCGGCAAATCCTCACCGTCGCCCGCTCCCACCACCTCGAGCTCACTACCGTCCACTGCGGGGAGCGCTTCGAGTTCGCCACCGGCCGGTGGGAGCGGACCCCCAGGCGCAGCCACCACTGCCGCCTCGGTGACGAAGTTCGGATCCTCGAAATCCCCGGAGAAGAAACTCTCGAATTCCTCGGGGAAACAGAAGGCCGCTGCAACCAAGCCTGTTGTCATTCCCCGCGACCTGAGCCTGATCAGCTTGAACATCGTGAGTCGGCTGCTCCTGCCGACCGTGCTCCTGCTGTCGCTGCTGTGCTTGGCCGGCGGTGTCTTGATCCTCATGCGGGCTCGGGCCGCCGGGATGCCTCGCGCGGGAGGCGAAGACCCGTGACGGCCACCGACGTCAGAGGCGAGGGCGGCGGCAACGTGGACGCCCATCACGAGTGGGATCTGGCGCGTGGTTCCGTGGGCGAGGGCGGTCACCCGGGGGAGGGCAGAGACGAAGGCGTACGGGAGGACGTCGGACTGAGCCGGCACTGGTTGCGGGCCCGAATTCTGGTCGGCGTGGCGTTGGTCGGCGTCGCGGCCCTGCTGATCGCGTTCTTCGCCTATATCTTCGTGTTCAGTTCGCTCACGGCGGCCAGGAACCAACAAATTCTGACAGCATCGCTGCTCGGCCACCCGTTGACGGTGTCCAGCCTGGTCGATGGGCACCCGCCTTCGGACGGTCGGGCCATCGCGGTGCTCGACATCCGCTCCCTCGGACTGCACGAAGTCGTGGTCCAGGGCACGAGCGCCGCGGACCTCATGAAGGGCCCGGGCCTCCTGCCGGGCTCGGTGCTGCCAGGCACACCCGGCAATGCGGTGATCGCCGGGCGTCGGGTCACCTTCGGCGCTCCGTTCGGAAAGGTGGGCACACTGCAGCGTGGTCGGACGATCAAGGTGATCGACGGTGCCGGAACGTTCACCTACGTGGTCACCCATGTCGGAACCGTGTTGTCCGGACGTCGCGACGTGATCGGGCCGACGGCGGCGAACCAGCTCACGCTGATCACCGCTGATTCGGGGCTCCTCACGAGCGGCCGGCTCGTTGTGGTGGCGCAGCTCAAGGGATCGCCGGCGAAGGTCGACGTGGTTCGGGGCCGGATCCCCACGAACGCGGACCGGGCCCTCAACGGTGACTCGGCAGCCGGATGGCTCACCATTCTGTGGACGCTGATCACCGTGGGTGTCATCGTCGCCGCGGCGGCGGCGGCAATGCGTTGGGGCCAGCTCTGGCTGGTCTACCTGTTCGCTCTGCCCATTGTGCTCATGTGCGGGCTGTTCGCGTGCGAAGCCCTGTCCCGTGCCCTTCCGGCAACGTTCTGAGCACGCTGACCGCAACCCTCGACTCGCAGCAGCCCGCCGCCATCGTGGGTGGCTGTACCGGCCGGACCTCGACCCCGCTGTTCGGGGTTGGGAAGGGCGCGGCTCCCAGGAACAGGGACCTCACCCCCATCCGTGACGCTCCGCCATGCGGCCGCGGGCCGTGGCACCGTCGCCACCGATCGCCGTTTGGCCACTGATCGCGCCATCCTCGAGGGCAACGCGGCAGCTGCGTGAGTAGCAGCGACTAGATGGGTGCTGACCTGGTGGAATACCCCGAATCACCCCCGACGCTGAACCGGATGGATGCGGAATGGGGGTGGTTTTGCCTGCTCGCCCACCCGCAGACGATTTGAGCGACGTCACCTACAATTCATCGAATACCCGTGCGTTCGTGACGTTCAGATTACTTGGCTTCGTTAGGTTTTCTTATGAGGGACTCTGGCAGGCAGAACGGATCTGATCGGATCCGAACGCAACGGCCCCTCGCAACCATTCACCAATCACGAGGAGAACAATGTTGCGAAACTTATTCACGAGCCGAACGGGTCGCGCCATCGGCGCGGCTTCGATCGGCCTCGCTTCACTGTCACTGACAGTGGCTGCGACGAGCACGATCGCCGGGGCGGCAATTGCAACCCCCTCGATCACGTCGCTTTCGCCCAGCTCGGTGCACACGTCAGGTGGCACCACGGTCACGATCGCTGGTAAGAGCCTCACCGACGGCGGCTACACCACCTCGGTGAAGGTCGGGACCATCGTCCTCAAGCCCACCGGTAAGTCTTCGGCCACCAAGGTGACATTTGTCGCTCCCGCGGAGTTGGCGACGGTCAAGTCGGAGGCGGTGTCGGTGAGCGTTGCCAAGAAGGGGCAGAAGACCCTCACTTCGAAGACGAAGACCCTCACCTACACGGTGGCGCCCCCGCCGCCTACCCCGCCGCTGACGCCCGCGGTGACCGAAGTCACCTCCGGTCGGGAAACCCCGGCTGCCGGCCCGACCGCCGGTGGAACCACGGTGACGATCACCGGGCTCTACTTCGCCAGCAATGCGGCGGTTGCATTCGGCAGCACCGAAGGTGTTTCGACGCACTTCGTCTCGTCGACCGAGCTGACCTCCGTCTCGCCCCCCGAAGCCGTGGGTTCGGTCAACATCACCGTCACGAACCCGGGCTCCCCGAATGAGATCTCGGCGGTGGACGTTGACGACACCTTCATCTACAAGGGGTCCGCGTATCTTCCCCCGGCGACGCTGATCGTCGGCTCGGGCTCGGAGACCACCTACCAGGTCATGGATGCGTTGGGTGACATCTTCGAGGCGTCTCCAGGCTGTGACCTCACCAACACGACCGTGGACCAGGAGGCGCTGCAGTGCAGCACTGCCGACGGTTCGTCTGGCGTGTCCGATGTCGCCGGCACGGTCGGTGGCGAGGCTGGTCTTCCGGTGGGCGATGTGAATCCGCTCAACGACTACTACGCCAACGCCCCGGGCACCGGTTCCGGCAACGGCCGCAACCAGGCCGTTTCCACAACCCCGGTGCTGCTCGGCGGCCCCAACGGCATCGGGGCGTTCAACACCAGCTTTGCACGGTCCTCGTCGTACTCGGCCGTCACCGGCTTGAACTACGTGGGCTACGCCACGGACGCTGTGTCCTGGGTGTCCGAGGCCAGCATCGGTGGAACGCCGACTGCGCACTCGAATGTCACCGACATCTCGAAGGCCAACCTGCAGGCCATCTGGGAAGGTACGCTTTCTTGCACCATCTCCAGCGTCACCGTGAACATGGACTGGCGCTGCCTGCAGCAGGCTTCGGGCGTTACGGTGGGTGGAAGTCCGGATCCGATCGACTGCTACACCACGCAGACCGCATCGGGTACGTACAGCACCTGGCAGGGCTTCATCGGATTCACCAAGAACGTGAACCCGCCGTGCTCGTCCGCAGCCAACGAGGCTGGTGACCCGGGTGACGCGAATGTCACGACGGACCACAACAACCTGACGGAGAACCAGATGGGCGTCGTTGACCACGCGTCGGATGCGGCCAATGCCATCTACTTCTTCTCCTACGGCAAGTTCGCCGAGACCTGCAACACCAACGTCGTGACGACCGGTACGGGTAGGAACCTCTCGCAGACCCAGGCCACCTGCAACGGCCAGGCTGCGAACGACATCACCCAGTACGGCTCGATCAATGGCATCCTGGCCACTCAGGCAACGATCCAGGGTAGCGGCGACGATTCGGGTGTGACGTTCCCAGATCCTCGGATTCTGTACAACGCCTATCCCAACACCGTCGCTCCGAACCCGGCCAGTCCGGCGGTCCTCAACTTCATCGGGGCCGGTGGCTTCCTGTGCCGTGCGGACATGAACACGGAGATCGATCCCAACACCGGTGTCACCTACCGGAGCGAGATCGAGTCGGCGATCACCAACGCCGGGTTCTTCCCGCTGGATATCAACCCAACCACCGACCAGTTCACGACGCCTGCGATCATCGACGTGCCGTCGATGACGGAGAATGGCGCGGACTACTACCCGGCTTCCAACACCAACCAGGCCGGAGGCCACGCCGGTTACTGCATCGCCAAGAACTGACGATCGCAGTATCTGCGCTAGGTGGTACGCAGTAGGTGGTACCAGTACCAGTACCAGGACGGAGCGCCCTCGAGGCGCCGTCGAGAGGGGGTCCGGCTCCGGCCGGGCCCCCTCTTCCGTCGCGCCGGGGCCGGAGCCGAGCCAGTGCTCCGTCGCCGTCGGCTCGCCGGTGCAACCAGGGGCAGCTTGAAACACCTGTGGCAAACAGCAGCACCGGAGCGCCCGAAACCGGTGCAGTTCAGAGGGCCGTTCGGCTCAGACGGACCCACTCTTGCCTGTCCCGGGCCAGCTCACTGCCACTCGCTCACCGGATCGGGCCGGGGCCGGTGGGACGGCCCAGCTCAGAGAGTTTTGGCTCAAGACTGTCCCCTCCCGGTCGGCCGGCCAAGGTTCAGATTGACCCCCTGGCCGGAGGGGCCTACCATGAACCCAAGAGCGGAGTAGATCGTCACGCTGTCGGACGGAGACGTGACCATTCGGCGGGAGCACTGGGGAAGATGATCTACGAATCGGCGGACACGGGGAGGGGAATCACCACAGCCGATGCCAGAGTGCACCTCGTGGCCACCGGAGTTCATCGATCCGTGTCCGGCACCGCCCGTTCGTGTACCTTTGTTGATGAGCAGTATTCGCCGCTGACGGGGAAATGCTCCTCACGAGGTGGCACAGAAGATCGCAGTTGTGAAACGGGCAGTGCGTTTCACGACTCAGTATCCACCGGGTCCCCCGACGTTGGCTGCCCCCCTGCCCCTCGTGGTAGTCGGCGCCGGGGACCCGGCGGGCTCGCAAGCCCGACCCCATCCCGCAGTTCGTAGCAGCTGGCGCGTCTCGGAGTATCAGCGCATGTCGGAGTACCAGCGAGTCCTGAACCGTCAGCGTGTTGGCCGTCAGCGTGTGCTGGGGAGCCACGAGGGGCGGGCCGACTCGTAGCTCTCGATCTCGTCCTCGTATCGGAGGGTGAGGCCGATGTCGTCCCATCCGTTGACCAGGCGGGCCCGGGTGAACTCGTCGAGCGGGAACGTCGTCTCGATGCGGGCCGAAAGCGCCTCGAGGGTCCCCCGTTCGATGTCGATGGTGATCTGCATGGTGGGCTCCGCCATCACCGCGTCGAGCAGGGTGCGCCCCACCGATGCCTCCACCTCCACGGGCACCAGGCCCGCCTTGGTGCAGTTGTTGCGGAAGATGTCCGCGAACCCGGGGGAGATGACCGCCTCGAACCCGTAGTCCTGCAACGCCCACACCGCGTGCTCCCGCGATGAGCCGGTCCCGAAGTTCGGGCCCGTCACCAAGATGGTGGCCCCGGCGAACTCCTCCCGGTTGAGCACGAACTCACGATCGTCGCGCCACTCGGCGAACAGCCCGGCGCCGAACCCGGTGCGCTCGACCCGCTTCAGCCAGTCGGACGGGATGATCTGATCGGTGTCCACGTTCGATCGGTCCAGCGGCACCGCCCGGCCGCTCACCAGCTGCATGGCCCGCATCTAGACCAGATCCTCGGGCGTGGCCAGGTGACCGGCCACCGCGGTGGCCGCGGCCACCGCCGGCGAGACCAGGTGGGTCCGGCCCCCGCGACCCTGGCGACCCTCGAAGTTGCGGTTGGACGTCGACGCGGCCCGTTCCCCCGGGGCCAGCTTGTCCGGGTTCATGGCCAAGCACATCGAGCAACCTGGCTCCCGCCAATCGAATCCGGCCGCCGTTAACAGGATGTCCAACCCCTCCGACTCGGCCTGGGCCTTGA
>JBEKIU010000054.1:0-20278 GCA_050011635.1 Acidimicrobiales bacterium
CCAAACTAATGATGTCACCGGGAGGGGTCGGAAGCTGCTGCATGCTCCAGCCTGTCGGCCCCCACTGCCAGAGCAGGCCAACCGAACTTCTGGACCAGGTCCCGACGGCGTTGCAAGAGGTGGTCGATGGACACGACACAGCGACACTGGGTTCTATCCCTTCAGGTCCCGCCACAGGAAGCGAACCCTCACTTGTCGACCAGGAACCATCGGACAAGTTGTCCAGCAATGGGCTTTGAGCAGCTGATTGGGTGGCAGGGAGATAGGCGTCGTAGAAGCCAGTGGCGGCACATTCTCCGTCGGCCGGACACGACACGCTGGTAAACCCCCCGGTCAACTCGTTCGTGTTGGCGTTTGCTGGTGTCGGGGCAATGGATGCTGTCCAGACGCCACCCGAATAGGTCTCAACGAGCGGAAAGGCATCGAAATCAGGAATACCCACTTCGCCGACGGAGACACAGAAGGCACTTGATGAGCACGAGGTGGCGTACAGGGTCATTGACGCATTTGGAAGGTTGGCAGGCATGGGTGCGTTCGAGGGTACCCAGCTACTCGTCGTGTCGGCACGCGGTAGCGCACCCTCCGAGGACGTGCTCGTACGAGGACTTGGTTTCGGTGCGGCACCGGCAGTGACTGAAACGACTGCGGTGGCCGCCACCAATACAGCCACCCCGGTGACTATCCGCAGCCCCCTTGATGGCACTCCACGACGCCGTACAACCCTCATGCCCCTACCTCGCCCCTTTGGGTGGCTACGACGCCAACCATCCCATTTTATCGTCGCCGTTGCGATTTGGACAGGCTTTGTTTCTACTTCACCCAAGCGTCGCGCAGGAACGAAAGTCTGGCCTACGGTGCCCAGAATCTGAACAGTGTGTGGGCGTTGCGATTTGGTCAGCGTGGGTCGGGCGCTCCCGCAAAGCGGGACGGATCGACGGTGATGTAGATAGCTCGGCAAGTTGCAACCACGGCGTCACCGGTGCGGAGTTCGGCACTGATGAAGAGCTTGCGGCGCTCCCGCCCGTCGAGTCGTGCACGAATCTCCAACCTTTCGTCAACAGGCACAGCTGCGAGATAGCGAACGGTCAACTCGCCTGTAAAGGCAGGTTCCTGCAGTTTGCCGATCACGAATCCGGTCACGTCGTCGAATGCAGCAGCGACGATACCGCCGTGGGCACGACCGGGTGCGCCTTCGAACGCGCGCCGGAGCACGACGTCGGCGATCACCTCATCGTTGTCGTACCGCACCTCGAGTTCGACGCTTGTCGGATTCGCCCAGCCACCGACAGCCCGGTCTTCGAACCCGCGCCCGCCCAAGACGGACTCGTCCGGGCGGCTCCGCATGAGCGCCAGACGATCGCGTGCCGGCGCCTCATTGAGCAGGCGCGTGAGTTCCCTCGCGGTCTCCGCTATCGATAGGAGCGCGCCGTCCGCGGGATCGTGTGCTGCAAAGGCGTGGCTCAGCGTTCGCAAGCTCGCGGCCGCCTCTTCTCGTGCCTCTTCGGTGTTCATCTCGGCAAGTGTAGGGAAGCATTGGGGCGAGTCCACCGGCACCATGTTGTTCATTCTCTGGAAACGCCGGTTGGTGGCGCCGTGAATTCGGACCAAAGATGGTCAGACTCAAGGTTTGGTACGTCACAGGGGTTGACGATGCCGGTTCGCCTTGCCGGGGGCGACGCAGCCGTGATGACCGGAGGGCGATGCCCGGATACCACTCGGGGCCGCTGGCTTGCTGAACGTCACCTCAACGCCAACGGTATCCTTTCGGTTCATCACCTCAGTCCGGAACGATGAATCCGGTCGGTAGCGAACGAGGAGCCGTCGGTGCTTGAACCCATCATCCCGTGCGACTATCGCCGAGGGCACGAACTGGCTGCGCTCCGCACCGAGCTTCAGCGGTGCTGGTGCGCCGAGACATCATTTTGGCCGGGGGAATGGACGCCGGACAGGCCGAGTTTCGGTCAATGCGCTGTCACCGCCATGATCGTCCGCGAACAATTCGGGGGCGAGATCCTTCGTACCATCAACGAGGGAGTTATTCACTACTGGAACCGCGTCGACGACATCGAGGTCGACCTTACGCGTGACCAGTTCGACACCTGGGCGCCCGAGGATGAAATCGTCGCTGTCGACCCTGATCACGTCGGATCGAGCGGACCGAGTATCGCTGCTCGCTACAGCCGGCTGACGGCCGCGCTCGGTAGCTGATCCCTCCACCAGCGCCGAAGTGCGGGCACGAGATCGCGATTGAGCGAACACCTCGGCCCAAGTTACGGGCCACGTCCGGCCCGTAGCCGGTGATCCGGGATGCCCAAAGCGGATCCCGGTCGGGATGGTGGGACAGCGCGTGATGAGCGTTGGCGACGGATCGGCACTTTCGGTTCGGTCACCCCTGTTCAGCGCTCGACGCGGTGCCCGGCGGCCTCCAAGGCACTGATTGCATCGGCCCGTTGCAACTCTGGCAGTAGGAGGCAGTCGGTGTCATAGGTCGAGAGGGCGAATACGCTGATCCCTTTGTCCCGTAGTGGGTCAACCAGGGCTGCGAGGATACCCACGGCGGACAGATTGAGCGGGCCGGTCACTCTGATGCAGAACCATCCCGTGGAGCGTTGAACGGAATCGGGAACCCACTCCTCTGGGCATACGACCGACAGTTCGTCCTCCGTCCGGGTGATGCTTACAAGTGGCGCAACCTGTTGCGCCCAAGCAGGGATCTCGGCTTTTGGATCCAGTCGTGCGATTGCCAGCCGACCGGGTATCGGGTGAAGGTCCATGACGGGATGCTATTGGTGCTCCGCTTGCCTGAGTTCCCAAGGCCATAATGCCTGCACCCGCTGGGTCACGGGGTGCAGTTTGGGAGTGGGCGATCCGGTAAGGCCTCCGGGCCGTAGACGTCGTGCGTCCCTGGGGCGCCAAGTGCCAGTCGAGGGCAGCCAGTGGTGTCACAGGCTGGCGAAGCTCGTGGTGACCGGTCCGCTCCCGGTTTCGGGACAGGCCAATGGCCTCTACTCGCTCGCCCGCAATCCGTTCGTCCGCGGCTGGCTCTAGTCGTCAAGCAGCGCCTCGTTGAGTCTCCACCTAGCCTGATCCGCGGCAAGCGGAAGCGACTTGGCGTAGGAGGGGATGTAGAACACCGTCTGTTCCACCACCCACCCCCGGGCACGTGCCCATGTGGCGTCGTCAAACTTCAGAGTTCTTCGGTAGAGGCGGCGTGCGTCTGGCGGAAGTGACCACGCCAACATCGCTTCACACGCCGGATCGCCCACCCCTGCACCGCTCCAGTCAATGATGCCGCTGAGCCGATTATTTCCGATAAGGATGTTGCCTGGGAGCAGATCGCCATGAACCCAGACGGGGTCTCCATTCCAGTCCCCGGCCTCCAGGGCGTTGTGCCAGATGTGTCTTGCTCGGTCGACATCGATGATTCCGTCGAGTTGGCTGATGCCCCACTGTACGGCTTCATCATGTTGAGCCATTGGAGTGCCTCTGTGAGTCGGCGGCGGTCCATCAACCGGGGAAAGCCGCTCGAGGCAGCCGTATGCCCAGGTCATCACCCAGCCGATAGATCGCATTGTCTGTCCCGGAATCTGGGATTCTGTGCAATCGCCTGTCGGCCCAGTGTGGGAACTGATCCTTGATGAGAGCCCGGACCATGCCGTCGTCCACGAGGACTTCATCGTCGTGCATCTGCGGGGCCGAGCGGTCGGCGGTCATGGAGAAGAAGTCACCCCTTCAATGCTGCCACCCGTGCCCACTCGGTGCAGCGAGCGCTGACCGGTGCAGGAACCCGTGTTCTGTATTCAAGTCGGCGTCACCTCAGCCCCGATCAGGAGCCCATACCAAGCCGTCGGCAGGATCGGGCTGGCGTCAGGGAGCGATACCGCATTCAGGGTGTGCTCGTCCCCTGTCTCCCGTACGCATCGGCCAGCCGTACAACGTCGTCGAGCTGGGACGTAGATGCCTCCAGTACATCAGCGTCTTCAATCGCCTGGATCGTATGCACGAGTCCGGGCGTGTTCCGCCAGGCATGACCTTCCGAAATCACGGTCTCGCTCAGATCCTCAACCGAGGTGCCCTGTGTCAGCAGCAGCTTCCCGGAGAGGAGGTAACAGCTCTCGTCCTTTTCGTTGTGGTACTGCAACGAAAGCCTGTGGCCAGCATTGACGTGGAGAATCTTGCCTGCGTATTGCTCAGTGAGCGCCCACCAGATTTCGTAGCCCCAGGGCTTCTCGATCCGGCAGGGCAGTTCATTCGCCATGAGCTACAAGCTAACCGGTGCCAGTGTCCGAGAGCACGAGCGAATCGCCCACTCGAGGCGCTCTGCCCCATTTCGTGCCGGGGCACAAGGTCATCGACCCGGCAATGGAGCTGCCGAGGCCGGAGCGGTGCTCAGCCGGCGTGTGCGTACTCATAGACCGTGGTGTGGATGATGCACGATCCGGGCTGAATGATCTCCACCCGAAGGATGCCTGACGCCACCGCGTAGTCGACTCCCTCCGCCTCGAAGGTGCCCGTGCACGTGCTCTTCTGAGGAATCGAGCCGAGATCGATGACGTGTGCGGTGAGAGTGGTGCCTCTCAGTGGGTGGGGCAGCACTACCTCCAGCAACGGCTTCTGGTTCGAGAACAGGGTCTGGGTGTCGTCGTCCGACGCGCAGATCAGCGTCGTCTTCGTTGTGAAGTCACATCCCTGGATGTTGTTCACCCTGTGGTCGAGCTCGATGTAGCCGGCCAGTGGAAGCTGGCCACCTCGCGGGGAGGTCCGATGGTTCAGGTCCGGAGTCGGATAGATCTGGAGATGGCTCATGGTCTCCCATTCGCCGGCCACCATCCACTGTGCTCCCGGGGCGATCGTGTCAAAGGAGTTGTTGTAGAGCTCCTTGGGCACGAGTGTGTGCACGTACTGAGCGGTGGCGCCGGACGGTGTGGTCACCAAGAACATCTTCGAATGGCCGGAGCTGGGCCCCTGATAGGCGTCGATGATGTAGCCACCGGTCGAATCGGGATCGCCGATGTGACCCCATCCTTCCGCGGCCAGGTTCTTCGGCACTGAGGCCAGTCCCCGATAGAGGAGGTAGCTGGCCTTCCCGGGCGGGACCACGGTGGCCACTCCTTCGCCAGCGTCCAGACTGTTCTCGTCGTAGCTACCCACTTCCTTCCAGTGGTCGATCCCGGTCGTCGATAGAGGTTTGGTCGGACCACTGGCCGTCGCCGTCGTCGTCGGGGTGGCAGCCTGCGAGGAGCAACCGGCCACTACGAACGCGACGAGCACCAGGCCGATGCTGACCCCCCGCACCCACCGTTTCGTTGTCATCGTTGAGCATTTGACTGCGGGGTGGTGATCATCGGCCAATGCTAAGGGCCACCGATCAGTCGACCGCGTCATTCGTGCGGACGTGGCGAGTGGCGGCTTTGATCCAGCTGGCTCGGTGCGGAGCGGGCGAACGGGCAGACGCGAACCAGGTGAAGCAGCGACCAGCGGGTACAGAAGACCGTCACCATTGAGACTGTGCGTTGAAGTCGGGGGTCATTACAACGGCCGACGGTGGCAGCTCAGCCGGGTGTTCTCTGGGAGTTGTGTATCGGCATTTTGCGCGTGGGCCGGCGCTCTGTCATCAAGGCCGGATTATCTCGTAGACGGCGAACTCCTCGACGCTCGGGGGTCCCTGAGGAGTCACTCCGGCCGACTCGATCGCCTTCTGAACCACGGGCAGGGCCGCGTCGTAGGCCTGCCGCGATTCCCAAAAATCGATCACCTGCCAGCCACCGTCGATCGGCGCAGAGGAGTGGAACAACAGACCGTTCGGCGGCTCACCGGCCACGACGAGCTTGTTTATGGCCTCAAACTGTTCTTGGTTGATGCCGGGGAGAGTGGTGTGGATGCGGACAGTCATGAGATGGTCAACCTTTCTCGTGTGAAGCAATCGCCGAACCGTACGATAGTGGCACTCTCGCCACACGCCCGTTGGGAACGCCCGGCCTGACCGGGCATCTGCCCCAGCTCAGATCCGAAGGGCCCGACGACTGTCGCCGTCCCAGTGTGATCTGGGGCACGGCCCGAAGGCGACCGCCGTAGCTGGGAACGACTCACACCGGAGGGAGCCTGGCCAGTCGAACCGATTGATCCTCTGGGGAGTCATATGCACCGAGGACCGAACCCGCCCGAAAGGATTCTGCCTATGTACCGAATCCCCTCACTATTTGTCGCGTCTCTCGTGCTCGCGCTCAGCGCCTGTTCCAGCCATCCTTCCGGTACTCCCGTCGGATACGGCAGGGTCACCGGCATTCTCCTCATGGAGGGCGGGGTTGCGCCAGGTACTGCAAGAACAAGGATCCCAGGGATCATCGAACTATCGGCTCACGGCCACCCCATCATTACGATGCACGTTCTTGCCCGCGGAACCTTCCGGGCGCAGATTCAGGTCGGAGAGTACGAGGTCACAGCTACAACCCCGCGGATCCAGCAAGTGAACGCAGGTGGCAACCGTGTGATGGAGCCGTGCACCACGGATCAGCCACCCATCACCGTGGCGACAGGTAGGACAACGGGTATCCAAGTGACCTGCATCGTTCCATAGAGGCTGTGCCGTCAGTAGTGGTGAGGCGTCCGAGTCCTGCGTGATGACGGGCACGGCACGGAGTGAGCGGGATATCCAACGCAGTCCGCCATCATCACCAGATCCCTATCGAGACAACTTCGACCAGCCTTTCGATGACGCTTTCTGGATCGATGAAAGGAACACAGCCGTTGTCTACGACACGAGCCGTGAAAGGATCCACGGGATCGGTCGAGGCCCATGAGGGTCCCACAAAGCCAAACTCGACGATGAGTCCAGACGGCAGCCGCACCTGACGTTCAGCCAACGACCCCCAGACCCGTGTCCCGACGATCTCGCCTGGGCTCGGCAGCGCCTGGCCGACCCAGCTGTCTGTGGTGAGGTAGTGGTCCTTGTTGCAGGTCAGCACCAAGAGATCAAGGTGCGAATCCATATCAGCGGATTTCCGGGCCCACGGACCGACCAATGCGATTCCGACGATGTCGGGTTGATCTTGGGACCACGTAAAGACGGAGTGCTTGATTCGCCGGTATTCGTGCTTTCTTTCATCGCTGATCATGTTGTCAACCCAACACGTGCTTGGGAACATCCACTGCGCCTTGCCCGACAAGGCTGGCTGATAGGCCTTCGCCATCTCATGGCGGGACAGATCGGAGATGATCAGGCAAGAACCCGAGGTTGTCCAGAGCATCATGAAATGCGGCTAATGCGTCGTCGAACCTTTGACGTGTCGCACTCGCGGTCTGCTCGCCGTCAACCTTGATCTCGGCGATCAACTCCAATCCGGCCACGTGAACGAGGCTGAGCGCCCTCTCCATCTCCTGCCAGGACTCTGACCGACTGTGTTCCCAAGTCATGACGGGATACCCAAGTCAGGCATCGTTCTCAGCCCTGTATGCCTCGATCCATTCGGAAGGCACGGAGTCTGGGACCTCCACACGAGGAGTCTTGATCCCAGCGACTGACCTCCGGATGCACTTTTGAACCAGCCAGACATACAGCGCCCAAATTCCGAAGAAACACAAGATCGCCATAGCAATGCCTCCGATCAGGTCCGTTCAAACCAGGAAGCTGCTGAGCTTCGTGGCCCTGCACCCACATCGTCTGAGATTGGCGTCTCGGCTGCAAGGGTCCTTAGTCACAATGCTCGGAGTGATCTAGAGTCCCAGTTCGCTCAACTTTCGTGCAATCGGTGCGTCAAAGTTCCTGTGCACGACAAAGGCCAGAAGGCCTGCCGCTGCGGCTACGGCGAGCTTCTGCCTGAAGATCGCCTTGACGACAGCCGTCACGAGGATTCCGATCAGGATGTGAGCAACCGCCTTCGCCACGAGGCTCGGTGGGAGTTGGGCTTCCCCCATCTCATCCATAGCTACCGATTTGATCACCATCAGTGGTCAGCCGCAACAGTCGGTGAGCCGGTACCTGAGGGGACTGAGGGGTATCTAGAGCGCCAGAGGCGGTGAAACGATCCAGGTCTGAGAGCGGGATCGCGTCCCTGACCATGTGCTTAGATCGGTTCCATGAGGCGGCGGAGATGGATCGCCGGATGTATTCCACTCCTACTCCTCGTCGTCGCCGGATGTTCGACACCCGCGGAGACCGCCGCCAGCCACAAACCTCCGGTCGTTGCTGCCTCCGCCGCTTGCCAGAAATCGGCCGAGGAGCATTCAACGGCGCAGCCAGTCGAGATCGTGCTGGTGGAGAAGCAAGGTGATTCATCCGCCGCCAATGGTTACGTAACGGCGTTCGAGAACCTCAACAGATACTGCGCCCCTAGTGGGTATCACAGCGGGGCGTTGGGCCCCGTGACCGTATCATTCACATTCACCCCGAATGTCAGTGCTGCACTCGCGACCAAGATCGCTGACGAGATGCGCGCCACTGGATTCTTCGACCGGGTAACCGAGATGACCGTGCCTCCGTGCATCACCAGTGGTCCTACGTCTGGGAGCTGCACGTCGCCGACGGTTCCATAGGAGGGGCGGAGCAGTATCTCGCGCACGGCGATCGGAGACGCGAACGGTCCACGCCAGGCATAGTTGGCCCGCACCACTATGAGGCGGCGGCACCTCCCGAACTCGATGCATCGCCGCCTCCCGAACTCGCACAATCTGCTCCTGGGGGTACGACCTCCGCGTCCGCTCTGATTCCCACCTCGCCATTCTCGATGTTGATGAATGTGGCAACCAACTCCGACTGATTCCTTACCGATTGGTCGGTGGGAACTTCGGCAACAAAATCTCCGCTGTACTGCGGGCTGTTGAATGACCCGCTGGTCGAGGTGGTTCTACCCGCCTCCGGGTGAGTGCTCAGAAACGAGTCGACCTGGCCGAGGGTGCCCCGAACAGTCCAGTACCGAGATTTGTCGATGAGCGGATTACATGCCGGACGCTGCGCTTCTTTTCGGAGTCCCGCCTGAGTCAGAGGAGCCACCTGCTGCGAACCTGGCGGAAGGACGATTGAGCGGAGCATCGCCGCCGCCTCGGCGTTTCCGCCGGTAAGGACAAACCTCCGTGGGACGTGAAAGCCGGAGACGGTGGTGTTGGCAGGGTCAGGCGCGGTCGACGTGGCTGTCTTGGGAACAGCCGTCGTTGTGGTGGTGGCCGACACGTGTGTCGTGCATCCCGCCAGCCCGACAACGATTGTTGCCACTGCCACCAGCGCCGCCAGGGGTCTCCCCATGGCAGAGAGTCTGTCACGTCCGACAATCTGGGGTGCCGGCCATGGCTGATACGTGACCCGCTCCCGGCGATGGGGCACCCAGAGCACTCGACGGGCCTGCGAGGATGGTGCGCGTGGATGATGACCGCCGTCTGTCGTTCGGGGACGACGCTGAGCAATACGACCGCGCACGGCCGTCGTACCCGGCAGCGGCGGTCGATGCCGCGATCGACGGGGTGGACATCCGACGAGTCTTGGACGTCGGGTGCGGCACCGGCATCGCGTCGCAGCTGTTCCTCGATCGCGGGTGCGAGGTTGTCGGTGTTGAGCCGGACGAGCGGATGGCCGCTGTCGCCCACCGCCGTGGCGTGAAGGTGGACGTCGCGCCATTCGAAACCTGGACGGCGCCCGCCGACCGATTCGACCTCGTCGTCTCTGCTCAGGCCTGGCACTGGGTTGATCAGGACATCGGGCCAACGGCAGCTTCCGGCGCGCTTCGCCCGGGTGGCCGACTGGCACTGTTCTCGAACGGCTACGAGGAAGTGTCCCTGCGAGAAGAGCTCGACGCGGTATACCGCCGGTATGCACCCCAGATCGTCGCCAAGACGTTCGTGCTCGGACGGCACGCGCCAACGCTTCGGGAGACGCACGCGGGCCCGATCGAGTCGTGCGGACGATTTGGCCCCGTCGAGGAGCGGTCGTTCCAGTGGGAGCACACGTATACCCGCGACGAGTGGCTCGACCAGCTTCCAACGCACAGCGACCACAGAACATTGCCCCCAGAAGTGCTCAACACGCTGTTGAGGCACGTCCGTGCCGTGATCGATGAGAGCGGCGGCACGCTCACTATCGGCCACACCACCGAGTTGCTGTTCGTCACCCGACGCTAGAGGGGCCGGGATGTGCTCGTGCCTTGTGGAGAGCTCAGGCAAGAGCGCCGGTGCAATTCCCGAAGTACCCGGTCAGCCACGGTCAATGACGCCCGGCTGATTGCTGTGAGGGGCGAGGGTTCGGAGCGCAGTCAGGACCGCAGGGCGCAACCAGGACCGTCGGCCCGCTGGAGGCTACGTGGCAAAGTGTCCGGCCTCAACTCTCTCCTCCGGGGTCAGTCCGTGAGTACGAGGTCCACTCCGCATGTCGCTTCCGAAGCGCAGCAGCTGTGAGGTCGTGCCTTCCAAGGTCGAGATAGTTCTCCTCCCAGGTTTCGACAGTCTTGTGTGACCGTGCGGCTGCCCACAGATCCCAGAGCGCTGGTGACGGCAACCTCGTGCCGTATGCCGTCTCGTATGCCCGTAGAAAGACATCGGCGACGAGATCGTCGTAGAGCAAAAACAGATCGAGTCGGCACCAGCCGACATCGAAGCCCCGGGGTCCGAGGGATCCGCCGTTCCAATCCACGATCCCGCTCAATCGACCGTCTTGCCACACGACGTTGCCTGACCAAAAGTCGTGATGTGTCAGAACAAACGGCCCTTCAAGGATAGCTTGCCAGTGTGATTCAACAACGGACGCGGTGGGACCGGCCAGATCGGAGAGGCGTCCGCCGTCCATTTCGTTGACCAGACGAAGGCCCGAAGCTGGTTGAGCGGTTCGGCATGGACCCGAGCAAGGGCCACCCGAAGCGCCTTGGCCACGACTGTTGAGTCTTCCGTGGTGATGTCCGCCGTACCCGGCAGCCGCGACAGCAACAACCATGGAGTCGCATTATCGGTCACCCCACAACTGAGTAGCCGAGGAGCAAGGCCGCTAAGTCCGTCCAAGGTCCGTAGGACACGCGCCTCCGAGGCGACCGATGAATCGCCAGCAGGGAACTCTCGAAGCACGGCCTCGGTCCCCTCATTCATGATCTCGACGAGCCATGTTGAAGCATGCGTACCCCCGGGAAGTTTGCGAACTACTCGAATGCCTTGGCCCAGCCCTTGTCCTACGACAGCCCTTTCGGCAACGGCGAGGGTTCGCGGCTGATCCATCATTTGCTCGAGGTTACGGTAGTGCTCAGTCAGGGTCAGCTATCAGGTGACGATGACATACCTTTTTGACGTGAAGCGATCCGTGCGCTCCGCTCACGTGGTTGCTCTGGACGATCGCCCCGGGCCGGGGCCGAATGAGTAGGAGCGCCTGCGTGATGGTCGCCGAGGCAGTCGTCACCTGTGCAGAGACGGGCCCGTTCGGCCACCAGGCGAGCTGGACCTGAGCGACCTTCGATCCACAGGGCGATGCCCCCGGCTTCGGCCGGGGGCATCGCCGCACTCTTGACCTCGTTGGGATCAAGTGATTGTTCTGACTGCGTCAGGCGTCACCGTGTGCCATCCGCATCGATGCCGCCGTAAGGGCGACGACGGCATAGAGGCAAAGCACGATGATTGCCGTACCGGGACCCAGGAGGCCAGCCGACCGATGGACCGTCACCGCGGCCTCGAGTGCGGTTCCGGGTAGGTACTGACGGAGGCCGGCTGGGAGGAACTGGCCGAGCACGGCTCCTCCCACGATGACCAGCACCAGTGCTGTCGTTGCCCCTGCGGTGTGTCGGATGAGGCCGCCGAGACCGACGCCGATGATGGCGACGAGGCTCACCGCCAGTGCAGCGAAGACCAAAGCTTGGAGAACGCCGGGAGACGCGAAGGACACTTGGAGGTGCTTGCCGGCGAAGACCCGCTGACCGACTTCGAAACTGACCACCGCAGTCAGCAATGCCACCGGGAAGGCGAATGCGGCGGTGACCGCAGCTTTGGCTGCCAGTACCAGGCGTCGGGTGGGCGTGGCGGTGAAGGTGGACCGGAACATCCCCGTCGAGTATTCGGCTGTCACCGTTCGTACGGCGAGTGCCCCGATCAGCCCCGCGCCGACCAAGAAGAATCCCCCCAGCGAGCAGGCCGTGGGGTCGAACGAACTCCGCTGCTGCGCGCTCATGGTGGCCCACTGACCGGCCTGGGAGACACAGAGGACGGCACCCAAGCCGATCGAAATGGTGACGGCCGTGACGGCCGTCCGCCAGGTGGAGGGCAGCGTGCGGAGCTTGGTCCACTCCGACTTGAGGATCCTGCTGGCCGGAGATGTTCGTACCGGCGGAGCCGGGGGTGTGAAGGGAGAGGCATCGATGGTGTGGGTCGCAGTGCTCATGTCAGATTCCTTTGCTCGAGCCGGTCAGTTGGCCGGCGTGGTAGTCGGATTCATCCTTGGTCAAGTCGAAATACGCCTCCTCGAGCGACGACCCGAGTGGGGCCAGCTCGATCAGGGTGATGTCGTGGGCGGAAGCGGCTCCTCCGATGGCGGCAGAGTCCATCCCGGTCACGACCATGGCGCCGTCGGATCCGCACTCGACCACAGCGCCGCGTTGGGTGAGAACCTCGGCCAGGTCGGTCTGCTCCACGGCTCGGACCCGGACGCTCGGGGCCGTGTGTCGGTTGATGAACTCATCGGTCCCGGCGTCGGCGATGATGCGGCCCCTACCGATCACGATCAGGTGATCGGCGGTCTGGGCCATCTCGCTCATCAGATGGCTTGAGAGGAACACCGTGCGGCCCTCCGATGCCAGCGACTTCATCAGGTTGCGGATCCAGAGGATGCCCTCGGGGTCGAGGCCGTTGATCGGCTCGTCGAACATCACCGTCTCGGGGTCGCCAAGCAGGGCGGCGGCGATGCCCAACCGCTGGTTCATGCCGAGCGAGAAGGTTCCGACCCGCTTTCCTGCGACATCGCTGAGTCCGACGATGTCGAGCACTTCGCTGACCCGGTGGCGGGCGATGCCGTTGCTGTCGGCCAGCCATGTCAGGTGGTTGGCGGCGCTCCGGCCACCGACGATGGCGCCGGCGTCCAGGAGAGCCCCGACCGAGCGGAGAGGGTCGGCCAGTTGGCGGTAGGGCTTGCCGTCCACTCGGACATCTCCGGAGGTCGGGGTGTCCAGGCCCAGGATCATGCGCATGGTGGTCGACTTGCCGGCCCCGTTGGGCCCGAGGAAGCCGGTCACCTGCCCGGGCTTGACGGTGAAGGAGACCTGGTTGACCGCTACCGTCTTGCCGTATCGCTTGGTCAGGTGGTTTGCCTCGATCATGGTGCTTCCTTTCCTCGATGTTTTGGTCCTGGAGGCAGCCTGCGCTGTGGGCCTGAGGTGGGACTGTCGTGGCACTGAGGTCGGCGAATCAGGTCACCAGGGGACGGTCAGGCACCGACGAACCGACGGTCGTACGGTGAAGGGGTGGAAGTCAGGTTCTTCGGCGAATTCGAGGTGGTGGAGAGCGGCGAGGTGGTGCCGGTCCGCGGGGCCAAACAGAGGGCTCTGCTGGCCTTGTTGGCACTGCATCGCGGACGGCCGATCGGGGCCGAACGGCTGATCGATGCGTTGTGGGAGGACGGACAGTCGGCGAATCCGGCCAATGCCCTGCAGGCACAGATCGGCCAGCTCCGCCGCACTCTCGGCGCGACGACGATCCTCACGACGGAAGCGGGTTACGCCTTGGCCATTGCTCCCGGCGACATCGATGCCGTTCGCTTCAGCGAGCTGGTAGCCGAGGGTCGGCGCCTCTCGGACGAGGGTGATGTCGTGTCGGCGTCCGCTGCGCTGGGTGAAGCACTCCGGCTCAGAAGGGGCGAGCCCCTGGCCGAGTTCGCCTATGCCGGCTTCGCCGATGCCGAGCGGGCGCATCTGGACGAGCTGACCGTCGTGGCGTTCGAAGCCAGGATCGGAGTGGACTTGTCTCTGGGCCACCACGGGGAGGTCATCGGCGAGTTGGAGACTCTCTGCCGGGAACACCCACTTCGCGAGCGCCTTTGGGAGCTGCTCATCATCGCCTTGTACCGAGATGGACGCCAGGCCGAGGCCCTGCGGGCCTACACCGACATCCGGGACCGCTTGGTGGACGAGTTGGGCATAGATCCGAGCGCGGCCCTACAAGAGCTCGAGGCCCGCGTCCTGGCCCAGGACCCGACGCTCGCCGCAACCGCTCCGACCCGGCTCCGGTCGGCTGCGGCACCGGCAGCAGCGGGGAACCTCCGAGAGCAGTTGAGCAGCTTCATCGGGCGGAATGCCGAGCTGGCGCAGCTCAGCGAGACGGTGCGCAGCTGCCGCCTCGTCACACTGGTCGGGCCCGGTGGGGTGGGCAAGACCCGACTGGCCGTGGAGGTGGCCGCCTCGCTACGCGAAGAGTACCGAGACGGCGCCTGGCTGGTCGAGCTGGCCGGCGTCACCGAACCCGCAGGGGTTGCGCCGGTCGTGGCCGGTGCTCTTGGGGCCGCAGCATCCGCGCTGGGAAGCCCTTTTCCTCCGGGCCCAACGGAAGATCTCATCCGCCACCACCTCTCCGGGCGATCCCTCATCGTCGTCCTCGACAACTGTGAGCACGTGATCGACCGGGCGGCCGGACTGGCTGAGAGCCTGGTCGGCGAGGTCCCTGGTCTCCGGTTGATCGCCACGAGCCGCGAGCCGCTGGGTGTTCCCGGCGAAGTTCTGGTTCCGGTGGCTGGGCTGGCCGAACGAGCCTCCATGGATCTCTTCGTCGATCGGGCTCGGGCGGTGCAGCCTGGCTTCAGCGCCGAAGGGAACGCTGGCCAGGCTGTCTTGGATGTCTGCCGTCAGTTGGATGGCCTCCCCTTGGCCGTCGAACTCGCTGCCGCCCGGCTCCGTGCCCTTCCCCTGACCACATTGGCGGAACGGCTCGACGACCGCTTCCGGCTGCTGACCGGTGGCGCCCGAACCAACATGCCCCGCCAGCAGACCCTGCGAGCCGTGGTGGACTGGAGCTACGACCTGCTGTTCGAGGAGGAACGCCTGCTCTTCGCCCGCCTGTCAGTCTTCACCGGCGGCTGCGAGCTGGCTGCCGTCGAGGCGGTCTGCGCCGACGACCGGGTACCTCGCGATGAGATCCTCGATATCCTCAGCCGGCTGATCGACAAGTCCTTGGTGACCGTCGACCTCAGCTCCAATCCGGCTCGCTATTCACAGCTGCAGACACTTTGGCAGTACGCCCGAGAGCGCCTCGCTGACTTGGGTAGCGCTGACCAAGTACACGAACGACACGCCCATTGGTACCTCGATCTCGGGGAACAGGGACGACCTGGCCTACGCGGCCACTCGGGAATCGAATGGCGAGCCCGTCTGGAAGCGGAATTGGACAATTTCCGTTCCGCCCTCGACTGGTTCATCAAACGGGGTGACGCGCCCTCGGCACTTGGCCTCGTGGGCAACGTCGCCTACCTGTGGTTCCTGCGGGCCGACTTCCACGAGGGCTACCGGTGGTCGAGCGACGCACTCGCCGTGGACCCATCAGACGGATGCGGGGGTCTTCGCGGCTTTGCCGCGGCCTACCAGGCCTTCTTCGGGAGCATCGTCATCGGCCCAGGCTCGGCACTCGATGCCTTTCAGGAGGCTCTCACCGATCTGCGCCAAGCCCACTCGCCCGACTTGGGCGGGGCGCTGCTGGTGTTGTCCGATGTCCTCGCCCGCCTCGGCGACTTCGAGGCATCCCAAGAAGCTCTGGCCGAAGCGCTCCCTCTGATTGTCGAGAAGGGAGACCCATGGGACGTCGCCACTCACGACATGTTCTCCGCCCGAAACCTAGCCGCCCAGGGTCGAGCCGAAGAGGCCGAGCGCCTCACCCGAACCAGTGTTGATCGGCTCCGGGCCTGCGGCGATCATTGGATGATCCTCTATGGGCTGGGCATGCTGGCCGGTATCGAGGAGTCCCACGGAGACTTCTCGGCTGCCACCGCGGCCTACGAAGAGTTGATCGAGGCGTGCCGGTCGGCCGGAACCGTCCACTTCGAGTCGATGTGGCTCATCCGACTAGCCACTCTTCGGGCCCGGCTCGGAGACGACGTGGCCGCGGAGCGGCTGTTTGGGGAGTGCAGCGCGACCAATTCTCAAATGGCCAGAACTGCGGCCCTCGTCGGGCGAGCCGGAGCGGCCCGCCGACTTGGCGATCTCACCTCGTGTCGACGCTGGCTGGTAGAGGCCAACGCCAACTACCAGTCTGTTGGCCTTCCAGGCGGGTCGACCCCGGCTCTCATCGGCCTCGCCTGGTTGTCCCTGTCCGTAGGGGACGTGACGGGAGCCGATCGGTACGCTGAGCAGGCTCGCGACCGAGCGTCGGAGGCCGCCGATCCGTTGGTCGGCATCTTGGCCGACACGGTGGCGGCTGCGGTCGCCCTTGCCTCCTCCAACACCGAAGCCGACCGGGCCCGTTTTGCGGACGCCCTCGATCGGCGGGCTGCCGCGGGCCGGTCCACAGCCTTCTTCGAGGCCACCCTGGACGACCCAGACGTCGAGGCTCTTGCTTCTGTCCATGGTCTTCGATCGGGTTGATGTCAGTGTCACCTCAGTAGCTCCTCAGACCATCGGAACACGATGGTTGCCATGGAGCACGCCAGAGGTCGGAAACCGGAATACCCGCCAGAATTGGCCGACAGGGTGCCGGCCGTCGAGGAGCACGGCCGCGTGGTCACGGCGAACCCCAGAGCAGCAGCGTGGTACCGGCAGGCCCAACGGGCCGTCGACTGCCGCCGAGCCATGAGGGCGCTGGAACTCGCGGTGACTGCCGATCCGGCCTTCGGGCTCGCGATTGCCGATCTCAGCGCAATCAAGGGAACGCCGACCCAGGATCCGAGAAGCCGGCAGCTCAGCTGGGAACGCCACCACATCGAGGTGATCCGTGCCGCGTCCGCTGGCGATGCCATGCGAGCGGCTGATCTGCTCCGGGAACACCTGGCCAGTGTCGGCTGTGACCCTCTTGCCGCCCGCATAACCGCCCACCTCCGACAGCCGACGCAGGGAGTGACCGATCGGCTTCCACGTTGTCATCCTTCGGCATGGCCATGCTGACTGTGGCCGCTGGCGTTCTCTCACCGAGTGGTAGAGGAGCGATTCTCGGTCTGACGGGATGGTGAACGCCAATGCTGTCGTTCAGGTTGAGCTGACGTCAGCCCCAGAAGAGGCAGGTGGGGTCGGTCTCGAGCTCGTTGATGATCACATCGACCGGCTGGTGAGGGTCGAGGTCAACGTACATTGTCCAACGGTCATTTCGGCCACCGAAGTAGAGCGTCCAGGTGGCGTCACCCTCGTAGCGAAGCTGGGCGATCGGCATCTTCGACCACTCGCCGGACGCACCCTTCCAGACGGGCCGACACTCATGGATGGAGATTGACTTCCCCCGGGGTGGTGACTTCGAGACGGATCTCGTCCTTCACCCGGTCGGGGACACTCGTGGCACACCACCGTTTGACCTTCTCGACGTCGAGTTCGGGGAGCACTGTCGCCATTCCGGAAGGATAACGGCCTCAGTCGGCCAGGCGTCGGCCTTCGGGGCCTCGGCGATAATGCTTTCTCATCCGTGTGCAGCCGGGCCTTCGGGGTCTCCGACAGGTAGCGAAGGCCAACACCAAGGCTCGACATAGGCTGCAGGCCACTCCGAAGGGGAGTGGGGGGCAGGCTCAGAATTGGGTCGTCAACTGGCCACGGGGAACATCAGGCACAACGGGGTGAGAACGGAGCCAGTTGCACTCAAGTCACTCATCCGGTGAGCATTTTGACGTTTTCGGGGTCCGGCTCCCCCTCAGGACGGAGATCGAGGATGTCGCCGATCGAACCAGCACTGGTCGTCATTCTTCGCATCCTCGCTGTTCGTCGGGGTACCGCCGCCGGTGGTCCGGAGAAGAGGAGGCCGACGATGCCGGTTGGTGGTGTAGCCGGACGCGTTTCGATCCGCACCTTGTCCTCTGCGGCGGCCGCGGCGACGCGCTGGGGGGTACTTGCCGGTGCGGCCGAGGCCGCGGCGACGACGAGCTCGGGAGTACCCTCTGGTGCGGCCGCGGCGACGACGAGCTGGGGGGTACTTGCCGGTCCTGCCGCGGCGACGACGTGCTCGGGAGTACTTGCCGGTCCTGCCGCGGCGACGACGTGCTCGGGAGTACTTGCCGGTGCGGCCGCGGCGGCGACAACGCGCGGGGGAGTACTTGCCGGTACGGCCGCGGCGGCGACGGCCTGGGGAGTACTTGCCTGCGGCTTCCGCGTCGTGGCACGCAATCCTTTGACGACCCAACCGAAGAACGCCGCCAACGCGATTCCAGCAGTTGCCCCGGCGATCAGGGGCTCGTCGGTGAAGCCATTTGCGAACAAGGCAAGCGGTATGCCTATAAAGCAAGACACGACAAGGGCACTGAGCAGAATCAGAATTACCAGATGCGTCCTTTGCCCCTGCTGCGTTTGGATAGCCGGCATGGGGCTCTCAATGGCCAAATCGTGATCTGGGTCCGACTCAGGAAGAGGCTGGCCACGCGAGAACTCGGTAGTGACCGGGGGCTCGAATCCATCCGCCCCAATGCAGTGTCTGGCGTCCCCGTCGTTGCCCTCCTCCGCTTGTGACGAGGTATGGAGAGATGTCATGTGAGGTTCCGTCTTTTCCAATCAAGCATGGGTCAGATGACAGACTTTCAGGCGACCATTCGGTCAAACAGCGGCAAGGTCACGGTCCGCCTTTCTGCGCTCCCGAGATTCGGCCACCAACGTCTTCGGCGTCGGTTGCCAGTCGACCGTCCGACGACCGCTACACCAGGCCAGGAGTGCCCACAACCCGGCGAAGCTCTCAAAGATGCCGGCGATCGGCGCTATGGCGACAGCGAGCGCAAGTTGTTCCGAGCGCTGCCGGTCTGTCAATCCAGCTTCACTGACGTTGTACCAGGCACCTATGAAGACCGAACCGAGCCATAGCGCACCAACACCAGCGAGCCAAAGAATCAGCCAAGGTGAGAGGTAATAGGGCTGTGTGGTTGCGAGACTGTATATGGATCGATAGAGAAACAACGGAGCAAAGACAAGTGTGCAGACGCCAATGACGGCCCCGAGCGCGAACGTCATAATTCGGTAGAACGTTCCAAGCAGGATACGAGCCCGGACGCGCTGCGGCAGAGTGGTGAACGCGGGTGACCGCCTCACCCAGGTGAGGCCTTGCAGTACGCCGAGTATCCATCGGTAGCGCTGGCGAAACGCGCTTCTGTAGGAGAACGGCGGCTGTTCAAGCATGACGCAGCCATGCCATCCAAAGGTGTCCGACCCGGCTGCGAGGTATGCCACCATGCCGAATACGTAGTCCTCGGCGACGAACGGTTCGCCGTCGAGGCATCCGAAATCCCAGCCCTGATCGTTTTCGAAGGCCTCGTCCACAACGAGATTCGACCCGTGGAGGTGGAAAGGTGTGCCCGTTTCCATAACGTGGCGGCACTCGAAACAACCGATCGGTCGGTTTGCCTCCATGGATCGGCAGAGACTGCTCGTTTTGAGGTATTCAAGTGGGTAGTGAATGGGTCCTTCCAGGACTTGATGCCGCGTGGCTACAAGCACCTTGAGAAGTTTGCGCAGTTCGGCGGGGACCATGACGCTCTCTTCGTCATAGTGGACGATCCATGTCTTTCCGCTCTTCTTGTTCCAGCCAGCTCTGCGTTGCTCGACGGCGAAATGGAGGCCGCGTGCCTTCAACTTCGTGCCATTCGGTGTCTCGTATCCGGCGGGAATGACCAACGATGTGACTGGGATGGGACAAGCAGCAAATGCTTGTTCGACATGGGAAGCCTGGCGTTGTGACTCGGTCACAAGTTCGACCGAGAGGACCTTCCGATACATCTGCGGATCTTCTGACGCGAGATCTTGCACGTTCCGAATCCCGCGAAGAATGACCTCGGTGCTACCGGCAGAGCCGCGGGTCGTGATCTGTATCTTTACAAACGGCAATGGCAGTGTGCGGATCTCGTCGGTAGATACCAATTCGATGTGGCGATAGCGTTCTCGATGGAAAATGAAACTCCTCCAGTACGAGAGCAGCCGAATCCCGACAACCGTGATCAGGACGATCAGAATAGGACCAACATCGTCGTAGATGGTCCGGTATAAGTGCATTCGAAGCTCCGTAGAAGTCGGACTGAAGACGGCCCCAAAGTTCAACGGTTACGACCTCAAGGACGCTATTTGCGCTGCCACAAGCGAGCGCAGTTTCGCACCGGTATCGTTGCAGTGCAAGTGCCATATACGTCGAACACTTAACGTCACAATCCCAACACCTAACGTCACAAATCCGACCA
>JBEKIU010000055.1:0-20197 GCA_050011635.1 Acidimicrobiales bacterium
CGAACGCGCCGACCCTCGGGGTGTACCTGCCCTACCTGGGGGCAGACAGTCCCCTGCTCAAGGGGGTGACGAAAATCGACCAGTTCTACGTCGATGCCGCGGCCGGGAATCTCCCGTCGTACTGCCTGGTGGAGCCCAACTACAACGACTCTTCCGAGGAGGATCCCCAAGACATCCAGTTCGGAGACCAGTTCATGGGGAAGGTGGTCAACGCGGTGATGTCGAGCCCCAATTGGCCCAAGACCATGCTGATCTGGACCTACGACGAGCACGGGGGCTACTACGACCACGTTCCACCTCCCGCGGCCATCCCTCCCGACGACATCCCTCCCGACCTGGCGCCGGGAGATCCACCGGGCACGTTCAATCAGTACGGGTTCCGGGTTCCGGCCGGGGTGGTCAGCCCCTTTGCCAAGAAGGACTTCGTCTCCCACACGGTGTACGACCACACCTCGATCCTCAAGACGGTCGAGGAGAAATGGAACCTCCCGGCACTCACCCGCCGCGATGCCAATGCCAGCAGCCTGTTCGACATGGTGGACGTAAGGTCCAAGCCGGCGTTCTTGACACCGCCGAGGCTTCCGGCCGCGGCTGACCCGGCGGCGAAAGCCGGATGCCTGAGCACGGGTCCCGGCGTCATTCCGCCGCCGTCCGCGATCACCAAGGCCTGACGTCAGCCGCCGATTCCGGCGACACGGTTCCCGACCGCTACAACGGCGACCGCGGGCTCGACGTAAACGGCACGCTCGACAGGGCCTCTTCTTCACCTGCTACCAGCAGGGTCCGAGGCCACATCGGCCTGACTGCGGACCGGATCGAGGTTCGTGTCCGGCCCATGGTGAAGCCGGCCCCGGCCGGTGCTCACAGCTCCGCGGCAATCGCCCTCGCCTGTTGCCCGGTGAACGAACCGGAGATCTGCATCTGGCCGTTAAAGGAGGTCCATGCCGACTGAGTGGGCTGGGTAATCGGAGCCGAGATCACCTTGCCATTGAGATCGATCCCGATGATCCCGTGGAACTGCTGCTTGGTCAATGTGTCCCACGCCGTGGCCCCGGCAGGCGTGAGAACGAGATTGACCGTCCACTGGCCGTTGACCATATGGGCCGAAGCGGACTTGACGCCTCGCTGGTCGAGCGAGGCAGGTCCGAGGACGTAACGCCCGGACCCTTCGGCTGCGATGCCGGGCAGGAGCACCGAATCGTTCCCGTCGGCCTCGTTGGGCGGAGTCGACGGATAGGTGGCGAAATGCGGATCGGCCGGAATGTTCGTGTTGCCTTCATATCCGTTGACATTGCCGGAGTCCGGTGCCACCTGAAGGTTGGACGCCGTCAACGCCGCCGAGGCCGAACAGGCCGGCAACGCACCGGTGGAGGCCGCCTGCCCCGCAGCCAGCGTCAGAGGCGGCGCATAGCAGAGCACGGGACGGAAGCTGAGGTTCGCTGCCGGGTGGCCCGGTCCTGTGGCCGACACCGGAGCGACCACGGGTTTCGGCAACCCGCCACCGCCTCCACCCGACGTGAGGCCAAGCGTGGCCACGATGACCCCGAGGAGGACCAACGTCGTGATTCCCGAGATGAGCCACCTCCGCTTCCGCCGTTGCTTCGCTTCCTGGAAGAGGAGCTGAGCCTCATCGGTCTGAGGAAGCGCCCTCGGTCGGTCCAAGACCGTCATCGAGAACCTGACCGGGTGGAGAACATAGAACTACTATGCCTAGTACCATGTCCGTTGTCAAGGTCGACCGCCAGGCCCGGTGGGTACCGATCAGGTTGTGTCCACGATCAACACTGAGCAGGGCGCCGCATGGGCAACTGAATTCGGGACGCTTCCGAGGATCCGGCGGCTGCCCTTCATGCCTTTGTTGCCGACAACGATGAGGTCCACCCCTTCCTGCTCGGCGATTCGGACGATTGCCTCGGCCGGGTCACCGGTTGCGGCATGCACGACCACTTCGAGACCGTGCGTTCGGGCCATCGTGGCGAGATCATCGAGGAGCAGGTCGGCGGGATGGGTCGTCGTCGACAGTTGAAGCTCACGGGGCAGCTGTTCCCGGCGCACTGTCTTGGGGTCGTAGGCGGTGACGATGTGGAGCTTGCCGCCGGCCAGTTCCGCCATGGCGGCTGCCGCTTCTACGGCCTGGCGTGCGGTTTGCGAGTCATCGGACCCGACAAGTACGGACTCGAACATCGGTGACGGTTCCACGTTGCCGGCCTCTCAACGAAATCCCTGGCGCCCACCTGCCCGATAGCTCCACTTGACTGCCGGAATGTTAGTTGTGGTGGCAAGTTCGCACAATGCAGGCGGGCGGCTCTGAGGGTGCGGCTGAGACACCTCCCGGAGGGACCCGTCGCCAGTTCCATCAAGAAACGGCTCGACCCGCCCGACACCGGACTATCTGCGAGTCCTCTTCGTCGTCACCCTGAGGTGCTCGATCTTCAGCCGGAGATCGGCGATTTCCGTCCTGAGCTCGTTCATCAACTGATGGTCACTCCGGTCGAGCTCGGTGATCTGTTGCGTCAGAACGTCAAGGGCGTCCGCCAACAGGTACACGCCCCGGAGGGCAGCGGCGGCGACGACCCGGGCCTGGCCGGCGGAGTTGGCCGCATCTGCGTACTCCGATTCCAACTCATCGACCAGGGTGTCGAGATCCCGCCGGATCGTCATGAGTGAATCGTGGGCCACGGACCAGTGTCCGTCAAATGCCAGTCGGTGCCCAGTCACTTGTCGTGTTGGTGTCACGCCGTTCGGTGGTCGTCGGGCGGTTCCACGCATGGCGAGTAGCCGCCCGGAACCGGTCGAGTGGCAGAGAATCTGGCCACTGCCGACCGCAGCTCGTCCGGGCCTCTGTCGATGTGTGGCGTGGATGGACCTCGCCAGCGGCCTCACGGATCAACAGCGGCCTCACGGTGCGCGACCGGCCAGGAGGGCGAACCCCCGCCAACGCCACAGGCAATCGACTTGGGAGAGTCCGGCCTCCCGCATCCATCGGAGTTGGTCTTCGACACCGGCCAGTCGATCCTCGGGGTCATTCTCGGCCCGGCCGATCAGATCCAGGAATTGGCGATGAAGCTCGGGAGTTGCCGAGGCGACAACCTCCAGGTTGGCGAACAGCCCCCCGGGGCTGAGCTGCCGGGCAACTTCCGCGAACAGAGCCCGCTTGCGGCGATCCTCCAGATGGTGGATCGAAAAGCCGGCAATGACGACGTCGAACGTCCCGAGAGACGTCAATGGATCATCCAGATTCCACTCCCGAACGGCAACCCGTTGGTCTCCGGTAAATCGCCTGCGGGCATGCTCGAGCATGGCTGCCGATGCATCCACAGCGACCACTTCTACTACGCCGGGCCGCTGGTCGAGAACGAGTGCTGCCAGCCTTCCGTCCCCACATCCGAGGTCGAGCACCGACCGAGGCGAGTCCGGTAACAACGTTGCCAGCACCGCCTCGCCCGCGGCCCGTGGCTCCAGGCCATCGATCCGGCCCAGGTAGCGCGCCACGCTGTCAGGATCACTCCAGGTGGCTGTCGGACCGTTCATGGGGTCAGAAGTTGCGGCCACGTCTCCATCCTGGCCGATGGGGCGCCCGGGTGCCCGAACCGGCCCCCACCTGTGATGCGACCTGGCCCATCCAACCAACCCCCGAAAGCAGCCGTCACCCCGATGGCTGGTGATCCGTCAGCCGGGGGCAAGCGCCATCGCCACCGCCACCGCCTCCGCCGGGTCGTCCATGGGCACGATCCCGCCATCCGGGTGACCGTTGGGTCGGGTCAGGGACCACGTCCCGATCCCGATCACCGGTATGCCTGCATGCAGGGCCAGGGCTATCTCGGAGAGGGTCCCGTACTCGCCGTCAACTGCGATCACGGCTGACGCGCAGCCGACGACAAGCGCATTGCGGGCCTCGCCGATACCCGTCGGGATGACCACGTCGACCCAGGGGTTGGCCGCGGTTGGGTCACTCCCCGGCAACAGCCCCACGGTGAGCCCACCTGCCGACTTCGCACCACGACAGGCCGCGGCCATGACTCCACCGAGTCCGCCACACACCACGATGGCCCCGGCATTGGCCAGAGCGAAGCCCACCTTCTCGGCCACCGCGATCTCAGAGGCAGGCGCGTCCGTTCCTCCTATGACAGCGATCTGGGTCTGCATGGTCGTTCCAGCGTACGTCGGTGTCCGGCCAGCCCGAATGTGCCAGTCCGGAGTCCGACGAATCCATCCGGCGACCGGACCTACCGCGGGGTCGTCTGCTCACGCCGAGCACCTCGGATGGCGGGGAAGTCGACGACCTTCGCCAGTGTGGGGCGAAACAGATTCCGGATCCTCGACCAAGGCGAGCGGCGCCGCGTTGTCCTGCTCGGCTGCTGATCTGAAATGGTCACGGCATCACCGAGCGCCTCGGCCAGGAGGCCTATCAAGGCGGGAACTTCGGCGAGGTCGATGGGGGTTGACGCCACGCAGACCCCGTCTCGCCAGTGGCTCAGCACCACCTTGTGCTGCTTGGCGTGCCTCGTCACCCGTAACGACGCCCCGTGACCTCTGCTGTCTGGGATGTTGAGGCGATTCGGGGTTGCACCCACGCATTCGAGTATGCACCTCCACCCGCGGGATTGTCGACCGCCGCGTGCCGGTGGACCCTCAGGTGTGCAGCCCGCCGACCTGGTTCATCCGTCCTGCTCGGCCCGGTAGGCCATCACCCATGCGGGCGGGACCGTATCGGGGACCTCGGCAGAAGGCCCGGTCGAACGGAACGCAGCGAACCGGTCACTCTCAGCGTCCGTCGTGATCTCAGCGTCGGTCGTAATCTCAGCGTCGGTCGTGATCTCAGCGTCGGTCTTGATCGCTCGCCAGATCCCATGACCGGCGACGCCGAACAACCCACCGAGAAATACCACCAGCCCCACCAAGGACAACAGTGTCATCGACGTGCCTCCGATCCGCGTTCAACCGACCTGGTGAGGACCAGCCCAGCTCTCGTCATCGGCCTCCCGACAAGTCCGATCATGACGTCGTCACCTTGCGACCGAGACCAGGGTCCTCGGTCGCATCACCGGAAGATCACCCAATGGGCCTCCAGGATACTCGCTCCCCGATGCCTGCGGATGCCTGAAACTCAATCAGTCTGGCCTTGTTTTCCGAAAAAGTGCCACAAGGTGCATCGGAGTCGACGACTGAGCAAGGATTGTCCCGTGGAGTTGTCCGAACCATGGATCGAGGCACTCGACCTCGCCTGGGCCGCGATGACGGTGGGCACGACCCCGGTGGGATCCGTCGTGATCGACGGTGACGGACAGATCGTGACTCGGGGTCGCGGTCGGCGATACGTCCGTGACTCGACGCCCGGCCAGCTGTCCTACAGCCACCTCGCCCACGCGAGCTGAATGCTCTGGCCCAGCTCTCTCCGACCCATCGCCATGAGGACCTCACCGTGCTCAGCACCCTCGAACCGTGCATCCTCTGCATGGGCGCAGTGGTCATGGCAACTGTAGGGAGGGTCGAGTATGCCGGGGCTGACCCTTATGGTGGGGCCGCCCATCTCGAGCTCCGCAACGCCCACACTGCCCGCCTGATGCCTCGGATCGTTGGACCGGACCCCGGACCGCTCGGCACGATCGGGGCACTGCTGCACTATGCGTTCTATGTCGAGCGGAATCCTGACGGCGCCGTGGTGGATGCCTATCGGCAGGTTCTGCCCGATTTCATCAGGGAGGTCGACGATGCCGGCATCACCGGTGCAGTGCTCCGGCTGAAGGCGGAGCAGCGGGATCTCGGGCAGGTATTGGCGCTCGTTGCCTGACCGCGCTCGGGGAAGATCCATGCTCCGGGCGCAGGTCCGCCCTCTCACTGCGGCGTCGTCGCGGGTCCGCCGCCCTCCATCCCCGGCCGATACCGAGACTGTGCCCCTCGGGGTTCCTCGCCACCGAGTCGGCCCCCCGCCCGCCGTCCTGGCTCAGCCAGGGCCACCGGCTGGAGTCACCGGCGTGTCAGGCCTCCTCGTCTGAGAGAATGTCAGCATGTCGGTGGAGTCACGAGCTCGCAACCCGAAGGGTCCGATCTGCCCGAGCTGTCATGAACCACTTCGGGAGAATCTCCGCCGCGAGCAAATCGAGGCTCAGGGCGACTCCGAGCACGGACCCTCCCCCGTCGATTTCGTCTACTGCGGTTCCTGCGGATGGCCCCTCCAGAGTGAGCGTGTCGGCGCCCGGTCCACGGTGGGGGCCGGCCCGAGAGGGGCGGAGGTGGCCGCGCCGGCAGATGAGACCACACTCGAAGGACGGTTCCAGCTTCGTTCCGGGGATCTGATCGCAGAAATCCGGGCGTTGGGCTTCGACCCGTTCGTGTGGGTCGGGCTGATCAACGATCTCGGCGCGGTCCGAGCAGCCAAGACCATCCTCTCGCAGTACGGAGTCCTCCCGGTCACCCGGTGGCTCGTCGAACTGAATCGCCCCGAACTGACCTTGGAACGGGAGATCGAGCAGATCAGGTGGGCCGACCTGTTCGATGACAGGGACCGCTCACTGGCAGCCGGCCGGATCGCTTCGGTCACCCGGCACGATCCGGACCACTAGGAACACCGTTCGGGTCAGTTGTCGTGCCTCAGCGAGGCCCACGTCTGGCCCCACGAGCGCTTCAGCCCGGTGCAGAGGTAGACGTGGCCAGCCCACTCCTGATTGTGGATTCCCGCCCCGTTCCTGATGGTGGCGACCACGCGGACGTCTCGGAAGTAGCGCTCCAGCTGGTCGGCGTAGCCGGTGACATCCACCGGACCCGGGGCCACAGCCACGACGGTGGTTGCCACGGGATTGCCGGGGCCCCAGAACCACTCGTTGTTGTGACCGCTCACCGCGGTGGGGAGGCCGCTCCCCCGGCCGAGCTCGTTGATGGCGCCGGCTTCGCCGTAGTCGGCGGTGAAGATGACGGCACGGTGGCGCTGATCGGCCGGGAGCGAGTGCCACACCGAGCCGACCGTCTGGACGAGCTCGGGCCACCCGACCGTCTCACCGAGTTGCGGATCGGCGCCGTAGGTCCAGCCGATGTCGCTGGCCGGCAGGACCGGGAGGACCAAGGGGAGTGAGAAGACGGCGGTCAAGGCCAACAGGGCGAGGAGGCGCCGGCGCCGCACCGGTGCGGCATCGAGCCAGTTCTCGACACTGACCGCTCCTGCGGCCACGAGATAGATGTAGGCGGCGGCCAGGTAGTAGACCTTGCTCCCCGTGGTCAGGGCGAAGAGCACGAAGAGCAGGCCGTAGGCCCACACCAATGCCCGCCACAGCGGTCGGTCCGATCGCCACAGGTACCGGATCCCCACCACCCACACCCACACCAACGCCAGGTTCGCCTCGAACAGCTGGCCGATGATCCAGGTGCCGATGTTGCCGATCCCGCCGTTCTCCTGGTTCAACCGGTGGGTCATCTCGATGGTCGGCCAGTGGTGGGTCGCCTGCCACCAGAGGTCAGGCGCAGTGAAGGCTGCCGCGATCAGCGCTCCGGCCACGAACCACCGATTGGCGAGCTGCCGACCTCCGCCGCCGGCCACGATCCCCACCGCCAGGGCCGCGGCGAACAGGCCGATGTTGTGCTTGTTGGCCAACCCGAACCCGAGGACGATGCCGGCGGGGATCCACAGCCTCGAATCACCGGTCCGACCGATGCGCACGATGAAGAAGGACAGGGCGGTCCAGAAGAACATGTCGAAGCCGGTGGGTCCGAAGAGGTGGTCGGCTCCGAGCAGTGCCGGCATGGTGGCCGCACCGAGGGCTCCGAGCAGCTGGGCCGTCCGCTTCCCACCGAACTCGCGGGCCAAGAGCCCGGCCAGGACCACCGTGCCCGCCCCGGCGAGCGCCGGCCACAGGCGCAGCCCGGGAAGGGACACACCGAATGCCCACAGGGAGACCCGGGCCAGGAGCGGGGTGAGGACGGGCTGGTCGACGTAGCCGGCGGCGAGGTGCCGGGCGCAGTCGAGGAAGTACAGCTCATCACGGTGGAAGCCGTACCGACCGGAGAGTGCGATGAGGACGACGAACAGGGTGCCGGACACGACGAAGATCCGCCGATCCACCGGAGCGAGGTGGTCGTGGCCGGTTCGGACCTGTTGCCCGTCGTCTGTCCCGGTGTCGGCCACCTGCCCGTCGACGCTGAGGGTCATCCCGACCCGTTCTTCGCGTCCTGGTCGGGGATGAACGCGGCAGTGAGGAGGTAGAGCACGCTCTGCCGGGCCGCGCCGTCGTCCACATCGATCGGTGCGAGATGGTCTCTCCGATGCCAGGCGAACCAGGCCACCGTCTCGATGATGAGCTGGGTGGCAAGAGCCGGATCCGGAAACGGGCGGAGGAGGCCCGATCGTGACCGGCGTTCCACGTAGTCCGCCAGCATGTCGACCTGCCCGCGTCGAGACTTGCCGAAGTACAACTCCCTGAGCTCCGGGAAGTCGACGGCGGATCGCTCGAGCAGGGCGAGGAGGGCACGGTTGTCCTCGACCACGGAGTAGCACTCGTCGACGACTGCGTTGAACTCACCGCGGATGTCACTGCAGTCGTCTGTGGCCAGCGCCGCCCTCAGCACGGGAAACGTGGCGTTGCCGGCGGTCCAGTCGGCAAGAGGCTTGAGCGCTTCCCCGGGAGCAGGTGTCGGCAACGGGCTGGGGAGCCCGACGATGGCGTCCGGGGAGATGGCAAAGAGCAGGGCCAGCTGGAAGAGCGCCTCTTTGCTCTCGACGTGCTTGTACAGCAAGGCATGACTCAGGCCCAGCTCCTTGCCGATGTCGGTCATCAAGGTCCGCCGGTAGCCCTTCTCGGTGAAGACCTTGCCGGCGGCCTGCGCGATGTCCGCCAGTCGGCTCGGCGGCGTACGCCTGGGCATGCCCGCAGATTAAGACTGACTCAGTTAGTTAGTCAAACGAAGGGCGGTCTGCCCGGGGCGGTCTCCACGTCCGCGGCCAGCCGCTTCACCCCCGACGGGGCGTCACCGGGGTTCTCCCGGTCCGGTCTGACGGCGTCTACCCATCCGCCATCAGGATGTCCACCAGTGACGTCCGCTCCCCCAGCACCAATTCGAGAGCGACGAGGGCACCCTCCCAGCGATGGCGGAGAGTCTCACTGAGACCGGCATGGGGCTCGTGGAGGAGCCCCCTGAGGGTCGACGCCAGCGTCACGATCTCGGTTCTGTCCATTGATTGGTCCACGCTCGAGTCTTGGCCCTCCGGCCGTCGGAGGCAAAACTGTGTGAGCTCCGGATGACGACTCGAATCCTGAATCCGGCCCCGGAATGCAAAGATGGTTTCGTGGCCCGGATGGGGAAGGTGCGGGTGCTTCGTGGCCCGGGGGCCTTGGTGGCCTCGCTCGCGGCCTGCGCCATGGCCGTTGCCGTTGCCGGATGCTCACACCCGGGTGGCGGCCTTGCCGAGAAGCCGGATTCCGCCGGTACCGTCTGGCTGTGTCGTCCCGGACTGGCGCACGATCCGTGTACCGCTCCTCTCCAGACGACCGTGGTCGATGGGAACGGCAGTGAGCACGTCGTCAACGACGAACCGGCGAGCAATCCACCCATCGACTGCTTCTACGTGTATCCCAACATCACCCTGCAGCAGACCGACAATGCCAATCTCGACGTCGATCCGCAGGAGACCGCCATCGCCGAGCTCGAGGCCTCGCCGTTCTCCCGGGCCTGCCGTGTCTATGCCCCGATCTACCGGGAGGCCACCGGAGACGGCGGTGGCACCAGGTCCTCGCAGATCGCCACCGAGAGCGTCGCATCAGCCTGGCGGGACTACCTGGCCCACTACAACCATGGACGCGGAGTCGTCCTTGTCGGGCATTCGGAAGGTAGCTACCAGCTGGCCGTTCTCATCATCGACCAGATCGAGCACAATCCCGGGGTCCGTCCACTCCTCGTCTCTGCCATCCTCACCGGCGGCAACCTCCCCGTGCGCACCGACGGAAGGTTGTTCTTCAAGGACCAGCACATCCAGCCGTGCCGTTCCGACACCCAGACCGGTTGCCTCATCGCCTACGACAGCTTCTCCGCTCAACCGCCGTCCGATTCGATGTTCGGCCGGCAATCGCCCGCCGCGGTCAGGTCCGGCGTCGAGACCTTGTGCACGAATCCGGCCTCACTGTCCGGAGGCAGCGGCACACTCGAGTCCTTGTACCGGACCCACCTACCCACACAGGATGTCGCCGGCAGCACCACGGACGGGATCTTCGTTCATCCGCCGACTTCGACCACGCCTTGGATCGAGTTCGACGGCCCGTACTCGGCCCGCTGCGTCCACAGCAACGGGGCCAGCGTGCTGATGGTCACCGGAGAGCACCACGCTCCGGCGCTCACCGCCGCGCCCGACGCCGCCTGGGGCCTCCATGTCGACGATCCGAATATCGCCCTCGGCAACCTCGTGGCCATCGTCCAAGCCGAGGCGGGGGCCTACACCGCCTCCCATCCCCGGTGATCATGAACTCCGGCGTGTGGCTGGGCCCGGACCCCGGCCGGCCTCATCCGGGCCTGCCGGGCCTGAGCGGGGCATCAGCGGGTCGCCTCCAGCTCGATGGCAAAGACGCCAGACCCGATCGCCACCGGACCCCCCGGCGGCGTCAGGGCTTCCATCGCGGCCCTGGCGTTCTCCTCGGCGTCGAACTCGAAGAGGCACACACCGGTTCCCTGTCCGTCGTTCAGCCACGAGGCCAGTTGGAAGCCGGGCAGTCCGGTCACCTCGGGAACGACGACCTGCTCGAGCATCGACTGCCGGTGCGTGTCGTCGAGTCCGGGGTCGATCTTGACCTGCAGCACGACGGCGTAGGGCACGTCAGTTCCCTACCCCAGTGTCGGGAGTGGGCATGATCGGTCTCCGGTCGACGATCACGACGCCCCCAGGAACGGAGCACGAAAGCTGAAGATCCCGCCGTCGGACGCCACCAGCCAGTAGCCGCCGGTGGCGTTGTCGGCAGCCATGCCGACGACCGGAGCGTCGAGTGCCGTCCCCCCCATCGAGCCGGAAAAGCGGGCGTCGCCGAACGCGAAGATGCCGCCGTCCGAGGACACGAACCAGTACCCCATCCCGTCGGGGGTAGCCGCCATCCCGTTCACCGGTTGGTTGAGGCGGATGGCCCCGGTACTCCCGAAGAAGGAGGCTCCGAAAGCGAAGATCCCGCCGTCGGATGCCACTTCCCAATACCCGCCCGTCGGGTCGGCGGACAGTCCGACCACCGGCGAGTTGAGGACCCGACCGCCCATCGACCCCAGGAACTGCGCATCTCCGAAGGCGAAGATGCCGCCGTCGGATGCGACCAGCCAGTAGCCGCGGCCGTCGGGCGTGGGCGCCAAGTCGACCACCGGTTGGTTCAGATGCCGACCCCCCATCGACCCGAAGAAGCCGGCGTCGCCGAACGCGAACGTCCCGCCGTCGGAGGCCACCAACCAGTAGCCCTTGCCGTCGGGGGTGGCCACGATGTGGGTGATCGGCTCATTGAGAGACAACTGGGATGCGTTGCCGTAGCTCTGTGCGTCCCCGTGGACGGTCACGTCCCCGTCCGACCACGCCAACCAGTAACCACCACCGTCCGGGGTGGCGGCCATCCCGACGGCCGTGGCCGACGTGGGTGGCGGCTGGGGTGGCGCCGACGATGCGTAGTCCAACAGGACTGCCGTACCGCTGTTGGGATCGTTGGTATCGACCAGGACGAGGGCGCACCAGGGGTCCCCCTGCGCCACCTGAGCGGGCGTCGGCGGGCAGACTGCGTTCGGATCGGGCGCCACGAACGGATCGGGAACCGTGAACGAGGCTGTCAGGCCTCCATCCCCGTCGGCGTTGAAGGTCTGGATGTTCGGATCGATGTCGGCCCCTGAGGAGCCGGCCGACGAGAGGGCGAGCGGGCTGACTTCGGCCGCTGCGATCAGCGTGTTGGCCGCCCACCCCGAACAGCTGATCGCCACTGCCGACCCCGGCACGACACCGGGAACGACGTCCGTGACGCCGTTGAACGTGCACGACGGTTGAGCATCGGAGTGCGCACCGCGCCCGGCCCGCCGTTGGTCGGCCGGTGCCCGCCCCGAGATGATGGCGGACGGGTGGAGCCGCAGGCCGGCGGTGACGATCTCCTCGAGGTGCTCTCCCGGGCTGGCAGCGCCGGGCGGGTCCGCCCCCGCCGACGTGGCCAGCACGACGTTCAAGACCACGGCGAGGACCGCAGCCAGAATTCCGGCAACCCTCAGACGGCGCCGGTGGTCGGAGGGGTGCCCGGCCCGGCCCACCGAACCGTACCGATCGAACATGTCCGCCCCTCCCCTCGGTTGCGCCCACGCGCCACTTCCCGCTACGAAAGTAGCAGGGATGGGGCGTGCCCCGGTAGAGCCTGGCCGAGGATCGTGCCCCGAAGGGAGGACCGGCCGGCGTGTCGAAACACCGGGTGATATCCTTTCGGACATGCGTTGTTATTGGTGGTTTCACGAGCCGGCTCTAGGTGAGCCTCGGAGCGCTTCCACGCACTGATCCCGCACTCATCTAGGACCGGCTACGAAGGCAGAGGCGTTGAGCCTCTGCCTTTTGCTTTGCCCAAGACGTGGCAGGCCGGTCATCCACGGATCGCTCGGCCTGCGGGAAGGAACAGGAGACCGTGGACCCGAAGGATCTGGCCCAGAACAGGCGCATCACTGCCATACGGAGCCTCATCTCGCCCCGGAGGCTCGCCAAGGAGCTCCCGGTGAGCAACGAGATCGCAGACGTGGTCATCCGCGCCCGCCAGGCCGTCGCATCGATCCTCGACGGGAGCGATGACCGCCTGCTCGTCGTCGTCGGACCCTGTTCGATCCACGACCCCGTGGCCGGTCTCGACTATGCGGAACGACTTGTCAGCCTGGCCGACCGTCTCGGCGACGAGCTGCTCGTGGTCATGCGGACCTACTTCGAGAAGCCGCGCACGACCGTCGGGTGGAAGGGGCTCATCAACGACCCGGGGCTGGATGGGAGCTTCAGGGTCAACGACGGCCTGTTCGCAGCCCGTGCCTTCCTGCTCGACGTCGTCTCGCTCGGGATTCCGGTGGGCTGCGAGTTCCTCGATCCGATCACGCCGCAGTACCTGGCCGACGCCGTGAGTTGGGGGGCAATCGGCGCCCGGACCTCGCAGAGCCAGATCCACCGGCAGCTGGCCAGCGGTCTCTCGATGCCCGTCGGTTTCAAGAACGCCACCGAAGGTGACGTCCAGGTGGCCGTGGACGCCATCGCCGTCGCCGCCGGCGCCCAGGTCTTCCCGGGCATCGACGAGGAGGGGCGGGCGGCCGTCATCACGACGCGGGGGAACCCCGACGGACACCTCGTGCTCCGGGGTGGTGCGGCCGGTCCGAACTACGACGTGTCCAACGTCGCCCGTGCCCTCGAGCGCCTGGAGCGGTCGGGACTCGCCCGTCGTGTCATCGTCGATGTCAGCCACGGAAACAGTGGGAAGAACCACCTCCGGCAGCCACTCGTCGTGTCCGACCTCGCCCGGCGCCTGGCCGGAGGCGAGCGAGGCATCGTCGGCCTGATGGTCGAGAGCTTCCTCGTCGCTGGGCGCCAGGACCTCGGAGCGGGCCCCCGTGTCTTCGGTCAGAGCATCACCGACGCGTGCATCGGTTGGGAGGACACCGTGACAGTGCTCGATCGACTGGCCGGGGCGATCGCCCGACGGCGGGAGACGTCCGGCTCGATGGCACGGGGGTGAACGCTGGTGTGAACGCGCCGGCTCAGACGACCGTCCGTTCCCGGTGTGCCGTCATGTCGGATGGGGCATCGCCTGGTCGGGGAGGTGGTGCGCCGAGGAACCAGAGCAGGATCACGATCCATATCCCGAGGCGCAACTCGGCGAATCCCTCGACCGTGTGCCGTGTCACCTCCTGGCCGTCGCCCTGCCATGCCACCAACATGGAGAGGATGCCGATGACGGTGAGGGCGAGCACCATGCGCCAGACCCCGTCCCGCCATGCCCCCGACACCACGCTGACCATCGCAGCCACGGTGGCCAACGCGACCAGCGCGATCAGGGGCGGCCACATCGCGAACGTCAACGGTGATGCCATGCGGTCCGTGGATGACGCGTAGAACGTGAGGTCTCCGTTGGCAAAGTTGTAGGAGCGCTCCGGCCGCAGGAGCGGCTCGGTGACCACGTAGCCGGGATGGGTGAGAAGCCAGAGGAGATACGTACCGGTGCCCTTGGAGTCGATCCAACGCTCGAGCTGGGCGAAGGTCGGGTCCGAGACGGGAAAGCCGACCACCTTGGCGGCGCCGGGAGCTGCGGCTGTCGCCCGCGCCAGGTCATCGATCTGGCGCTGCTCGGGCATCCCGTGGGCGGCGAACCACGCCACTCGGCCGGGAAACGGGAAGATCCGGACATAGAGGACGTCGGCCACGTTCTGCTCGGTCCGGTGCGACGAGACGGTTCCCCACCCGGTGAGCACCACGACCCCGGCAAGGCAGAGGGACAGCGTTCCGGCCCGCACGGCCGGCTCTCGCTTCTTCACCGCGGCCACGATCGCACCTGCGCCCACCACCACGGCCAGGAACGCGACCGTCCAGATCTGGGCGTCCCTGGTGGCCGCGAAGCACAGGCAGGCTCCCGTGGCCGCCGCCACCCGGGGCCATGTCAATCTGCGGGCGGTCCAGATCAGTGTGGCGAACACCAACGCCAACAGGCTCATGGACAGCGACTCGGAGAGCACCGACCGGTTCCACAGTGTCACCGGGAAGGCGGTGGCGAAGGCGAGAATCGCCCAAGCCGCTACCGTTCGTCGCCATCCTCGGCTGACCAGCCGGCCGACCGTCCAGGCCAGGAAACCCCACGAGAGCGCGGCGATCGTCGACTGGGCGGCCAGAAACCCGCGGGACGAGCCGACCAGCTTGATCAGCAACGCGGTGGCCGGTGGTCGCTGGCCCGCCCAGAACCCGGCGCTCCACAGCGAACGGGACGCGATGTGGACATAGACAACCGAGTCGTTCCAGCTGATAGGCGGTCCGGCCAGTGCCTGTGCGAACAGGTACCAGGCGAAGATGCACCACCCGGCCACGGCAACCGCCGGCGCCACCGAGGTCGGTGCGAGCAGACGGCTGCGCCAGCGTGGTGCGGATGTCACGCCGAGATGTTGCCACGAGGACCGTTCAGCGGATGGGGACCGGACGTCCGGTCGGCCGACCGGTCTGCTCTGGGCCTGACCGGATCGGTCCTCCAAGGTGTCGGTCAGCCGGTTGCGGACGCCGTCTACCGCCCCTCGTTCATGCCGACGGGAACCGGGGGAGCCCGAAAGCCTCGCCCACCGCGGCGATGCCGGCGGTGTCGGCAAAGGCAAAGCTGAAGATCACCTCGTCGGCGCCGGCCTCGATGTGACCGGCCACCAGATCGGGAATCTCATGGGGCTGGCCGATGGTGAAGCCGGCAACCTCCTCGGGAGAGCCGCTGGCTTCCACCATCGTCCGCACCTCGGCTGTGTTCTCTTCGGACGTCGTGAGGATCAAGGGCGTCATCCATGTCACGTCGATCTCGCCGGGGTCGCGCCCGACATCGGCGCAGTGGCGATGGAGGACCTCGATCTTGTGCGCCAAGGTCTCCGCGCTGCCTCCCACGTTGCACTTGTCGGCATACTCGGCCACCAGCCGCAGCGTGCGCTTCTCACCACCACCGCCGATCATGATCTTCGGACCGCCGGGTTGCACGGGTCGGGGCAGGTTGCGGGCATGGTCCAACCGGAAGTACTCCCCGGTGAAGCTCACGTCGTCGCCGGTGAACATGGCTCGGCAGATCTGGACGGCCTCGGCCAGCATGTCCAGGCGAACCCCATCGCGCGGGTAGTCGATGCCGAGCCCCTGGTGCTCGACGTCGTACCAGGCACCGCCGATCCCGAGGATGGCCCGACCCCGCGAGATGACGTCCAGCGTGGTGACGATCTTGGCCAGGATGCCCGGGTTCCGGTACGTGACCCCTGTGACAAGGGTGCCGAGCTGCACCCGCCGGGTTCGAGCCGCCACTCCCCCGAGGAGCGTGTACGACTCCATCATGGGTTGGTCCGGACCTCCGAGGGGTGCCAGCTGGAAGAAATGGTCCATGACCCACACCGAGTCGAACCCGGAGGTCTCCGCGGCCAAGGCCAGGTCGACGATGTGCTCGAACAGGGCATCGGAATCGATTCCCGAAAAGTTGGGCAGCTGAACACCGAAGGTCGTCATGGGGCCACGGTAGTACCACCGGGCGACCGGACCACCACCCCCGGTGAACGCACGACCGGTCGGCGGTGGCTCCCCGACTGTCCGCGCCAGGTGGCCGAGCAGGCGTTCCCCACCGCTCCGGTCTTCTTCCCATCACGTCCACCGGATGTTAAGTTTCGCCGCCGAGAGGAGTGTCGAGATCACCCGGTTGGCCGGGCGGCCCTCCGGATGCTGGATCGATGGGGGACTGCCTTGCATGCACTGACCGGCTATCTCGATTTCCCACCCGGCGAGCGGGACGAGACCGTGGCCGCGCTGAAGGCGGTCGCCACCAGGAGCCGTGAGGACGCGGGTTGCGTGGAGTACTGGTGGTCCGAGGATCTCGATCAGCCGCACCGCTTCCGGTTCTTCGAGTGCTGGGAGTCCGAGGAGGCGTTCTCGGCCCATCAGGCCCAGCCCTACGAGCACGACTTCATGGCCGACCACGTCTCACGGATCGTCGGCGCGGATGCCCACGTGCTCACCGTCTCCGAGCGAAGCTCCGTCACCGGCACGTAATCCGATGCGCGGAGTGAGATCCACCGAGGACGGCGTCCGGGTGATGGCCACCGACGGTGGCCCCAGAGAAGGCGTCCGGGTTTCGGTGGCCAGTTCTGGAATCTGCGGATCCGACCTCCACCTGGTCTCGTTCGGCCCCTCGTCGGTGACGCTCGGCCACGAGTTCAGCGGCCGGCTCGACGACGGCACCACGGTGGCGATCCTGCCCGCCGTGCGTTGCGGGCAGTGCGAACACTGCCTCGCCGGCCGCGAGCAACAGTGTCCGTCGGCGCTGGGGGCGATGTACGGGGTCAGCCTCGACGGCGGTCTGGCCGACGAGGTGTGGGTGGACCCGGGGTGCGCCAGGGTCATCCCGGCGGGGCTCGCCCTCGATCACGCCTGCCTGGTCGAACCACTGGCGGTGGCTCTCCACGGCATCCACCGCGCCGGCGTCCAGCCCGGCGCCCGCGTGCTGGTCATCGGAGCAGGCCCGATCGGGCTGTGCACCATCACTGCGGCCCGTGCGCTCGGCGCCGAGGTCGACCTGGTGGCCAACCACGCCTTCCGGGTGGAGGCGGGCGAGCGCCTCGGGGCCGGCACCTCGACGGCGACGGACTACGACATCGTGCTCGACGCAGCCGGAACCCAGGGGTCGATGGACAGAGCCTTCGAACTGGTACGACCGGGCGGCACCATCGGCGTGATCAGCACGTTTTGGGAACCGATCCGGTTCAGCCTCCTGTTCCAGCTGAAAGAGGTCTCCTTGGTGCCGGCGTTCACCTACGGCCATCATCACGGCATCTCCGAGTTCGAGCATGCGGCACAGATGCTGGCGGCCGCGCCGGACCTGGCCGAGGCGGTCATCACGCACCGGTTCGACCTCGACGATGCAGCCGAGGCGTTCCGTGTGGCCGGCGACCGCAGCAGCGGATCCATCAAGGTGGTGGTCCACCCGTGACCGGATCCTCCCGGCTCGTGCTGACCGACGCCACCGTGGTGGACGGCGATCATCCGGCCCTGGCCCACGCCCACGTGGTCGTGGAAGGTGAGCGGATCGGCGCCGTGGGCCCCGGCCCGGTGGCCGACCCCCGTCCTGACGACAGGGTCGTCGACCTGGGCGGCCGCACCGTCATGCCGGGGATGGTGAACTGCCACTTCCACGCCACCTATCACAACCTCGGCGCCGTCCCTGCTCCCTTCGGGCTCGAAGAGCCCATGGCGCTGCAGGCGGTGCGGGCGGTGAACAATCTCGGGCTCCTGGTCGAGTGCGGATTCACCAGCGCCGTGTCGGCCGGCGCCCCGTTCGCCATCGACGCATCCATGAAGGTGGCAATCGACCGGGGCCTCATCCCCGGTCCGCGCCTGGTGCCGTGCAGCCGGGACATCAGCACCACGGGTCACGCCGGTGATCGAAGCTACCCGCCACACTGGCAGGTCGGTGCGCTCGGAGCCATCCGGCCGAGCGACGGACCCGACGAGTTCCGGCGCTCGGTCCGCGCCGAGATCAAAGAAGGTGCCGAGTTCATCAAGATGTTCGTGACCGGCGGGCATGGGACCGTCGGCCCGAAGGAGCAGATCGAGATGACCCGGGACGAGCTGGCCGCGGGGATCGAGGCGGCCCACCTCCGGGGAGCGAAGGTGCGCGGGCACATCGCCAACCGGGAGGCGATCCTGATGGCCCTCGATCTCCATATCGACGTCATCGACCACGGTGACGGCATGGACGACGAGTGCATGGAGCGCATCGTGGAGACGGGGACGCCACTGGTGCCGTCGATGCTGTTCCCGGCTCGCTTCCTGGCGTCGATGGGTGGATCGTCACTCGGGTTCACCGATTCCATGAAGTCGGACATCGATGCCATGGCCGACATCCTCCCCAAGGCCAACGCCGCGGGCATGCGCATCGTGCTCGGTGACGACTACGGCGCCATCTTCCTCCCCCACGGCTCCTACGCCGAGGAACTGGCCTACTACGTCGAAGAGGTCGGAATCCCCACCTTGGATGTGATCCGGTGGGCGACCAAGCACGGTGCGGAACTGATGGGTCGGGGTCATGAGCTCGGCACCGTCACCGCAGGGAAGCGGGCGGATCTGCTGGTGGTCGACGGGGACCCTCTGGCCGACGTCCGGGTCCTGCAGGACCGGTCCCGACTCCTCGCCGTCATCCAGGACGGCAGGATGGCCAAGGACGAACTGGACGGGCTCCTCCCCGACTGACAGATCCCCGTTCCCACCCTCCGCCACCGGCTGACCACACCCGGAGGTCGAACCGACGCCTACGGGGGAATACCCGGTCGGCCGGTTGGAGGCCCACCCTAGGCTGACGCCGTGAGGGGCATCGCTGAAGGCAGAGGCGCGGGTGGTGACGCGGGCGGAGACGTGGCCGACGGCAAGCGGACGGGTAAGGCGGCGGCCGGCAACAAGCGGGCCGGAGGCAAAACCAGTGGCAAAGCGGTGGCTGGCAAACCGGCCGGCAACCAGCGGGCCGGCGGCAAGGCGGCGGGCGCAGACGTCGCCGGCGGCAAGGCGTCGGGCGCAGACGTCGCCGGCCGCAGGATGGGCGACTGGATGGGGCTGGCCGGAGCACCGACCGACCGGCGCGCCGCTCGGTCGCATCGCTCGCGCAACCTGATCGTGGACGCGGCGATCGATCTGATCCAGAACGGCAACCCGGCACCGACGAGCCAGCAGATCGCCAAGCACGCCGGCCTGTCGGTCCGTTCCCTCTTCCATCATTTCCACCACGTCGAGATCGTGATCAGGAACGCCGCAGCTGGACAATTCCTCCGCCACCGGAAGTTGATCGCCTTCCTCCCTCCGAACGGGCCGGTCGGCGTCCGGGTCCAGGCCACCTGCCGTCAGCGCCGTCAGTTGTACGAGGCCATCGCGCCGATGCTCCGGATGGCGTACGCCAAGGCCGGCGCATCCGAGGGAGTCAATGCCGTCCTTGTCGAGAAGCGGCTACTGCTGCGCCGGCAGGTGGCGGTGACGCTCGGACCCGAGATCTCCGCCCGCGGGACGAGCGCCCAGCTCCTCCTCGACACGCTCCTCCTGGCCAGCGGCTGGCAGAACTGGGACATGCTCCGGTCTCATAGCGGCTACTCCGCAACCGCAGCCGAGCGCCTCATGGTGCACTCCATCACCGACCTTCTGAGGGCGCCCGTCGCCCCGCTCAGTCCGCGCTCGACGGCGGTGTCTCGTTGAAGCGGTTGAGGACGGGTCCGTCGGCGCCCCAACCGATCCGGGTGACCGAACCAGTGGCCAGGTAGAGCCGCCACGCTCCCTGGTCACCGAGCCCGAGGGCCCAACAGGTCGCGGCTTTGATCGGCGACACGTGGCTCACCACCACCACCGCTCCCCGACCGCGCGCCCCTTCTCCTTCCACGGCGAAGAGCTCCTCGCACGCGGCACGGACCCGGGCGCCTGCCTCGGTGAGCGTCTCGCCACCAGGCGGTCGGAAGTCCGGATCCGACCTCCAGCGGGCCCATACCTCCGAAGGGACCGACT
>JBEKIU010000056.1:0-20123 GCA_050011635.1 Acidimicrobiales bacterium
GGGGCCGTCACCACCGGGTGGTCGTGGCAGTACATCTTCTGGCTGAACGTGCCGGTGGGCGTGGTACTGATCCCGTTGGCCTGGTGGAAACTGTCCGAGTCGCGGGGCCGGCCGTCACGGCTTGATCTGGTTGGTGTCGGCCTGGTCAGCACGGGACTCTTCGGCGTCGTCCTCGGCCTGGTGAGGGGGAACGCCCACGGTTGGGCCAGCTCCTCGGTGCTGGGCTCCTTCGTCGTCGGTGCGGTGGCATTGGCCGCCTTCACCGCCTGGGAATTGCGCTCGGATCACCCGATGCTCGACATCAGGCTGTTCCGCAACCGCGGGTTCGCCGCCGTCAACGTGACCGCGCTCCTGTTCAGCTTCGGGATGTTCGGATCCATCTTCTTCCTGACCCAATTCCTTCAGACCGTGCAAGGGCTTTCGCCGTTGGCCGCCGGAATCCGGGTGCTTCCGTGGACGGCCATGGTCATGCTGCTGGCACCGGTGGTCGGCCAGCTGGCCGAACGGTGGGGCGGAAAGCCCCTGGTCGTGACCGGCCTGGTGTTCCAAACGGTGGGCTTGACGTGGCTGGCGGCGATCACGAATCCGTTCACCCCCTACTCCGAGCTGGTCGTGCCGTTTGTGATCTGTGGCATCGGGATGACCCTCTTCTTCGTCCCTCTCGCGTCACTGGTGCTCGGGGTCGTGCCCAAATCGCTGGAGGGCGTCGCCTCGGGCGCCAACAGTGCCTTTCGGGAGTTGGGCGGCGTCCTCGGGATCGCGGTGCTCGGCGCGGTCTTCAGCGCCCACGGCAGCTACCGCACAGGTCAGGACTATGTCGATGGCATGACCACAGCGGTCTACGTCGGCGCTGTGGTCGTGGCCATCGGTGCTGTCGCCGCCCTCGCCATTCCCGGCCGGCGACGGGTGCGGGCGCGTCAGGAGGATCGTCCAGCTGCGTCAGTCGATCGTTCACCGGCGCCAGTGCCGGTGTCAGTGCCGGTGCCGGTGTCTGTGCCAGTGCCAGTGCCGGTGCTCGGGAGCCGTCCGGGGTTCGTCTGCGATCGGGAATCGGTCCGCAGCTCGGCGTAGTCGACACTGGATGCGATCGGCGGCATGGGGACGGGGACTCCCACCCTCAGTCCGGTGTGATCAACGGCGCGCGCACCAGCGCAGCCCTGAGGATGTCGGTGGCTTGGGGCCGGAGTTCGGACAGGGGGCGGTTGCGATGGACCCGAACCCCGAGGTCCACCTGGGCGATGGACCCGACACCGAATTGGGTGGCCGCGTCGATCAGGAGAGCCAGCTCGACGGCGTACCCGTCCGCCAGGCCACACTTCTCAAGCACAGCGCGCGGAGCCGCCGTCTCTCCGGCCAAGGGCTGCTCGATCGGCGCCAGGAACGGGAACAGTAGATCGATGATGGGCTTGGCCATGAGCTCGGTGACACGACCTCCACCGTCGGGAGCCCCCTGGAGCGGACGTCGATAGAGGCCCTTGACCAGGGCGAGCGATTCGTCGGCTAGGAGCGGCCCGAGAAGCCCGGTCACGAAGTGGGGTTCGAAGTTGGTCACGTCCGCATCGACGAAGACGACGAGGTCGCCGTCGCTGGATTTGAGAGCCGTCCGCATTGCCTGGCCCTTTCCGCCGTGGGCGGCGTCGGAGGTGATGACACGGGCTCCGGCCCCGCGGGCCACCTCCGCGGTCCGGTCGACCGAACCGTCGTCCACCACCACCACCTCGTCGACCAGTGGCACGCCGCCCGCCGAACCGGTGAGCGCCGTGGTGATGGAATGGACGACCGGGCCGACGGTGGCAGCTTCGTTCCGGGCCGGGATGCACACGGAGACGCTCCGGTCTCCCTTTGCTTCGACGAGCAGGCTGGCGTCGAATTGGGCGTGCGAATACCGGTCCGGATTCTCACCGGCGGTGTGCTCGATCGGCATGACGCCATCATCGCTCACCCGGACCCACCGTGTGCGAGCGGATCCGCCGAGCCCGATGGGCGAAGGACAGTGCCGTGAGACCACTGTCCATGCCCGGTACCGGCGTTCACATTGACGACGGCGCATTCTTCGTCCAAAATGGAGGCCATCATCCAGAGCGACTGAGGGACCGGGCCCAGTGACGTCGCGGCAACCAGCATGTGATTCCGCACTGCCCAGGCAGATCGGACCCACACCAGGTGCCAATGCCCGAGCGATGAGGAGATTGACGTGGACTTTGTATCCGGGCTTTCCTGCCGTGAATGTGGACGTACCTACCCTGCCGAGGCGTTGCACGTGTGCGACTTCTGCTTCGGGCCCCTCGAGGTGACCTACGACTACGAGCGGGTGGCCGCCACCATGACCAAGGAGCGCATCGCCGCGGGTCCCCGGACCATCTGGAGGTATTCCGATCTCCTTCCGGTGTCAGACCCGACGCCGGTGGACCTGGGCGCCGGATTCACCCCGCTGGTCCGGGCCGATCGACTCGCCGCCGAACTGGGATTGGGCGAGCTCTGGATCAAGGACGACACGGCCAATCCCACCGGCTCGTTCAAGGACCGGGTGGTGTCGGTGGCACTGACCAAGGCGCGTCAGCTGGGGTTCAAGATCGCTGCGTGCGCCTCCACCGGAAATCTGGCCAATTCGGTGGCGGCCCATGCCGCCCGGGCGGGCATGGACTCGGTCGTCCTCATCCCCCATGACCTGGAGACGGCCAAAGTGACCATGACGTCGGTCTACGGCGGAAAGGTCATATCGGTCGAGGGCAGCTACGACGACGTCAACCGCCTCTGTGCCGAGTTGACCAGCGAGCAGCCGTCCTGGGCGTTCGTCAATGTGAACGTCCGCACCTACTATGCCGAAGGCTCGAAGACCTTGGCCTTCGAGGTGGCAGAGCAGTTGGGTTGGCAGACACCCGATCACGTGGTGGTGCCGATCGGATCGGGAAGCCAGTTGACCAAGGTGGCCAAGGGATTCGACGAGCTTTGGAAGGTCGGGATGCTCGACGAGGAGCCGTCGGTGCGTATTTCAGGGGCTCAGGCCGCGGGTTGTTCACCGGTGGCGACGGCCTTCTCGGAAGGGACCGACGCCATCCGGCCGGTGAAGCCGGACACCATCGCCAAGTCGCTGGCCATCGGTAATCCCGCTGACGGGTGGTACGCGCTGGACACGATTCGCAAGTCCGGTGGCTCCTGTGCCTCTGTCACCGACGACGAGGTGATCGAAGGCATTCGCCTTCTGGCCCGGACCGAAGGGATCTTCGCCGAGACAGCCGGTGGCGTCACCATCGCCACGCTGGCCAAGCTGGCTGCTCAGGGTGCGGTCCGTTCCGATGAGCGGGTCGTGGCTCTGGTGACCGGGCACGGGCTGAAGACGGTGGAGGCCTTGACCGGAGTGGTGGGAACGACCGCTACGATCGCTCCTACGCTCGAGGCTTTTACCGCGGCGATGGAAACTGAGGGCTGATCGATGAACGAAGTGGTCGACAGGAGCAGACGATGAGCGTCAATGTCCGTATCCCAACACAACTGCGCGTCCTGACCGGAGGTGCTGGGGAGGTGGCCGTCGAGGGCTCCTCGGTCGGCGAGGTCCTCAAGGCGCTGGACGGCGCCTATGCAGGCTTCAGCGACAGGCTCTTCGACGACAGTGGGGGGCTGCGCCGGTTCGTCAACGTATTCGTCGCCGACGAAGACGTCCGATTTCTCGACGGCCTGGCCACCCCGGTGGCCGACGGCCAGACCGTTTCGATCATCCCTGCTGTCGCCGGAGGCTGACCGGGCGAGAGCCGGAGGCTGACCGGGCGAGAGCCGGAGGCTGACCGGGCGAGGCCTTCAGGCTCCCAGCCCTCGCAAGATGAACGCGCAGATCCTGTCGGCCGCGGCCGATGCCGGCTGGGAGATGACCTCTCCAGCCCGCACCGCCATAGCCCCGTAGACCTGCTGGCCGATCAGATTGACGGCTTCATCAGGGTCGATGTCCCGAAAGATTCCTGACGAGACGCCGTCGACGTAGAGGTCGCGTATCAACCGGGCGATGTTGAGTCCGATGGAGGCCAGCTCGGTACCGACCGCCTCGCCGCCCTGGATGACCATCCCCTGGGTCATCAACGCCAATCGGAAGAATGCCGGGTCGTCGTCGATGCGCTCGAGCATTCCTTCGATCAGCCGCTCGAGCCGGTGGACGGGCTCGGCGTTCTCCTCCCACGTTTCGGCGATGTCCTCGAGCAGTTGGTCGTGCATGCCCTTGAGGCAGGCTCTCAACAGCTCGTCGCGATTGGCAAAGTAGACATAGACGGTGGATCTGGCCACGCCGGCCTCGGCTGCGATCTCGTCCATGGAGACGTCGGTGGTACCGCGTTCGCCGTACAGCCGTCGGGCCACGGCGATGACCTGATCGCGACGGAAATCCCTGATTACCTCTTTGAGGTTATTGGTCGATCGACGCGCTGCCATCTAGGCCAACACGCGGGCCGCCGGGGGGAATGCCACCGGAATGTGCTTCACGCCGTTGATGAACTGCGACTGCAGGCGCTGCACCTCGCCGTCGAGCCGGATGTCGGGCATCCGATCGAGCAGGTGCTCGAACATGACGCGGATCTCCATGCGGGCGAGGTTAGCGCCCAGGCAGAAGTGGGGCCCGCCGGCACCGAACGCCATGTGCGGGTTCGGATTGCGGGTGATGTCGAACGTCTGCGGATCGTCGAAGACCGCTTCATCACGGTTGGCCGAAATGTGGAAGAACACGACCTTGCTGTCGGCCTTGATGAGCCGACCACCGAGTTCGAAGTCCTGCGTCGTCTGGCGTCGGAAATTCATGACCGGTGTGACGTATCGAAGCATCTCCTCCACGGCTGACGGCAGCAGGGACCGGTCGTTGCGGAGCAGCTCCCACTGGTCCGGATTTTCGAAGAATGTGGCCATCCCACCCGAGATCAGATTTCTGGTGGTTTCGTTCCCGGCAACGGTGAGCAAGAGGAAGAAGAGCTCGAGTTCGATGTCGGAGAGGTTCTCGCCGTCGATGTCCACGCTGGTCAGCACGCTCATGAGGTCGTCGTGGGGATCACCGCGCTTCTTGGCGAACAATGCCGACGCGTAGGCATACAACTCCATCGCAGCCTGCGCCGGTACCTCTTCTCCCGTCTGATACTCAGGATCCTGGTTTCCGATCATCCGATTGGACCAATCGAACACGAGGTGCCGATCCTCGTTGGGAACCCCGAGAAGCTCGGCGATGACCACCAGCGGCAACTCGGCGGCCATGTCGGTCACGAAGTCGGCTCTGCCTTCCTCGATCACAGAGTCGATGATCCGATCGGCCGCGGCGTTGATCCGCTCGTGGAGCTGGTTGACCATCTTTGGCGTGAACCCCTTGTTGACCAGGCGGCGGTAACGGGTGTGGAGGGGTGGGTCCATGTTCAACATGAGTAGCTGTTGTTGGGCCAACTCGTCGTCGGGGAGGTCCCAGATGAACGTGGCCTTCTTCGCCGAGGAGAAGTGCTCGTAGTCGCGGTTCACCTGTGTGCAGTCGGCGTGGGAGGTCACCGCCCAAAAGCCGGGTCCGTCGCTCTCCTCCTGCCACCAGACGGGGTCGTTCTTGCGCAAGAACTCGAACCAGTGGTGTGGCACACCCTCGGCGTACGGCCTCGAGTCCGTCAGGTCGATGTCGTCGAAGCCCACTGAACTGAGATCGATCGCAGTGTCTGGCATGTCGGATGCCCCTTCCGGGATATCGGACAGTTTGTCCGATCCGTTGGATCGTACGTCCGAGAGGACCGGGTGTCAATGGAAGCGGCGAAGCCGACCCACCCGGCGCCTCCCGATGGAAGGACACATGTGGCGGAGGAAATTCGAAATTGGCCGTTTTATCGGCTGCAGCCGATAGGTAGGCCCTGTGGGAATCTAAGAATTATCGGCTGTAGACGATAATTGTGGCAATTCTGAAAATCGAACCAGACCTCCTCCCCAGCACCGGAGGAAGGCCGGCGATGCAGGAGGCGAGCCCGCGGACGTCCGTGATCCGAGCTCCCGCCAGTCCGGGCTCCCGCCAACCCGGCCGCCCTTGGGCTAGGACCCGTCTTCCCTGGGGGTCTGGTCGGTCATCCTGTCCAGTGCCGGGAGCAGGTAGCCGAACACCGCGGTCATCGAACCGAGCAGCATGAAGCCGAGGCCGACCAGCCGCAGCGGATGAGTAACGGCGAGCACCCCACCGACCGCGGCCACCCCTACGCCAGTCCCTCCGATCCATCCGCTGAGCCGGTCGATGCGGGTCGATCCCAAGCATCGGACCAGATACACCAGGGCACCGGCGGCGATGGGGAAGCCCAGGATGGCGTGCACGAGGTAGACAGGCTTGCCTTGCATCGGCAGCCAGCCACTCGGCCGACCGGTTGGCACCGACACCAGCACCGCGATCCCGACGGCGAACTCGACGGCGACCAGCAGTGACAGAGCGGTGGCGAAAACGCCGTTGGGATGCTCCGCGGCCTGACCGGGTTCGGTCGTACCGACCTGGTCGGACTCCGGACCGGCGCGCCGACGCCCCGGGAGGGCCTGAGGTGCCTCGGCCCTGATCGACGGCTCCACGGCCGGAGCCAGTCGGACGAGGATGTTGTAGGTGACGACGGCGATGGCCAGATGCATGGCGATCAGCACGGCCACGGCTCGGATCGGCTGGTGCCTGACGATGAGGTAGACGTCGGGAACCCAGAGAACGAGCGTGACCGCCACGGCCAGTCGCAGGAAGAGCCAACGGGGGTCCCACGAAACCCTGGTCACGACCGGCCAGGCCGCGCAAGCGATGAGCACCCCGATGGTCGTCAGCAGGCCGTAGTCGGAGAATCGGAAGTGCACGTAGCCCCTGGTCGACGGGAATCGGCTCGTCCCGACCCACACCAACAGCGCGTCCGCAGCCAGTGATGCTCCCAGCGCGAGGATCGTGGCCAGGGAGAGGGCGGCGGGAGATGGATAGGGATGGCGGCGCCCGATGTCGACGCGCGCCATCCTCAGTATCCGGACGCCGGATGCGGCCATCGTCACGCCGTCGACCCGGGGGCGGAACTCCCTGTCATCACCGAGAACGGTCGATCAGCCGGCACCGGGACCGAACGCAGAGCGGGCGTGGCACGCCATGTTCAGTTGCTCCAGTCGACGGTCCCGTCGATGATGACCCGAGGTTCCTCGGTGAGTACGAAGTCGAGGTGATCGGTGTCGAGAAACTTGGGGATGTCCGCGAACATCTGGGGCGAGTCCACCTCGTTCATGTGGGCGTTGTACTCGTCCATGGATGCGAACCACTGGACGGTCACACCGTCATATCCCGTACGATCGTCGTCGTCGCGGTAATCGTCCAGAGGTCGGGGGTTCTGCTCGTAGCGGATGACGTGGCTCCCACAGCGACCGTTGGCGATCAATGGGGCGTGATGGTCCTTCCAGTAGGCCTGGAACTCGGCAGGGCTCATTCCTTCTCTTCGCTTCAGTAGACAGGTCAGCTTGATCATCGGCGATACTCTCCCCTGGTCGGGCGGCGCTCGGGTCGCGGCGGGCACCAGAGGCTCCACCCTTGTGACGTGCCCTGGCAAGCCGGACTCGAGGCCGGCATCTTACTTCTCGCCTTACGGCTGGAGGCCGCCGGTCAGCCCGATACCTGGGCGCAGAACAGATCGGTGACGTAGGGCATGGCGATAGGTTCCCCGAGCGTGGCACCGAAGGCCTCCACCTTGGTCAGGAGCGTACGCCGCTCCTGTTCAGGTAGGACCTGGACGTAGCTCCGAGTGGCCACCTGCTCAACGAACCCGACCAGATCGAGCGACTGGACGAAGGGGAACGTTGTGCGCTCGACCGCTCCGAACAGCCCGCTCGCGTCGATAATGGTTCCGAAGTCCATACCCATCGGATAGGGCTGGCAGAGATCCCATTTGCTGATCCGGACCAGCTCGGCCATGACCGGATCGGACTCGTCCCGCTCGTTCCATATCAGGGCCAGCCAGCCTCGCGGCTGCAACACACGAACGATCTCCGGCAGCGCTCGGGAGGGTTCGAACCAGTGGAAGGCCTGGGCCACGACCACTGCGTCCATGGTCCCGGTGGCCACCGGGACCATCTCGGCCGTCCCGCCCGACACGGCAACTCCGGGAACCGCCTGCCGGAACACTTCGCGCATGGAGGCCGACGGTTCGACGGCCAGGCAGTGGGCTCCGTCGGCACGCAGTTGGCGGGTGAGCTTGCCTGTGCCGGCGGCCAAGTCGAGGACCCGGGACCCGGTGGCGATCCCGGTCGCCGCCTCGAGGTGGGCGACCGCCTCTGCCGGGTACTCCGGGCGGGCTCGCTCGTAGGTTTCGGCCCCGGTCTCGAACCCGGCCCGACCCAGAAGGGTGCTGTCGCTCGCAATCGCAGGGTCGTCGGTGGACATGGATCCACTCTATTGATGACCGTTTCTCGATGCCTGGTCAGCGAAAGGGGCCTCAAGCCAATGTTCGAAGGGCGGTCTCCGGACAAGCCCAATCGCTGCCGGTCCCAAGGATCAGATAGCGTCGAGAGGTGACCGATGGCAGGGCAGGCCGGGGGGATGGCCCCGAGGACACCGGGTCGAGGGCCGGGGTGACCGGACCGGGACAACCGGAGCACCGGCATCCGGGGTTGGCCCCGGCGGACACACCGGCCCGGAGCCGTTTGCTCAGCTCGATGATCAATGCGGCGTGGAGTTGGACCGCCAAGCACGGTGCCATCGGACCCGGAAACCGCCAGGCCACCCGCTTTGGGGCCTTCGGCTCTGGGAGCTGTCTCGCCTTTCCACCCGGCGCCATCTTCGGCGAGCGCTGGATCCGGGTGGGCCGCGACACCCTCATCGGGCCTCACGTGAGCATCTCCGCCGGCATGGTGCCGGGTCAGAAGATGGTCACCGATCCGGTGGTTCGAATCGGCGACCGTTGCATGATCGGGCGGGGCAGCCACATCGTCGGTCATTTCCAGTTGGAGATCGGAGACGATGTCCACACCGGGCCCTACGTGTACATCACCGACCAGAACCACGGGTACAAGGATCCAGAGCAGGTGGTGCACGCCCAGTGGCCGAGCGACATCCCCGTCCTGATCGGTAGCGGGAGCTGGATCGGAACCGGCGTGGTCATCCTCCCGGGCACGGTGCTCGGGAGGAACGTGGTGGTGGGAGCGGGAGCGGTGGTGCGTGGCACCTTCCCCGACCACTGCGTGATCGCCGGAGTACCGGCTCGGGTGGTCCGGCGCTACGTGCCCGGTTCGGGATGGGTCGCCGGCAACGCCTCGACGGCCTCCGTGGCGACGTCGGACTCGGGGCCATCGGACGCCCCGTTGTCGTCGGCCGATCTCGCGCCACGCGGCATGCCGGCCGGGCCGGCGCCGACGGGAACCGGAGCCGCCGGAGCCGCCGCGGTGTCCCCGGTGGGGTCGGGTGCGGGATCCGTCGCCTCGGGTGCGGCTGGCGCGGTGAACACCCCCGGAACACCGAGTCCGTAGCGTCTCACCACCTCGGAAGCCTCCTCCCGTCCCTGCGCGATCAGGGATTCGGTGGAGGAGAAGTCGTCGAAATCAGGCGCTCCACCCTGCACCCCGCTGCACACGATGACCTCCACGCCAGGGGGGAGCCGGGCCATGTCGCGGGCGAACCTCGAATGGATGGAGATCATCAGGGCGTTGAGCATCGCCTCCACCGGGCGCCTCGGGGAGGCCGGCGAGTACACGGGCGGGCCACAGAGGAGCACGACGATCCGGGTCGCCCCTGAGTCGATGGCCCTCGTGATCGGAACGTTGTTGACGACCCCACCGTCGATGAACCGTTCGCCATCGATCTCCACTGGCGGGAAGATGGCCGGGACCGCCGTCGACGCCAGCACCGCGTTCATGGCCGATCCGTAGGTGAACCATCGCTCCTGCCCATCGGTCAGGGAGGTGGCCACCACCTCGACCGGAATGGCGGCGTCCTCGAGCCGTTCGAAGTCGATCCCGTCCTCGATGACCTTGCGCAGCCCGGTGTTGGGGTAGACCGAATCCCGCTGCTGGAGGTAGAGCCACGGCCCATGCAGGCGCCCCTGCGGATAGATGTCGTCGCGGTTCAGCCCCCTCCAGATCTCGGTCATCCGCTCGACTCCACGTCGCGTCGGATCAGCCGCGAACACGACCCCGTTGACCGCACCCACCGAGGATCCGTAGATCCGGTCGGGCGCGAAGCCGTGCTCCGTGAGCACCTGCAACATGCCGATCTGGACGGCGCCGCGGGTGCCGCCTCCGGCCAGCACCAGCGCCGTCAGCTCACGCTCGTCCTCGCCGTCTTCCTCGCCGAGCGCTTCCAGGTCGTCGGACTGATCGGCCAACCACCGTGCCCTCGCCACTGCAGCCCGCTGGAGGGTGAAGCGCACGACGAGGACCAGCAGAACCAAGGTCACCACGGCGAACAGGGTGAAGACGACGGCGAACGAGGTGACCGCGGCGTCGGGCATTATGAGGAGAGGCTACCGGCGGCTCCGTCCGTGGCCTGTCAGCCCGCAGGCCGACCCCTCCCGACCGCCGCGGCACCTGCTGGCCCCCGTCCCTGGCACCGGTCCGGGTCCGGGTCCGGGCCGAATGTGACACCCGCCAGGCACACTGGATCCATGGTGGTGATAGACGTCGACCGTGTTCCCGGCCCCACGGGTGGTCACCTGCCATCGGACCCTCCCGAAGCACGTCGCGCACGACCGGTGGCGTTGCCCCAGGGCCACCTTCAGCACCGTCCGGCCGGGCCCGACGCCTGGGAGCCACTGGCCGGTCCCGCGCTCCTCGACCGGCTCCGGATCACCGGGAGACCCCGCCCGACGGCCGACCCGGAGCTCGTTGTGATGCTCCGGCACGGCCTGGAGGAGGGACTTCTCTCCGAGGGAGGGGGCCAAAGTCCCAGAGGTGGTCCGACCGGTCTCGCCGAGCCACCACTGGTCGTGACCAAGGACCGGCTCACCCGGGCACTGTCCTCCGATGCCCGCCGGCGGGATGTCGAGTTCGGCCAACGGCTACCGACGGTGTCGATGGCCTGCGGCGCCATGGTCGATGTCCTCTTCCGCCAGTTGGTCACCGTGGGGTCGATCGGCGACCCCACGGCCGACGCGTTGGCCGCCCTGTCCATCGATGATCGGCAACGTGAGCTGGTCACGTGGATCGAGTGCCTGCCCAAGTCCGAGGTGGCCGAGCTGCGGGCGGAGGTTGAGCGCCAGGCCGACGGGCTCGTCCGACGGTGGCCAAAGTTGGACGCGGCCTGGTTGCCGCGCACACAGGAGGCGCTACGAGTCGGGTTGGCCGGCGGTGCTGTCGAGCTCTCGGCCAGGGTGGACCTGGCCGTCGGAAGGCCCGCGCAACAGCGCGCGTCGGTGGCTATCGTCGAGATCAAGTCGGGGGCTCGGCGGATCGAGCACCGTGCCGACCTGCATTTCTACGCACTGGTCGAGGCGCTCAGGAATCCCGCCCCGCCGTTCGTGGTGGCGACCTACTACACGCGGACTGGGGAGCTGGACGTCGATCCGGTGACCGAGGAGCTGTTGGTGGCGGCCAGCCAGCGTACCCTCGCCGGCATCCGCGCGCTGCTGCCCGACCGGGAATCGGGCCGTCGATGATGCGGGCCTCCGAGCTGACCCGCGAGCTGATGGCCCCTCCACGGGCGCCGATCGACGACGGTACCCGCGTCGACATCCGGGACCGTCTCGTCTCCGACCTCGGGCCGATGGTCGAGCACCTTCCCCCCGGCGACGATGTTCTCGTGAACCTGGCGCTCCTCCGTCAGGCCAGGACCTGCCCCTGGTCGCTGGACGCACCCCCGGAGGTATTCACGTGGAAGCCACGGTTCGTTCGCCGATCTCTCGGGCTGGCCATCGTCCGGGCTTGTGTCACCGGGCGCTTCCGCACACCCGTGGAGGCGGCCGGGCCGGTGTCCGGCGAGGCGGTGGCGGAATGGGAGCGGACGGGTTGGCGCACGTTCCACTGGGAACCCTGGTTCGCCGGCCTGGCCGCCGGAGGACGGGCCTCGGTTCTGGCCGACGCCGTCAGCTGGGCCACCCCACTGTGGTCGGCGCTCGAGTGGAGGGTGATCTCCCACCTGGCCGAGGTCGGCGGTGTGGACGACCAATGGAGCTGCCCGGCGCCGCGTCCGGTGCGGCTCAAGGGCCGGTCCGAACTTCGGGTTGTGTTGGACGGCGAGCGGACAGGGCCGGACGAAGTCGGCCGCTGTCATCGACCGGTGGCCCTGGTCTCGATGTCCGGGGGGCGTCCGGGCGCCCCGTGGGCTGAGGAGCTCGCCTTTCTGGCTCTGGTCGCCGGGCTTCGGTCACCCTCACGACCGGTGCCGGCTCGGGTCCTCGGTCTGTGGCCCGATGCCGGGGTCCACGCCACCGTGGACATCGATGCCGGTGTGTTGACGGCTGCGGCCGACCGGGTGGTGGCCACGGTGGAGGTGGTGGTGGACGCTCGACGGTCGGAGGTCGGCCGCTGATGCCCGCGCCGGTCGATCAGAAACCGCGTGAGTGGTCCTCTTCACCCCCCGGCGACCGCAGCGGAGTGGACGATCAGAAGAGCGCTTTGGCCGCCTTGGAATCGGGTTTCCCCGCCGCGGTCAGGGGGATCTCCTCCACCACCAACATCTGGCGGGGGATCTTGTAGCCGGCGATGCGATCGCGGCAGTGCGCCTGGATGTCCTCGAGTGTCGGAGCGTCTGCCGGGTTCCTTGGACAGACCGCGACGGCCACCCGCTCACCGAACCGGTCGTCGGGGAGCCCGACCACGATGGCGCCGAACACCTGCGGTTGCGTCTTGACCGCGGCCTCGACCTCTTCCGGGAAGATCTTCTCACCACCGGAATTGATCGATGCCGACCCCCGGCCGTGGACGGTGATGGTGCCGTCGGGCTCGACCGAGGCGAGGTCGCCGGGGATCGACCATCTCACGCCGTGGGCGTCCACCGGGAAGGTGGCCTCCGTCTTCTCCTCGTCCTTGTAGTACCCGATCGGGATCCTGCCTTTGCGGGCCAGTCGTCCGATCTTCCCGTCTCCTGGTGAGAGGGGATCCAGCTGCTCATCGAGGACCGAGGTGTCGCCGCCCATCTGGAATCTCGGCCCGGAGGCGCCCTCCTCGACGGCGCCATGGGCCCCGCTCTCGCTCGATCCGAACCTGTCCATGATGATGACGGTGGGCAACTGCTTCTTGAGCTCGCCCTTGACCGTCGATGACAGCATGGCTCCGCCGGATCCGATGACTGCCAGCGTCGAGGTGTCGTAGGTCCCGGGCCGGGCCGAGGCCAATCGCTCAGCCAACGGACGGGCCATGGCGTCACCCACCAGGCCCACCGACACCACCCTCTCGTCCCTGATCAGCTGTAAGAGGCGCTCCGGATCGTATCGGTGATCGGTGTAGAGCACGGCGGTGCCCCCCATCATGAACGCGTTCCACATCACCCACTGCGCGTTTCCGTGCATCAACGGAGCCATCACCAGCATGGTCACCCTGTTGTCATCGACCGTGTCGAGCCGGCCGGCCAGCTCGTCGGCGGTCTCGATGGGCGTTGCGCCCCAGCCGCCCCCACCCATGGCCGCGAAGAAGATGTCCTCCTGGCGCCAGATGACTCCTTTGGGCATCCCGGTGGTGCCGCCCGTGTAGAGCACGTAGACGTCATCCGGCGAGCGGGGTCCGAACCCACGCTCGGGTGCCGCAGAGGCCAGCAGGGCTTCGTAGTCGATGGCGGGGGCGGGAGCTGCCGCCGGCGGTGAGCCGTCGTCGATCACCACCAGGTGGAGTGTCCGCCCCGGTGCCCGGTCGGCGATCGATTCGGCCACCAGGTCCGTCAGGGCCCGTTCGAACACGAGGCCCTCGAGGTCGGCGTTGTCGATGACATAGGCCAGTTCGGATGGCACATAGCGATAGTTGAGGTTGACCGGGACGGTCCGTGCCTTGTAACAGCCGATCATCGCCTCTGCCCATTCGGCGCAGTTGTGGGCCAGTATCCCGACGTGGGCGCCGGAACCGATGCCCTGATCGTCGAGGGAGTGGGCGAACCGGTTGGCCCGTTCGTCGAGCTGGCGGTAGGTAAGCCGTCGTGCCCCGGCGACCAGTGCCGGTCGGTCGGGGACGGTGTCGACCACCACCTCGAACAGATCGGCCAGATTGAACTGCCTGGAAGCCATCGAACCTCTCCTCATCTCCTGGCGAACCGGCCCTAGCATGCTGCAGTCAAGCAAGAAGGACGGTCACTCTGTAGCACGTCCCGCTTCAGGGACGTGGTCGGCCGCCCTCACACCGAGCAAGGAGAGCGATCGAGCCATGAGCGGCCAAACGGGTCACGGAGCGGGAATTGTCGGGCTGTCTGCGCTGGTGACCGGCGGAGGCAGCGGCATCGGACTGGGTACCGCCACCCGGCTGGTGAACGACGGGGCCCACGTCACCATCTGCGGCCGCACGGAAGAGCGTCTGCGCACAGCCGTGACCGTGCTCGAGCAGGCGGCCGACGCATCGGCGGCCGGCGGTTCGCCACGGGGGACGGCTGCCTACGTGGTGGCCGACGTCACCGTCGAGGAACAGATGGCCGACGCGGTGTCGGCGGCAGCCGCCGAACGGGGTCGCCTCGACATCCTGTTCGCCAACGCCGGCGGGGCGATGCACATGGGCCCGATCGCCGATGCAGACCTGGCCCAGGTGAGGGCCACCGTCGACCTCAATCTCATCGGGACCTTCCTCTCCATCAAACACGCCGCCCCGCTGATGGCGGCCGGGATCGGCACCGGCGTCGGTGGCGGCGAGGCGCCGGGTGGCTCGATCATCGGCATGTCCTCGGGGGCCGGGAGCTTCCCTCACCGTTATCTCTGGGCGTACGGATCGGCCAAGGCCGGCATCGACATGCTGTGCCGCTACGCGGCCGAGGAACTGGGACGGACCGGTGTGCGGGTCAACACCGTGCAGCCGGGGATCGTCGACGACGAGCTGATGGCTCCCATCACCGCCGGCGGCCCGCTGCTGGACGACTATCTGGCCGAGATGCCCATCAGCCGCCTCGGGACCGTCGAGGACATCGCCGCCGCGGTCAGGTTCCTGGCCGGTCCGGAGTCGGCCTGGATCACCGGTGAGAACCTGGCCGCGGACGGGGGCCATCATCTCCGACGCGGGGCCAACTACGGGCTGCTCCTCGGCGAGTAGGCGGGTGCCGGCCGGTGGCCTGGCCTGGCCTGGATAGGGTGGGGCCGGTGGGTCCTCCCGAACCGTCCGATCCGGTTCGACCGGGTACGCGCCTCACCGGTGCGGAGGCGGCCAAGCTCCACCTGACGCTGGTCGCCGGTCTCGCTCTGTGCGTGGCCGCCTTCTTGTTCGAGGTGCGGCGCGCCCTGGGGGGCAACGAGTTGAGCTGGGCCTACGTCTTCGAGTGGCCGATGTTCGCCGTGTTCGCCGTCTACATGTGGTGGACCACCCTCCACCAGAGCCGGCGCAAGCACCAGGCCCAGGTCAAGCCGAAGGTGGTGGCACCCGAGCACGTCGACATGCTCATCAAGTGGCAGCAGCACCTGCGCACCATGGCCGAGGCCGAGGCGCAGGCCGAGGCACAGCGGGCCGGGCCCGACACCGACGCCTTGCCCTGAGCCGCATCCTCACACCCTCACCGCCCGGCGGACCCGCGACAGGGGCCGGGCGCGGGTTGGGCGCCGAAAGAGCCGTCGGGGCGGCACCTACAATCGAGCCCCGTGAGCCTGAGGGTACGAGTGGTCCGAACATCCGATGTCCCCGTGGTCGCGGACCCGAAGGGCGACCGGTAGCGGCATGTTGGGCGTCGACATGCCGGGGATGGGATCGGGGCTCCAGAACAACAATCCGACGATCGTCACCGCTTTCCGCACCAACCTCGACCACCAGTTCCTGGTCATCCTGGTCCTGGCCGTCGTCCTGGCCCTGGCCTGGAACGTCATCCGCACGTTGAACTACCGCCGGGCGGTCGCCGCCGGGACCCTCGAAGCGAGGGTTGCCGATCCGTGGCCCTATCCGGAACCGTCGGCCCGCCGGCTGCTCAGGATCAGCTTCGGGCTGCTCTGGGTGTTCGACGGCCTGTTGCAGGTGCAGAGCTCGATGCCGGTGGGCCTGCCCGGCGGTGTCCTCACCCCGGCGGCGAGCTCGTCACCGGGATGGGTGCAGCACGTGGTCAACACCGGCGCCACCATCTGGTCCGACCACCCGGTCACCGCGGCCGCCGCCACCGTGTGGATACAAGTCGGCATCGGGGTCTTCCTGCTCGTCGCCCCCCGCGGCTACTGGTCACGGAGCGCCGGAGCGGTCAGCGCCGGCTGGGGTCTCCTCGTGTGGGTGTTCGGTGAGGCGTTCGGCGGTATCTTCGCCCCCGGGGTCAGCTGGCTGTTCGGAGCGCCGGGGGCCGTCCTCTTCTACGTGGTGGCCGGGGTGCTGGTGGCGCTACGCGACTCCGCCTGGGAGAGGCCCGACCTCGGCCGGTGGCTGCTACGGGGGATCGGGGTCTTCTTCATCGGGATGGGTGTCCTCCAGGCCTGGCCAGGCCGGGGATCGTGGTCGGGCCAGGCCCACCCGGGAGCGACGTCCGGGACACTGACCGCCATGGTCACCCAGATGAGCCAGGTGTCCCAGCCCTCGGTGTTCTCGTCTTGGCTGCGCTCGTTCGGATCGTTCGACGGCGCCCACGGATGGGCGGTCAACCTGGTGGTGGTGGCGGCGCTGGTGGGCATCGGTGCCTGCTTCGTCAGCGGCAGGGTCCGGCTCCTGCGCATCGGTGTCGTCGCCGGCGTGGTGCTCTGCCTCGCCGACTGGATCCTCATCCAGGACTTCGGCTTCTTGGGCGGGGTGGGCACCGATCCCAACTCGATGATCCCGATGGCCCTCGTGTTCGGTGCCGGCTACCTGGCCGTGGTCAGGGTACCAGTCCGGGCGGAGGCCCCGATGCCTTCCGAGGTGCCCGTGACCGCCGCTCCGACCGGCTACCTTGGCCGGCTCAGCCCTTCCTACCTGCTGCGCGCGCTGGCCGCCATCGGGGCGGTCGGGATCGTGCTGCTGGGGACGGCTCCGATGGCCCTGGCCGCCGTCAACCCCAACGCCGACCCCATCGTGACCGAGGCGACTGACGGGACGCCCAACGTCGTCGACATCCCGGCGCCTCCTTTCAAGCTCACCGACCAGGCCGGCCACAGCGTGTCGCTCGGCTCGCTGGCCGGCCGGACCGTGGTGCTCACCTTCCTCGATCCCGTGTGCACCTCGGACTGCCCGCTCATCGCCCAGGAGCTCCGCAAGACCGACCAGATGCTCGGCTCCCGGGCGTCCGGGGTCGACCTGGTGGCGGTGGCGACCAACCCCCTCTACGACACGACCGCCCTCACCACTGCCTTCGACAAACAGGAAGGGCTCGACCATCTGGCCAACTGGATCTACCTGACGGGGCCGCTGACCCAGCTGCACAAGGTCTGGAACGACTACGGCGTGCAGGTGGCGGTGGCCCCCGCCGGGGCCATGATCGCCCACACCGACATCGTCTACATCATCGACCGGACGGGCCACACCCGCGTCATCCTCAATTCGGATCCGGGGGACGGGAGCCCATCCAGCGCGTCCTCGTTCTCGGCGCTGCTGGCCGGCCAAGTGCGCACCGTCCAGTCGTGAGCCACGCGGCCGGCCGGCGGTGTGGGCGCGGGCGGTGCTGGCGCCGGAACCGGCCAACCGGTGCACTGGCCGCCGCCCTCTGCGCGGCGGTCCTCTGTGCGACGGTCACCTCGGCATGTTCGTCGCCCGCGGCCACGCCCGGGGCGACCGATTCGGGTGCCGGGACCTCGGTGGCCGGAGTCTTGGCCTCATCGTTCGCCTCCCAGGGAAAGGCGTGGGCCGTCGTGGCCATGGGCCATCTCGACGATCCGGCCAACACGTTCTGGCAGCTGCTGGTCCGTCCGACCGGGTCCTCCCGGTGGCAACTGGCCACGCCGCCCGGAGTGGCCAGCAACGGCGGGTTGGTGGCGTCGTTCACGCCGCCGGGGACCGTCACCGCCGGGTTCGAACCGTCGATCGACCTCCATTTTTCCCCGTTGGCCCAGCAGAGCGAGCCCGCGGCCACGTGGTCACCCGGCGTCCTCCCCGCAGGGTTGGCGTTCACGCCGGACGCCCTGGCCGCATCGGGCGAGCACCGGTACCTCGCCTTGCTGCGCACCGGGGGAGGCCGGGTGGTGGCCAGCAGCGGCGACCTGTCCACGTGGTCGACGGTCACCTCGGCCCGGAGCCTGGCCGGTGACCCGGCGGCTTCCGCGTGCGGGATCACGGCGCTGACCGCGGTCACCTTCGGCGACGGCGGAGCCGGTGTCGTCGGGACCACCTGTTCGCACGGGTCGAGGCCCGGCATCTTCGAATCGGTGGGCGGATCGTGGCAGGCGGTCGGGCCGGTCCTGCCCGGCCCGTCGGGACCGATCCGGGTGCTTCGCCTGCTGGACACGCCGGCCGGCATCTCCGCCCTGGTGAGCTCGGGCACGGCCGGCTCGCGCACCCTGTACGCGCTGTTCAGCGACGACGGACTGCGGACGTGGACCGTCTCCGCCGGGCTCAGCCTGGACCGGGCCTCGCTCACCTCGACCGGCATCACGGCCGACGGCGGCCTGATCGTCAGCACCGGGGGCGGGGGCGACCGCTCGGCATCGGTGGTCGGCCCGTCGGGGGGCCGGTGGCAGCCGCTGGCCGCCCCGCCCGCGGGCACGTCGGCGGTCGTCGGCGGTCCCGGCGGTACGTTCGAGGCCCTGATGGCCGACCAGTCGACACTGGCGGTCGAGGCGCTGGGGGCAGGCGGATGGCACCGGGTCGAGTCCCTGTCCGTTCCCATCCAGTACGGCTCCTCGAGCTGACGCCGGCGGCCCCGGCTACCGTGGGCGGAAGCAGTTGAGGCAGAGGAGCGCGGCCATGCACTACATCACGCAGAACTGGTCGTTCGATCCCTTCCTCATCGTGGTGGCGGTCCTCGTCGTGGCCCACGAGATCGGGTTGGCCCGCCTCCGCCGACGGTCGGAACCGGCACGGACCCGCCGCCGCCGTCTCCACTCCCTGGCCTTCTACGGGGGGCTCGGCGTCCTCCTCATCGCCATCGACTCGCCCATCGACTACTGGGCCGACGACTACTTCTTCGTGCACATGATCGAGCACCTCCTCATCGCCTTCTACGCGCCGATCCTGATCGTGTTCGGAGCCCCGTGGATCCCGTTGCTGTTCGCCCTCCCAGTGCGGGCTCGCCGCAAGGTGGGCCGTTTCCTCATGCTCGGTTCGTGGTCGCGGGTGCTCAGGCCGGTCGGGAGGGTGGTGGTCAGCCCCTGGTTCGCCCTCATCTCCTTCAATACGGTCATGGTCGTCTGGCACTTCCCCGCACTCTTCGACCTGGCCGAAAACAACCAGACCGTCCACATCTGGTTGATGCACGGGAGCTTCTTCGTGACCGGCGTGCTGTTCTGGCTCCAGATCATCCCTTCACATCCGTTCCGGCTCAAGGCCAGCCCCATCTGGCAGGCCGGGGCGGTCATCAGCACCAACATCGTCATGTTCGTCCTGGCCATGGCGCTCAGCATCTTCAGCGCCACCAGTTGGTACACCGTCTACGACCACGTGCCGGGCGTGACACTGTCCCCGTTCGCCGACCAGCAGATCGGCGCCGCCATCCTCTGGGTGTGCGGCGACTTCTGGGCGGTGCCGGCGCTGATCGTGATCATCAAGCGGGCCATCGACCAGGAAGGCTCCCTCTCCGATGTGCTCGAGCGACTGACCAACCGGTCGGCCGGGGCCGGTCCCCCCGAGCTCCGGCCGACCCGGGCCGAGGCCGCCGAACGCCCCTAGGCCAACGGGCGTGCGGGCCGGAGGCGGGGAGGTAAACGGGGAGGTACAAAGGTGCTTGACGGGCCAGGTCAGTCGGCATACTGTCGCCACAGGAGTTCAGAATCGTCGTCGGCCAGGCGTTGACGGGGAGGTTTGGGCCTGAGCGGGAACGGGAAGGCCACGGTGCCGGCCCAGCCCCTCGAGGACATGGGAGTGCAGTATGTCGTTTGGGGGAAGGCTTTCGGTTGTCCTCGGTCTGTTCGTGATCGCAGCCGGATTTGCCGTGTGGGGCGTGATCGGGTTCCTCCTTCCGTCGCCGCCCACCGTCGACTTCACCTCGG
>JBEKIU010000057.1:0-20062 GCA_050011635.1 Acidimicrobiales bacterium
GGGCGATGTTCCCGAAAGGCCCGGCGTGGACGAGTACCGGCGTGTTCTCGAGGGTCTGGAGGAGGTTCGGTTTGACGGCATCCCGCATGATCACTGTCATGGCACCGGCCGCCCCCAATTGTTCAGCGGTCACCGGCTCCCCTTTGTCGGTGAAGCCGACGATGATGCGACCGAGGCGGGCGCGCATATCGTGAAGCGAGGTGGAGAGGGCGAGGACGGCCATCACCTCGGAAGCGGCGGTAATGTCGAATCCCGTCTGACGGGGCGTACCGTCCTCTTTCGATCCGAGTCCGACGACCATGTTCCGGAGAACCCTGTCGTTCACGTCGAGTACCCGCCGCCAGGTGATGGCGTGCGGATCGATCCCCAGGTCGTTGCTCTGGTAGATGTGGTTGTCGAGCATGGCCGAAAGCGTGTTGTGAGCAGCGGTCACTGCGTGCATGTCGCCGGTCAGGTGCAGGTTGAGCGCTTCGAAGGGCGCCGCCTGGCTGTAGCCCCCACCCGCGGCACCGCCCTTTATCCCGAACGTGGGGCCCATCGACGCCTGTCGGATGGCGGCGGTGGCCCGCTTCCCGATGTGCCCCATCCCCTGGGCCAGTCCGATGGTGGTCGTGGTCTTGCCTTCACCGAGGGGCGTGGGAGTCACCGCTGTTACCACCACGTATTTTGCCTTCGGCCGCGTCCCGAGTGCGGCGACGGCGTCGAGCTTGATCTTGGCCACGAACTCGCCGTAGGTCTCGAGAAGGTCGGCGCCGATGCCGATCTCGGCGGCGATGTCGGCCACCGGTCTGAGCCGGGTCTTGCGTGCGATCTCGAGCGATGTGAGTTGTGGCTCGTCGGGCCCGGTCACCGGAGCCGGCCGCCCGGGTAGGGGAGGGTCACCGCCGGTCCGGCCCCAACGGTCTGAAGACCGGCGAGCCAGTCACGGATGACCGATGCGACGGCCTGTCGACGGGTCGAGTGCCGGTTGCGATGCGTTGTCCGCATGGATCTCCTTCGCTCGGCGTCGGGGGGCTGGATGGTTCGGCATCGTAGTGCTCCACGGCGATGGCCTGTCGTGCGGAGATCATCCCTGAGGCAAGACGACGCCCGCCCGCCTTCGTCGCCTCGACGGTCGCGGAGAGCTACTTCGCTTCCTCCGAAGGCTGCTTGGCCCATCGAGACCATTCGGCCTGCCGACGGTAGCCACGAGCGGCCCAGACGCTTCGGCCGAGTTCGTTGTCATCGAGGACCATGGCGTCGATCCGGCCGGCTCCGAGCTCGACAAGCCGTTGCTCTGCCCAGTCGAGGAGGTGCGTGGCCACGCCTTGGCGACGGTGGTCAGGGTGCACGGCCAGACGGTAGACGTGATACCGCCATCCGTCCCATCCAGCGATCACCGATCCGACCAGAGCGCCGTCGACCTCGGCCAGGATGAGCGCGCCGGGATCCCGTGCCAGCAGGGCCTCGATGGATTCCGAGCTGTCGACCGGTCGGCTGGCGTTCTCCGCGCCAACTGCCCACAGCTGGAGCACCGCAACGATGTCACCTCTCTCGGCGGCGCGTACCGTCACAGCCATACGATCCGATCCTACGCCGACTCGCTCGGCCCGACATCGAACTGGCCCTGGCCATCGACGGGAGTCCTCCACGGTCCATCCGCTGCGTCGAGGGTCCGCCAAGCTGATCGCATCAACCCCTCGGGGGTCTGACGATGGCAGCGACGGTGACGGGTGTAGAAGCCGACTGGCGGGAACTCAGGGTCGATCTGATAGAACCGGGTGGTGGACGATTTCGACGTGTTGTGGCTGGAGGGCCCTGAGCAGATTGCGCAGGCCGCGGGAGTCACCGCTCGGGCGATGCGCGACAGCCCGAACTCCGTGGCCGTCTCCGACGATCCGTTCGTTCGACTGGAGATGCTCTACAGCACGTTCGGCGGGATGCTCGGCGATGCACGGGTGGCAGGAGTTCGCCGGGGTGAGTGCGTGCTGGGTGTAGCCGCCGCTCTCCGACCGGGGCACTGTATCGACGCCATGCTTCCGGAAGATGTCAGAACTCTGGATGTGCCTCCTCCGGATGCGACCGATGCCGCCCGGTTCCTGTACAGCGGGTCAGTCATGGCCGCGCACGACCTGGCCGAACCCCACTGGCATGTTGGGCCGGTCGGGGTGGAACCGGGATTTCAAGGCATGGGCCTCGGGCGGGCCGCCATGAGACTTCTCTGTGACGAGTTCGACGAGCACCACCGATTGGCGTGGCTGGAGACCGACAAGCCGGAGAACGTCCGGTTCTACATCGGCCTTGGCTTCGAGGTCGTGGAGGAAGCGCCGATGCTCCGGTCGAACTTCTGGTTCATGCGGCGCGAGGCGCACTAAGCCCGGCACACCATCAAGATGGTCGGCTGCCCCCTGAACACCTGGCACCGGCTTGGCACCAGCAAACAGCAGACCTCTTGGTCGTGAACGGCCCGTCGGTCGGATCTCGGGGCTGTCCTCGTTCTTCCGCTCACCTCGACGCCCTTCCAGAGCGCGATGAAATCGTTGACGTCCTTGGCCGCGTCGTAAGGCTCCGGATAGTACCAAGCGGTCGACGAAAATGGTGTGATCGCTCTCGTCTGGTACTGCACCGTTTGACCTGGCTCGTGCCGTCAGAGCAGGCCAACCATCGGTCGTCGCTCGGTGTTCCCAGCCCGAGAGGGTCGCAGCGCATCCGAGGCCACAAGACCCTCGGGGCATCGACAAAGCCGGCGCTCAGGCGTCGCGGCGCACGAGGACCCAGCAGCCGACGGCCAGGACCACCACGGTGTACAGAACGAGCAGAGCGAATCCCGTCCACGGACTGAAGGCCGGCCCGAGGCGGTCGGGCGCGCCGTCGGTGGAGAACATGACCAGGCCGATGTTGGCCGGCAGGTAGCGGGCCACTGCGTTGCTTATCGACACGGGCAGCGCCTGGACGATCAGGGGTAGGACCAGTACCACCCCGACGAAGGTCGAGATGGCACCGGCGGTGTGCCTGATGATCGTGGCCAGTCCCAGCGCCAGCAGCCCAAGCACGGCCAGGTAGAGACCGCCCCCGATCACGGCCCGCAGGACGCCCGGCTGGCCCAGGGACGCGGAACCGGTGGAGAGCAGACCCTGGATGTTGTGGGGGACCTTGACCCCGAGCTGCTGGGCGCGCTGGGCGACCGCCGCCGACGTCCCGACTGCGTGCTTGGCCGACAAGATGGCCTGGCCGATGGCGAAGGCGCTGAAGGCGAGGATCTCGCTCACCACCACCGCCACCATTCCGAATACGAGGACCTTGGCCGTGAGCACGAGGGGACGGCGGGGTATGGCCGAGAGTGTGGCGCGGATCGTTCCGGTGCCGTACTCCGCACTCATGACCAGCACACCCAGAACCCCGAAGATGAGCTGGCCGAGGAAGATGCCGACCAGGCTCCGCCGGGTTGGATCATCGATGATGTCGGAGGGGCTCACCGTACCTGTGCTCAGTGCACACAGGCCCACCACGGCCAGCCCGGTTGCGACCAGCGTCCACAGTGTCGACCGGACCGACCACAACTTGGTCCATTCGGCCGCGATGGCCCTGCGCAGACCGACGCGGCCGGGCGGCTGCTCGATCGCCAAGGGGGTCGGAGCGCCGAGCGCAGCTGTCACGATCCACCTCGGAACTCCACGGCGTCGTCGGTCAGCTCCATGAAGGCGTCCTCCAGTGAGGCGACAGGGGTCAGTTCGTGGAGGGCAACGCCCATCGCCGCGGCCAGGTCACCCACCTCGGGTGCCGACAGCCCGGTGACCTTCAAGGACCCGTCGGGGTCGGAGGTGACAGTCCCGCCGGCATCGGTCACGGCGTCGGACAGCTGGTCGATCGCCAACGTACGAACTTTGACCGACCGCCGAGAGCTTTGGGCCACGAAATCGGCCACCGAGGTCTCCGCGATCAGTTTGCCCTTGCCGATGACCACCAGATGGTCGGCGGTGAGTGCCATCTCGGCCATGAGGTGGCTCGACACGAACACCGTCCGACCCTCGCCCGCCAGTCGTTTGCACAGGGTGCGTACCCAGCGGATGCCCTCGGGATCGAGGCCGTTCACGGGCTCGTCGAACAACAGCACTCCCGGGTCACCGAGCAGCGCGGCGGCGATGCCCAGGCGCTGGCCCATCCCGAGCGAGAACTTGCCCACCCGTTTGCCGGCCACCGAAGTGAGACCCACGAGCTCCAGCACCTCATCCACTCGTGCCCGAACGATGGCATTGCTCCGGGCCAGGGTCAGGAGATGGGCGCGGGCGGAGCGGCCGGGATGGATGGCCTTGGCTTCGAGGAGTCCGCCCACTTCCCGCAGCGGCCAGGGCAGATCGTGGTAGCGCCGGCCCAACACCGTCACCGAGCCAGACGCCGGCGAGTCGAGGCCCATGATCATGCGCATCGTGGTCGACTTGCCCGAACCGTTGGGCCCGAGGAAGCCGGTCACGGTCCCCGGACGCACATCGAACGACAGGTCGTCCACCGCCACCACATTGCCGAACCGCTTTGACAGCCCCCGGGCCTCGATCACCGGGCCAGCCTTGCACGACGCCCCGTCTGCCGGGTATCGGGGATCACCACCACCCCCAGATCTGAGAGCGGATCCCTGCGACCACCGACGGCGGCCGGACGCCGTCCGTCACTCCGGCAAGGTGTATGAGTGCTCGAACTCGTCCTGTAGGACGGTCGCCACCTTGTGTGTGGTATCGACCACCAACTCCTCGTCCAGCGTCCGGACGCGGTAGGTCCAGCCATCGGGCAGCTCGAGCCGATCGCCGAGTGTGAAGAGTCCGGTCTCGTCGGTGGTCGGATCCACAGCCAGGCAGTAGGCCTGCATGACGTAGGCGAGCCCGTCCGGAGACACCAGCTCGTAGACGGGCTTCCCGGAATCGAAGAAGAAGACCGCGCCCCGCTGCACATGCTTGTCGGTGTACGGGGAGGTCGAAGGGTCGTCACCCAGGTCGATCAGCGCCAACCGGCGCATCAGCAGCCCGTTGAACTCGCGCAACACCGGTTCCAGGGTGTTCACTTTCTGGCCGATGCCGTCGATAACCCAGTGCCGGGGCCCATTGAGCTTGACCACCACTGCCCCGAGGTCGGCCGCGATGGCCGCGGGGTCGAGGCCGTCCCACAGCTCCTGGGGACAGTCGTTCAGGAACTGGGTGCCGAACACCTCGGCTTCGAAGTGACCGTCGCGTGCGAACACCGCGATGACTTCGCCGTAACGGACGCCGCGGACGTCGTCGATGAGCCGGGGGGTGTCCTCCGCGGTGTCATTGGCCGTGTCATTCGCCATGTCGAGGGCCTTTCTGCCGTTCGTCACCAGTCGACCAACCATAGGCAGAAGAACGACCAGAATGTTCCGGCCCGCCAGGCGATCTGGCGACCTCTGGGCCAACAGGTGGTCAGCCATCCCCACCTGGGGTGCGTTGGCCGCCGGCCAGGCGCGATGCCCGGCGTGATGGGTCGCACAGCTATCGTCGGTCGGGATGTTGTTCCTCCCTGAAGCCGGCGGTCCCAGCGAACCGGTACCCACCACCATCGACCGTCGGCCTGGCTCGGTCCGCAGAACGTCCACCATCGACACGGCGCGGCCGGACGGATTCCGCGGCGATCTTGTCATGACCGCCCGGGGACGCGACCTCCGGACGGACTCCGAGGCCACGTCGGTGGTGACGAACCAGGTCGACCTCTCGCTGCGGGTCGACGGCTCCAACCGGCAGGTTCTCTCGATCGCCTCGTCTCCGCCTCTACCGGGCTTGGATCAGCTTGTCGGGTGTCCGGTCGGGCCCGGTTTCCGGTCACGGGTCAAAGAGGCCTGCCCCGGCGAGTGCGAGGCCGGTACCCTCCTCCACCTGTTGTTGGACGACCTCCCCGGTGCCGCCCTGGTCTCGGGCTACTCGGCGCAGCGGGCCGGAGCGCTCGATCAGCCTCGGCGGCGGCCGCAAGGCGATGTCGAGGGCCAGTCGGGCCTGGCTCGGATGATGGCATCCCAGGACGACCTGTGCGCCGGATGGGCCCACGAAGGGACCTTGATGGTGACGGTCCGCTCCACCGGCGAGATCCCGGTGTCAACGGGACCGCCGGCCCCGTCGCTCGAGCGGTCTGACGACCCGCTGGCCTGGCACCCGATGCCGCCCCTTCCGCCCCACGCCATGCGCCGGCGCCGCCGCCTCGACGTGGTGCGCCCCGACGGGTCGGGGGAGCCGCACCGATTCGACGCCCACTTCCGCGACAGCCACATGGACCAGGACGGGGCCGAGTGGGTCGTGCACGAGTACTCGGCGACCGGCGCATTCGATGTCGTCGGGGGCCGGGTGCTCGACATCGGGGCCGAGGCCCGTGTGCTCCCGTGGATGGAGTGCCCCGGGGCGGTGGCCAGCGCCGAGCGGTTGTCCGGCATGCCCATCGCCGAGCTCCGGACCCGGGTGCGACGTGAGTTCACTGGAACCTCCACCTGCACGCATCTCAACGACACCTTGCGGTCGCTGGGTGACTTGGAGGTCCTCGTCGGGCAGATGTCGAATTGATGGGTACGGCCCGACCGGTCTGACGACCGAAGCGGCAGAGGGTGTCAGAGCGGTGCGCACATCCACCGTCGACTCCGGGGCCCGTGACCTGCCGCGGTGTCAACCATCGGCCGACCTGATCCCGTGCAGGAGGCCTGATGCCTGCAACAGCCCGCTGATCCGGGCGACGTCAGGATCGGGTGCATGGGTGACCACCGACACGTCGTATACCCCCGGAGTGCCGGTTGTGCTGGCACCGGCCGACGAGTGGCCAGGCAGCTCGGGCAGGACGGACCTCAGCCATGCGTTCCAGCGGTCCAGGGTGACGCCCGGATTTGTCACCGCCGATACGATCCCCGTGGGTACCTGTCCGGCCAGGGATGACGGAAGCATGCTGGTCGGAACCACCTCGGGGTTCCCAGCTGGGTCGAGCCATTGGATAGCCAGCACTCCGATGCCGGCGAGGCCGGCAAGGAGCTGAGGGTCCAAGAAGTTCCTCGCCTCCAGGAGCGCTCCGGTCGATGGCGACAGGATGATCGTGGTTCGGTATCCCTCCCCGGTGGCGCCGGCCAGGGCTACCCCGCTGGTGGCGCCGTGGGTGGTTTCGGTGCCGAGGAGCGCCACGCCGGGCATGGTGGCCATGGCTCGGAGCAGTGCCGACCACAGCGCCGGAGTGGCCCCGAGTGTCGGACCGACCAACAGCGTGACCGCTCGGCCGAACGGGGTGAGGTGGCGATTGCCGGGGAGCGGCGTGTCGAGCGCGGCGATGCCTGTGCTCCCCGTCTCGAGCGCCCGGGCCAGCGCCGTCGGATCCGTGGGCAGATGGGCGACGTCGAGCGCACCCGGAGCCTGGCTGCCCGATCCGAGGAACCCGATACCGCACTGAGACGGTGGGCTCGACGGTCGATCGAATTGGCCGGACGAGGCCTGTGGGTTTGCCGGGCTGTACGCCCATGAGACCACGACCTGTCGGCTGCAGTACTGGCCGAGGTCGTTGGTCCATTCTTCGGCGTTCACGGTGACCACCGCCCGGGCCCTTTGGAGCGCCGCGGATCCGGGACCGCCATGGGGTGGAGCCACCAGGTACGAGACTCGAGACTCGGACTGGAGCCACTGGCCACTCTTCAGAATCGGCGCCGACTCGGCCGCAGCCTCGCCGGCGAGGTGACGCAGGACCGCCGCTGCGGCACTGGGTGTCCGGAGGGAGGGAGTGGGGAGGAGCTGGAGGACCAGGAGGAGGGCGGCCAAGAGTGCGACCACACCCAACCCGGGCAGGACCAGGCGTCGAGTCCGCCCGGGTCTCGGGCGTGAAAACCGCGGGGCGCCCGCAGGCGAGTGCGTGGCCGCCTCCACCCGCTCCCAGATGCCTTCGGCGCCCGGAGAGCCGGGCCCCGCCGGTGACTGCGGGTCGACCGGGTCGGCTCGCTTGACGAGGGCGTCGATGAGGTCGATGTCTGTGCTCATCGTCGGTTCTCCGTTTCCATGTGAAGGGCGGTGGCCCCCGGGGCCGGAAGGACATCGGCCCCATCGCCGTCCGAAACCTCACCCGTTGCTCGCAGCCTCCGTGCCAGCCGCCTGCGGGCACGGTGCAGGCGCACCTCCACGGCGTTGACCGAGCAGTTCAGCACCTCAGCCGTCTCGGCCGGTGAAAGTCCGTCCCAGACCACCAGCTGCATGGCCTCGCGCTCATTGGGGGACAGTCGTCGCAAGGCATCCGTCACGTCCACGTCGGAGGGCTCAGCCGATCCGATCGGCAAACGAGGCTGGCGGTGGATCCGATCGATCAAGAGGAGGCGCCGATTGGTGCTCCGTCTCGTGTTCCGTACCACGTTGCGGGCGACGCCGAACAACCAAAGACGATCATGCGGTGATTGAGGCAGCTCGTCGATTCTGCGCCAGGCCACCATGTAGACCTCGGCAACCACGTCATCGATCTCGGACCGGTCCGGAGCGAGGGCCCGTGCGGCGTAGGCGTAGATGTCGTTGAACGTCGAACTGTAGAGGGACCGGAACCGGCCCATCGGATCGTTCCCGTGCTCCTCGCCAGCACCGGATCCACCAACCCGGTTCCCCCAGCCGATTGTCCTCATACCCTGCTCATGTCCGTCGGTCGGTCAGGACTTACAGGAATGTACCCCCTTTCTGGCCACGAGCCTGATGTTCGGCCCTATGAGGGTTAAAGCGGGCCCCGAAACAGGTCGATGATCTGATGATGGCGACAGGTGTGGGTTCGGTGACAGATCACCATGTGTCGGGCCTCTACGTCACGATGCTGATGGAGAACCTGGCCGCTCGGCTTCCACCGGAAGCCGTTCGTGACGTCCTGTCCAGAGCAGGTGAGACCCGTAGCCCGGAGGATCTCAGCGCGTCCTCTTCGTGGAGCTCCTACGACGAGTTCAAACGTCTCCTCCAAGAGGCCAAACGCGCTCTGGATTCACTTCCCGAGGCGAACACGAAGAGACCCACCGTCAACGCCAGGCTGGAATCGGAGCTGGCGGGGACCATCCAGGCCTTTGGCTCCCCCGCGTCGGTCCTGGCCGCCAACAGAGGCACGAATCCGTTGGTGCCGATCCGTCGGTACGAAACGACCGAGGTCGGGCCCAACGAGTGGACGATCCGCGAATGGTTCGTCGAAGGATTCGAGCCCTTTCCGGAATTCTGCGACTTCGTCGCGCAACAGTATGCGATGGTGCCACTGTTCTTCGGCCTTCCGGAGGGAGAGATCACCGAAGAGACGTGCCAGTGCCGCGGCGACAGCGCCTGTCTCTTCCGCATGCGCTGGGCCGAGATCGACGAGGTGACGGCTCGAGCAGAGTACTTCGAGGCCCGGGCCCAACAACTCGAGTCGCGGCTCGAACAGCTGCAGGACATGATCACGGACCTCGCCTCCAACGAGCGATACGAGGATGTACTGCAGGGCATCGTTGCCTCCACGATGGCGACGGTCATCGCCAGCGGTGCGATTCTCGCCCTCGAACCTCGCGCCAGTCACCCCCGCAAGGTCTACTCATTGGGTCTCAGCAATGCCGAAGCGAGCGCGATCGCCGACGATCTCCTCGACGGCGGCTCCCGACAGAAGGACGTGGCCGTCGCCGATGTGACCTCCGTTCGCCGACACTACGGTGTCCTCGCCATCGGCGAGCACGGTGGTCTCTTCACCTCGCAGTCGCGCAGCGCCCTCGAGACCCATGCCCGGCTGGCCGCCGCCGCTCTCGATGCCGCGGATGCTCTCGAAGAAGCCCGGCATCAGGCCATGTCGGCGCAGGCTCTGCTGCACCTGTCCACATCCCTGGCCGAGATCGTGAGCACCGAGGAGATGGCGTCGAGGGTGGTCCGGGCAGTCCCCGACGTCATCGACTGCGACCGGGTCACCCTGCTGCTTGACGACGGGAGCCCTTCGGACTCCGCTGACCGGAAGTATCGGGTGATGTCCTCGTTCGGCTATTCCGATGAGATCGCCGGCTCGCTGGTCGGCCGGATCTTCACCGCCAGGGATGTCGGCGTGAACTCCGAATACGGTCTGGTGGAGCGCACCCACTCGTCGATCGATCATGCAGCCACGGTCTCGGCACCCATAACGATCGACGGGGCCACCAGCGGCTTCATCGTCGTCAGCGTGGCCTCGGAACCACAACGTCTGTCCGTCACCCCCCGACTCGCGGAGCGCCTGAAAGGCCTCGCCGCGCAGGCGGCGATTGCCATCAACAACGCGCGGCTGGTGGACCAGATTCGCTACCAGGCAGTCCACGACACACTGACCGGTCTCCCGAATCGGGCACTCATCATCGACCGCATCGACCGGATCCTGGCCCGGGCCCGACGGGACGATGTTCAGGTCGCAGCCCTCTTCGTCGATCTCGACGGTTTCAAAGAAGTCAACGACACGCTCGGGCACGGTGCCGGCGACCGCCTGCTCAAGGCGGTGGCCGGGCGCCTCTCCACCGTCATGCGCGAGATCGACGGTATCGGCCGGCTGGGGGGCGACGAGTTCATCGTTCTCGTCGACGGGGACACCAAGTCCGAAGGTCCGGAATTCATCGCCCACAGACTTCTCGAATCCCTTCGTGCGCCGTTCGACCTCGGTGATGTCACCGGCGGCCCGGTCACGCTGACGGCGAGCATCGGCATTGCCGCCGGCGTACGACCATCGGCGACCGAGCTCCTCCGAGATGCCGACATTGCGCTCTACGCGGCCAAGGCCAAAGGCAAGAACTGCTACGTCGTCTTCCAGTAGCGCTGGATGAGGTGCCAGACATACCTCCCGTGTCCGCGCCCGGGGCTAGCGTCGTGGCGACGGTGGTGTCTCCTCGACACGCGCATACAGGATGTCGAAGTTCTTCCGTGAGGGATTCTCGCCTGTCGCTCTGAAGATGTCGTTCACGACGGTGGCGGAAACCTCCTCCGAGTCAGCCAGGCCGTCGCTCCAGAACGAACTGGCAATGATCTCCGCCCGCTCTCCTGCATCCGCCCTCAGGAGGGTGACTCCCAAGAAATTGGGCACTCGACGGAAGGCCGGGAGCACCTCCTCAGAGAACGACTCGGTCATCCTCGGAAGATCAGACAGGTCGACGTAAAAACGGATTTGTCGGCTCTTCATGTCGAGGACCTCCTCCTGGTGGAGCCCCTGGTTGATGAATCTAACCCCATTTCGAATGCGGTCTGCGGACAGAGATGTCGTGCGCCCGTCCCGGCCGCTGTCTCTCCTGCCCCGCCGGGTGCCCGCGCTCGCACACCGGTCCGGTCAGGCGCCTTCGCTCACGGCATCCCAGGTTTCGCCCGGCACCTCGACGTGGATGATCTCCGGTGCGGCCGCCAGCCAGCGGGGCATCTGCTCCATCGCCGCCTTGAAGTGGGCTGATTGGACATGGGCGTCCCCCGCCTCGCGGTCACGGTATGCCTCGATCAGGACCCACAGATTCGGATCCTCGGCACTGCGGTACCAGTCGTACGAGATGTTCCCCGGCTCCGCCCGCGTCGATGTCGTGAACTCCGCGACGAGCGAGGGGAAGTCGTCCGCGTACTTAGCCCGCACCGGCTGCTTGACGACGATGAAGATCATCCGAACCTCCTCGGAGAGGGCATGGGCGATGAACGGGGAAGGATCACGACGCACTCATTCCTCGAGCAGTTCGGGCTGGATGGTCACGATCCATTCGTAGAGGGGTTGGAACGCCCGCCACCCCGCCATCGGCGGCCCGACGAGAGGCGCTGTCTTCTCTGCTTGATCAGGGTCGATCAGCACCGGGTCACCCGCGGCCTCGGCCAGAAGCTGGGCCTGGCAGGTGCGCTCCATGGTGATGAACCACCATGCCGCCTCGTCGACCGAGGTCTGTCCGACAGTGAGCAGTCCGTGGTTGGCCAGGATCAGGGCCTTGTTCGGACCGAGGGCATGAGCAAGGCGCTTTCCCTCCTCGAGATCGAGCACGACGCCGGTATAGTCGTCGAATACCGCGTGGTCGCCGTAGAAGGCACACGAATCCTGGGTCAGGGGATCGAGCCGTCGGCGCAGCGACGACCATGCCTTGCCGTGCACGGAGTGGGCGTGAGCGGCGGCCACCACATCGGGGCGTGCGGCGTGGATCTGTGAGTGGATGGCGAAGGCGGCGGCATTGACCGGCCAGGTGCCGTCGACCACGTCTCCGCGGTCGTTGACCAGGATGAGGTCCTTCACCCGGATGAGTTTGAAATTCATTCCCAGTGGGTTGACCCAGAAGTGGTCGGACTGCTCGGGATCCCGCGCCGTGATGTGTCCGGCCAACCCTTCATCGAATCCGAACTGCCCGAACAGCCGGAAGGAGGCGGCGAGTCGCTGTTTGCGGTGCCTCCGTTCGTCCTCGACGTTGTCGAAGGTCGGGAACCGGGGCGGAAGGCGGTCTGAGGGCATGGCTGGCTCCAAGGTGAAGTCGGTGGTGGGCGAGTCGGTCGGCAATCAGCCGGCCTGGGTCCCGGCGGGCGTGATGTCCAGGTGCAGTTGGGTGAGGCCGCGGAGGATGTAGGTCGGCATGTACTGGTACCGGCGGTCGCCAGGTGGGCCATGATGGGCCTCGGAGATGCCGATTCCCTCCGTGCGGTCGAGGAGTCGCTCGATGCTCACCCTCGTCTCCATGCGGGCGAGTGATCCACCCGGGCAGCTGTGGACGCCGCGTCCGAAGGCCAGGTGCTCCCGAGCGTTGTCACGATCGACGCGGAACTCCGACGGGTCCTCGAAGTGGCCGGGATCGCGGTTCGCCGCGCCGTTGACCACCATGAGCGTGGCGCCGGCGGGAATGTCGACTCCGGCCATGGCGGTCGTCCGGCGGGCCAGCCGGAAGTCGCCCTTGACCGGGGATTCGATCCGGAGCGCTTCCTCCACGAAGTTGGGGATGAGCTCGCGCTGCTCCCGCAGCCGCCGCTGCAGCTCGGGCCGCTCGGCGATGAGTTGCAGGGTGGTTCCGAGGAGTCGCACCGTGGTCTCCTGGCCGGCGGCGAAGACGTTGGCGGCGACCCGGACGACATCGATGACCTCGGGCAGCTCACCGCTCGGGAACGTGGTGGTGGCGAGCGCCGTCAGCACATCGTGGCGCGGCTCGAGCCGGCGGTCCTCGATGTAGCGACTGAAGCGGTCGTAGAGCCACTCGAGGGGGTTGAGCGACATGGACTCCTTGGTGCTGCCGACGGCGGCGTCGTGCGGCCGGCGGGCCAGCGCGGCCCGGAACTCCCCGTGTTCGTCCTCGGGCACGCCGAGCAGATCGGCGATGACGAACAGGGTGAACGGGTTGGCATACCCGCCGATGAACTCGAACTCGTCACCCGAGAGGAGCTCATCGATCTGGCGATCGGCGAGGCGCCACACGAACTCCTCGTTCTCCTTCAATCGCTTCGGGGTGAGCTGTCGCATGACCAGGTGCCGGTGGTCACGGTGCATGGGTGGGTCCATGGTGGTGAGTTGGTCACTGAACGGCAGCTCGTCGCGGTGCTGGTCGATCAGCTCGCTTACGTCGTCGCCGGCCAGCGGCACGGGAAAACCCGGGAACGGCCCCGTCACCGAGTTGCACGAGGAGAACGAGTCGGTGTCGTTGTAGACGGCGCACGCCTCGTCGTAGCCGGTGACCATGAAGACGTCCTGGCTCGGCTCGCGGCGTACCGGGCACTGGGCCCGCAGCCAGTCGAAGTAGGGGTAGGGGTCGGCGACGAGCTCGTTGCCCCGGAAGAAGTCGATGGCGTCGTACTCGATGGCGTCGCTCATGTCGGCACCTTTTCTGGTGGGTTGTCGGTCACGAAGGTGGCGGCACGGTGGTGGAACCGCCACGTGCCGTTCCCGTCGTGGTGGAGGGTGTCGTGGTAGCGGCCCACGAGCTGGATCGACCAGCCGGACTCGCCGAGCAGGCAGAAGACCACATCGCTGATGGCCGTGGCCTCGGTCTCGCTCCACTCGGCGACCACGGTGTTGAGGACGAGGTGGCGCTGGGGTCGCTTGGGTTCCCACCTCGAGTACGCGTCGTGGAGTGCCTGGCGGCCGCGATGGGTTCCCATCCCGGGGATCTCGACACCGCCGTCGGGGCAGAACGTGTCGACCACGTCGTCGGTCCGGCCGTCGTCGAGGGCGTGGGTGTAGACGGCGATGGCCGTACGAACACCCTCGGCGACGTCGGCCCGGGTCATCGCGGCCGGCACGGGCCGGCCTCCTGTGGCGATACCGCCGCCCCCGGCCCACTCACGATGCGCTCAGAGGTCGATGTCGGCAATGGGGCTCTCGAGGGGATTCACGTTGACCGCCTGCAGCGCGGGCAACAGCTTCTCGTAGGGGAGGCCGGCCAGAAACCCGTCCACGGTCCGCTCGAAGTTGGCGATCCCGCCTTCGGCCCGTTCGGACAGGCGCATGTACTCGAATCCGCGGGCATGGAGGCCCCGCTGCTGTCTCGGGAGGTTGGAGAAGTCCTGGGCCGGGATGGGCGGCCAGCGCGGATCGTCGCACTCCCACGGCTCCGGCGGCGTGGGAGCCTCCGGTTCGTCGCCCTCCGGAAACCGGGTCAGCGACCAGATCTCCATCATCGTCTCCTCGGGGCCCAGTGGTCGGAACCGATAGGCCGAAGCGCTGCTGTACATGGGCAGGACGAAGTAGTGCGGGAAGCAGTAGCCCATGGGCTCGTTGAGCCCCTGATCCTCGAGCTCGTTGAGGTCGGGCATGTCCGAGCCCCGACCCCGGTGCCAGTCCACGACGGCGTCGTTGAGAGCCCGGGCCCAGGTCGACATGGCCAGCGTGGGGTCTGCCGGGAGCTCCATGTCCGCCAGGCCCTCGGCCACGCGTACGTCGTTGGCGTGCACCATCCCGGCCATGCCCTCGCTCATCGTGTGCAGGTACTGGAGCTCGGCGTCGATGAGGACCCGTGGATCGACGGGTCCGCCCTGGCGGGGCGGGATCCTTCCCGGGATGACCAGCTGGGGATGGGTCTCGATCACGTGGTACTGCTCCATGAACGCCTCTTCCGCCAGCTTCCAGTTCACCGGAAGACGGCAGGCGTACCACCATTCGGCGCGCATCGACTCGACCTTCCAGGCGTCGAGGATGGTGGCGAACGGCTCGATGCACTCCCGGAGAGGCGGCGCGCCGTCATCGAGGTTGATCCACGCACAGCCGCCCCACACCTCGGCCCGCACCGGCGTGAGGTCGAGGTCCTCCGGCTGCAGGTTGTGCTCGGCGAACGTCCTCGACTGGGTGACGAAGGTGTTCTTGCCATCCGGGCCGTAGCACCACCCGTGGAAGGGGCAGATGAACCCGGTCTCACAGGTTCCCCTCCCCTCGGCGACCCGGACCCCCCGATGTCGGCAGGTGTTCTGGAAGGCCCGCACGCCGAGGTCCTCGGTGCGCACCACGACAACGGATTGATCGAAGATCTGGTACTCGACGAAGTCGTGCGGGTTCGGGATCTCCTCGAGCCGGCACGCCATCTGCCAGACCCGGGACCAGAGCAGATCGACCTCCATCCGGTAGAAGTCCGGGTCGTAGTAGCGCTCCTTACGAGCCCGGTCCGGGAACTCCATCGAATAGGGCACCGGCAGTGCCGACCATCTCCGATCCACGATCGCCACCCAGGCCCCCTTTCCACTCGGCGTGCGTTTTGGAGAAGTGTATACTCACCGCTCGACCGGTCGGTACAAGTTTTGTACCGGCACCCCGGGACCGCAGGGTGGGCACGTCTCTGGCCACGATGCGACCCTGGTGTGCCGATCGCCGCGGAGGCTCATGACATCCCCTGAACCCGCACAGGATCAGCGTTCGGCCCAACCGGCGGCGGAGGTCGACGTGCTCATCGTCGGTGCCGGCATCACCGGCATCTACCAGCTCTACCGGGCCCTCGACGCCGGCTTCTCGGCCCTGCTGCTCGAGGCCGGCGACGGAGTGGGGGGCACCTGGTTCTGGAACCGCTACCCCGGGGCCCGCTTCGACTCGGAGAGCTACACCTACGGGTACCTGTTCTCCAAGGAGCTGTTCGAGGAGTGGGAGTGGCACGAGCACTTCGCCGAGCAGCCGGAGATCGAGCGCTACCTCAACTACGTGGTGGACCGGTTCGACCTCCGGCCCCAGATGCGGTTCGGAGCGGCAGTCACCTCGGCCGCCTACCAGGAGTCGTCCGGGACATGGACCGTCACGGCCGGCGGCACCGAGTACCGGACTCGGTTCGTGGTCGCGGCCACCGGCATCCTCTCGGTGCCCTACTTCCCGGACGTCCCCGGGCGCGAGCAGTTCCGCGGGCAGTCGTACCACACCGGGCTGTGGCCGGCCGAGCCGGTCGACGTCGCCGACAAGCGGGTCGCCGTCATCGGCACCGGCTCCAGCGGCGTGCAGATCATCCCGGCCATCGCCGGCGAGGTCGCCTCCCTGACGGTGTACCAACGCTCGGCCAACTGGTGCACACCCCTCAACAACCGACCGATCACAGCCGACGAGCAGGCCCGGCTCAAGGCCGGCTTCGAGGGCATGCGCGAGATCCTCAACGCGTCCCCGTCCGGCTTCCTCCACCCCACCCACGATCGCCGGGCGTTCGACGACTCGATCAACGAGCGCCTGGCGTACTTCGAGACCATGTGGCGCAGCCCCGGGTTCTCGAAGCTGACCAGCAACTACACCGACCTGACCATGAACCCGACCGCCAACGCGCAGTGGTGCGAGTTCATCGCCGAAAAGATCCGCGGCATCGTCAGGAACCCCGAGACCGCCGAGCGGCTGATTCCCAAGGACCATCTCTACGCCGAGAAGCGCCCTCCCTTCGTGACTGGCTACTACGAGACCTTCAATCGCCCGAACGTGTCCCTCGTCGACCTCAGGCAGACGCCGATGGTGCGTGTCACCCGCCGCGGGATCGAGACGACCGAGGGAACGCGGGAGTTCGACCTCATCGTGTGGGCGACGGGGTTCGACTTCGGTACCGGCGCCCTGGCCCGCATGGGGATCCGGGGCCGGGACGGTCTGGCTCTCACCGACTACTGGGCCGACGGTCCGAAGACCTTCCTCGGCCTTCAATCGGTCGGCTTTCCCAACTTCTTCTTCCCCGGCGGGCCGCACGCGGCGGCCGGCAACAACCCGCGGTACAACGGCGACCAGGTGGACTTCATCACCGACACCCTCGTCTACCTGCGAGCGCACGGCTATGACACCATCGAAGTGGATCCCGTGGCCGAGGACCTGTGGATGACCATGGTCGACACCGGCGCGGCGCTGTCCCCCTTCGGGGAGGCCAGCTACTTCTTCGGGACCAACATCCCCGGGAAGCCTCGCAAGTACCTCCTGAATTCGGGGGGCCGGCCCAAACTGGCCAAGGAGATCCAGCGGGTCTTCGACACCAACTACAAGGCGTTCAGGCTGGCGGGGCCGTCCGATCCCCCCGAGGCCCCGGCCTGAGGGCCGGCCGGCCCGACCACGTCGGCCCGAGGGCCTGGCCGGCGGACCAGTTCAGACCGTGGCCCGGCCGGCGGACCAGTTCAGACCGTGGCCACCGGCGTCAGCGGGGACCCCACGATGCCGGGCAGCCGGAGCGGGGGGGCGGTGAGCAGGAACCGGCTCCGGTGGTGCTGGCGGAGCCACGATGCCAGTTCGTGGAGGTACCACATCTCGCCCAGAGGCACGCCGAGGCGGAACAGGCAGAGGTGGTGGATGGGGAGGAACGAGTGCCGGCTCTCGTCGCGGTCCCTACCGGTCAGGCCTTCGACGGCGTAGTTGTCGGCCACCAGCCCGGCGATCTGGGAGTCGCTGATCCACTGCAGAAGGGACTCGTCCCGGGCATCGAGGTAGCTGCACAGGGTGTGGATCTTCACAGGGTCGGGATGGCGGTCCCACTTGAGGACCTCGGTGGCGAACCCGGTGTGGAGCAGGAGGATATCGCCGGGCTCGACGACGACCTGGTCGGCCGCCATGATCTCCTCGAGCGTGTCGAGGTCCACACCGCGCCAGTCGTTCCCCAGGTGGTGGGCCAGGTCGATGAGGACACCCCGACCCTGCACGCCCTGGTAGGCCATGTGCTCGAGACCGAGGTGGTGGGCGAAGCAGCGGTGATTGCCGCCGTCCCCGGCCGCGTCGGGTTGCGGTCCGACGAGGTCGACCCCGGCGCGGTACCCGTTGTAGTACACCGCCTCTTCGATCCCGTCGCCGTCGGCGTCGAACTCGGCACCCACGTGGGCCAGCGAGTCCCACTGCGTTGAGTACTGGAGGGAGAGGGTGACCACGTCGTCCGCCCACACGTCCACGTACTTGGGATTCCCCCAGCTCTCCATCTGGCTCATGTGGATGTTGTAAAAGGTGTCGGGTTCACCTTGCATGTCCTCGGTGGGAGCCAGGACCGGCGGATACCGGCGCTGGTTGAGGGCGGTCCCGCCCGGAACGTCGAGAGGCAGGCTCAGGCAGAAGCTGATGCCGGCCTCGACCTCCCGCACACCTTGGAGCACCTTGTCGGGGGTGAGGAGGTTGATCCGGCCGAGCTCGTCGTCCTCGCCCCAGTCCCCCCACGTCGAGCCCTCCGGGCGTTGCTTCCATCGCTGCGTCACGTGCGCTTCTCCTTCTGGTCGCAGCCCTCGGCGACCCGCTCTCGGCGTTGCCTGTACCGACCGGTTGGTCTACACTCCTCGGCGCAGGGTACCGCGCGCGCGTCCGTTCGGTCATCGAGATCTTGCGTCCGGCGCAGGAAGGTCACAACCATGACAGCGAACCAACTGGTCGTGTCCGCCGACGGGCACATCCTCGAGCCCACCGACCTCTTCACCACCCGCCTGCCCAAGCACCTGCGGGAGCGGGGGGTCTGGGAGGACGACTTCGAGATCGAGCCGCTGGTCGAGGGCGGGGCCCGGATCTTCCGGCGTCTGCACACGCCCGGCTTCGAGGGGTGGACGATCTCCCGCTACCGGCAGACGGGCGGGCGGATGCCCGAGGGCGACCCCGACATGATCCTCGAGGACCTCGACTTCGATGGTGTCGACGTGGGGGTCATGCACCCCAACCTGTCGCTCTTCGGCCTGTACTCCGACGACCACGAGCTGTCCATCGCCCATGCCCGTGTGTACAACGACTACATCATCGAGCGGTTCTCGCCGTACTTCTCGCGACTCGTCCCCACGGCCCCCGTCCCGCTCACCGACATCGCCGACGCGGTGGCCGAGATCGAGCGGGTCGCCGCCGCCGGGTTCCGGGCCGTCCTCCTGCCGGCGACGCCACCGATGCCCTACTACTCCCGCGACTTGGACCCCGTGTGGGCGGCGGCACAGGCCAACGGTGTCCATGTCTTCATCCACACCCAGACCGGCGGGGTCAAGGTCAACGACCCCGAAGCCGTCACCCTCAAGGTGGTCATGGAGAACGCGGCACAGGTCAACCAACCGGTGACCGAGAAGTCGGCCTCCAAGCGGATGGTCACCCAGGCCATCTACAGCACCATCGTCCCCCAGCAGGTCATCTGCCAGCTCATCGGTGGTGGTGTGCCCGAGCGCTACCCCGACCTCCACTTCGCCCTCATCGAGTTCAACGCCCACTGGCTGGGCTCGCTGGTGGGAAGCATGGACAAGTGCTGGGTCACCGGCATCGGCCAGGACGCCGACTGGTGGCTCGGCGTCTGGGACGACTCCCTGCCCGCCGGCCAGCAGGCCAGCATGGCCCAGCTGTTCAAGCTGAACGAGAAGTGGCCGTACCCGTTGATGCCGAGCGAGTACGTCCGGCGTCAGTTCCATGTCTCGTTCCAGGACGACCCGGTGGCGGTGGCCTGCCGGCACATCACCGGGCTGTCGACGATCGTGTGGGGCAACGACTACCCGCACGCCGAAGGCACGTTCCGGGGCAGCCGGGAGCTCATGGGGAAGCTGTTCGCCGATGTTCCGGCCGACGAGCGGGCGGCCATGGTGGGCGGCACCCTGGCCGGACTTCTCGGTCTCGACGCCCGGGTGGCAGCCGCGTCCCGCGGTTAGGCCCACGGTACCCGCACGCGGTCGCAGGGCACGCCCAGCCGCACCCAGAACGCCCATGATGCGATCCCACAGCGATTCGACGAACCGGCGGCGGCGAAAGACGGTCTGGTGAACGAGCTCAGTTT
>JBEKIU010000058.1:0-19863 GCA_050011635.1 Acidimicrobiales bacterium
GGCACCCTGCCCTCAGGGGTCACCTTCACCAACAACGGCAACGGGACGGCCACCCTCGCGGGCACCACGTCGGCCGGCGGTGCCTACCCGATCACCATCTCCGCGGTCAACGGCACCGGCACCACCACCCAGGCCTTCACACTCAACGTCGCCGCCGTACCCGCCATCACCAGCGCGGCATCGACGACCTTCACCGTCGGCCAGGCCGCGTCCTTCACGGTGACCACCTCCGGCAATCCCACTCCGGCCCTGACCGACGCTGGGACCCTTCCCTCCGGAGTCACCTTCACCGACAACGGCAACGGCACGGCCACACTGACCGGAACTCTCACCTCGGCCAGCGTGGGGGCCTATCCCGTGTCGATCAAGGCCAGCAATACCAACGGATCGTCGACGCAGGCCTTCACCCTGACCGTGATCAGTGGGTCCCTCGCCATCACCAGCGCGGCATCGACCTCCTTCACCGCTGGGGTCGCAGGATCGTTCACGGTGACGGCCACCGGTACCACCACCCCGGCCATCACCGAGGGTGGCGCCCTGCCCGCCGGCATCACCTTCACCGCCGCTACCAACGGCACCGCCACCCTCGCCGGGACGCCGGCGGCCACTGACAGCGGCACTTACAGCATCAACCTCTTCGCCACCAACTCGTCCGGAAAGACGAGCCAGGCGTTCGTGATCACCGTGAGCCAGGTGCCGACCATCACCAGCGCGGCCAGCGCGACCGAGACGGCCGCGGCCGCGTTCACCTTCACGGTCAGCACGACCGCCTATCCGACAGCGGCCCTGGCCGAATCGGGAACCCTCCCCTCCGGGGTGACGTTCAAGGACAACGGGAACGGGACGGCTGCCATCTCCGGCTCCGCCGCCGCCAGCACCACGACCCTCACGCTCAAGGCAACCAACACCGGCGGATCGGCCACCCAGACATTCACGTTGACCATCAAGGCCGCTGGAACATCGGGCGCCAACGTGCCCGTCTTCACCAGCGCGGCATCGACCTCCGTGGCCACCAATGCCACCTTCGACTTCGAGGTGACCACGGTGGCCAATAGCCAGTCCGCCACCTTCACCACCAACCTGAAGGAGTCGGGCAAGCTCCCCTCGGGGGTCTCGTTCAGCAACAACGGTGACGGCACGGCCGATATCACCGGGCCGGCCAACACCACCGGTGTCTTCCCGATCACCATCACCGCCACCAACTCGGCGGGAGCGACGACCCAGTCGTTCGTCCTCACCGTCACCGGTGCGCCGACGATCACCACTGCGGCATCACAGACCGCCACGGTGGGCTCCACCTTCGGCTTCACCGTCAGGACCAGTGGATCGCCGGTGCCTGCCCTCTCCGAAGGCGGCAGCCTGCCGGCGGGGCTCACCTTCACCGACAACGGCAACGGGACGGCGACCATCTCCGGGACCCCGGACGCGGGGACCGGCGGCATCTATGCCATCACCATCACCGCCACCAGCTCCGGGGGAACCGCGACCCAGGCCTTCAAGTTGACGGTGTCCCAGACCCCCGCGATCACGAGCAAATCGTCGGCCACGGCCACTCACGGCACCGCGTTCAGTTTCGTCTTCGCCGCTACCGGCTATCCGATACCGACCATCACGCACACCGGAACGGTGTCGGGCCTCACCTGGTCGAGTTCGTCGAATGGGATGGTCACCCTGAGCGGTACGCCGAAGACAGCCGGTACGTACACGCTCACCGTGACCGCGACCAACAGCGGAGGCAGTGTCAAGCAGACGTTCACGCTCACCGTGACCTGACCGATCTCAGAAGCAGAGGGAGAGGAGGTTGGGAGCAGGCAGGTCTGCGGAACTCGGTTCATGCGGGCCCTTCTGGAACCGAGTTCCCGCAGACTTCCCCGGCCGATGTCTCCTGCGACCTGGCAGCCCGACGGAATCTGCGGCCCCTCTTCAACCGACGATTCCCGGCCACGGGGCAAGGGGATCGGCGGCCTGGATCCCCGTCTGACCCCTGAACGGCCGATCGCCGCCCGGGTCCGGAACCCAGCGGAGGTGCCGGGCCGGGAGCCGGGAGGCGGAACCCGACTCGACCGGCCCGGTAATGGAGACACACCCGAGCGGGGTGGCGGAACCTCGCTCAAAAGGGTCTGACCCCTACCCTCCATTAATAGCAACACCTCCCTTCGGAGTAAACCCCGGTGCGGGCCCAGAGCCAGGCCATCGAGATCCGGCTCGGCTGGCGACCAGGGCCGCGGCTTCGGATTGGCCCTCGGGGCGCCATCGAGCCGTTGGTCATCTCCCCGGCTCCACATCCGCCAGGCTCTCTCGATCCAGCGAAATTACCCCCCGGTAATCTCCACCACGGCGCGCACATCGCGGCGACTCCACACGGCGCCGACGGATGATCCGGGCCTCCGACCGGTGGCCGCTGGGGTCAACGCAGCTGCCTGAGTCACGTATCGCAGGCCGGGCCTCGCCATGGTCGGGGCGTGAAACTGGTCAGGGGCGCCTCATGCTGTCGTCGGTTGGGCCGCTTGGCCCAGCGACGTGGTTGGGGGAGGGACTAGTAGCTCAAGGAGGGGTACCAGTCACCCCTGCCCGTGGGCGTGATGTCGAGGAAGTGCCACACCGGGCTCAGCAGGTCAATGCCGCGCTCGCGTCGGTCGTCGGCCAGTTGCGCGCCTTTGGAGTACCGGTGAACCACGGTGCCGTCGCCGCCGAGGGAGAAGACAGAGACCCACTCTGTTTGGGCGCCATCGGCTTCTTCACTGCCGAGGTCGTACTTGAAGGACGTATCGCCCGCGCTGAGCAGTCGAAGATTCTCCCAGCCGCGCACAGCGGCATGAGCCCTGAGGGCAGCGGGATCGGCAGCCGCGACGACGACAAAGTCGATGTTCTGCGAGAGGTGCGACGCGATGGCGTTGTACCCGTCGATCCACATCGTGCAAAGCGGGCAGGGATCCGTCTGAGACTTGCCGTACATGAGGTGGTACACAACGAGAGCTCGATCAGGAGCGCTGAAGAGTCGGGACAGCCGGACTCCCTCGTCGTCGGAGACATCGATCAGCTCATAGTCGTCGACCGCAGTTTCGGCCGGGAGGCCTCTTCGAAGGGCCGCCACCCGTTCGACGTGATCCATCAGTTCGAGCTCGGCGATCCGCAGCTCCTCACGCTGGCGTCGGTACTCGTCGGATTCGTTCAATCGGGTGAATTCCATGGCGCTCCTCTCCCCGGGTGATCCTATTCGTCCACGATCACAGGGGGTGGAGCCGGCCGTCACAGAACCGACCTCCCCTCCGCCCAGGGTCGGCGGGAGAGGGACACGGTGCTTATCGGTGGCCTCGGCTCGACCTCCAGCGAGATCGGCATCCCAGTACGCGATCGGCATGCCAGTATCGGTGACGTGGACAGCGTGCGCTACGAGGGCGTGGCCCCGACCTACCAGGCCGGGCGGGATCCGGTCGCTCAGGTCGACGACTGGCGGCAGGTCGTACGCCTACCGGAGACTGACGATCTTCGAGTCGTCGACCTCGGCTCCGGAACGGGGATCTTCGTTCGGGCCTGGTCGGTGTGGGGCGCATCAACTGTCGTCGGAGTGGACCCATCGTGGTCGATGCTGAGCGTTGCGGTCCAGGCGGGATTGCCCGACAACGCAGTCCAGGTGGTTGGCCGGGCCGAGCAGGTGCCTCTCGACTCGGGTTCTTTCGACGCTGCATGGCTGTCGACGGTCATCCACCATGTCGAGAATCGATCAGCGTGTGCGGCGGAGGTCGCCCGGCTCCTGGTCCCTAGTGGCCGGGTCTATCTGCGAGGCTTCTTCGCCGGTCTGAGCCGGGTGGGCTGGTTGGGATTCTTTCCGGGTGCAGGACGTGCGGTGGGACGCTTCCCAACGGCCCCTGAAATCGTCGAGCTGTTCGAGGACGCGGGGTTCGAATTGGTGGGGATTGACGAAGTGGTGGGGGAAGTCCGGCCGATCGCCGCGATCCGGACTTGGATCGAGGCCATGCGACATGCGGACACGTTGCTTTCGGCGCTCACAGATTCCGAGATCGCCTCGGGTCTCGCCGCTCTCGAGGAAAGCACATCGACTGTGCTGGGCAGCGCACTGCACCTCATCACCCTGCAGTGGAACGGGTCTCCCTGAGCTCGTCCGACCTTGATCGGTGACGCAGCACTTCAGGCGACGCTCATCCGGGCCGATAGTTGGAGTGTGGCAGACCATCGACTCCCGCACCGAGACGGTCTGTTCGCCCGGAGTTGAGAAGAGATTGTCAGTGACGAGGACCCGCGGGCCGGATTCGTCCCCGTCCCCAACGGAAACAGTGGAGCATGCCTGATCGAATCGACCGCCGCTCGTTCCTGGCCCGGGGGGCCGCTGCCGGGGTCGGCATCGCGGCCATGGGCGCTACCGGGGGCATCCTCGACGCGTGTAGTTCCGTCGCCGGGTCGAGCTCGGGTGCCGCTGGGACCAGCGGTCACCCGAATGGCATCAGCACCGCCACCCCTGACAGAGGTGGCGCGCTCATCTTCGGCACCGAAGCCGAGGAGAAGGGGTTCAGTACCACCCAGGGCACGTTCGACACCACCGGGATCCTCTACGCCCGTACGGTCTTCGACCCCCTGGCCATCATCGCGGCCGACGGCAGCGTCCAGCCCTACCTGGCCCAGTCGATCACCCCCAACCCCGAGTCCACGGTGTGGACGATCACGATGCGCCCCAACCTGGTCTTCCACAACGGAGCCCCGTGTGACGGCCCCGCGGTGGCCGAGAACTTCGCCCTCCAACAGGCCTCCGCCCTGACCGGTCCGGCCTTGACCACCATCGCCGATGTGTCGGTCCCGAGCCCGCTCGTCGTCACCGTCACCATGAAGTCGCCGTGGGTCCCCTTCGACTTCTACCTGGCCGGAGGCATCGGCGGCCAGATCTCCTTCATCGCCGAGCCCAACTGGTTGAAGTCCGGCAGCCAGACCAACCCGGTCGGCACCGGGCCGTTCGTGTTCGACGCGTGGAATCCCAACGATCACTTCACCGCCACCCGGAATCCGCACTACTGGCGCCCCAACCTCCCGTATCTCGACAGCATCACCTTCAAGCCCATCCCCGACGCCGAGCAACTGCTGGCCAGCCTCCAGTCGGGAGGGGTGGACGTCATGCACACCTCCATCTCGGAGGTGACCGGCAGCCTCCGCTCGGACAGCTCGGTCGGCTACACCGACGACTCCGTCCGCGTCGCTGGGGAGCCGGACATGCTCTGCCTCCTCCTCAACCTGTCCAAGCCGCCCTTCGACAACCCCAAGGTGCGCCAGGCGGCGGCCATGGCGGTCAGCTCGGCCGAGTACTCGACGGTCATCGAGCACGGCATCTGCCCGCCCTCCAGCGGGCCGTTCGGGGACGGTTCGCCCTACTCGGCCCCGACCGGCTACCCCGCACCTGATCCGGCCAAGGCCAAGCAGTTGATCGAGGAGGTCCGGCGCGAGACCGGCCGGCCCGTGACCATCACCCTCAACCACACGCCCGACCCCAGCGCCACCAGGGACGCCGAGTACTTTCAAGCGCAGCTGCAAGGGGCGGGGATGCAGGTCAACCTGAGCACGGTCCAGCAGGCCGATATCATCAGCACCGCCGTGCTGGGCACGTTCGAAGCCCAGCTCTGGCGGCAATTCGGGGCGGTGCACCCCGACCTCAACTACATCTTCTGGAGCCCTACCAACGCCGGTCAATCGGGCTTTGCCGTCAACATGGCCCGCAACACCGACCCCAGGATGGAGGCGGCACTGCTCAAGGGACGCCACTCCTCGGTCCCCTCCGAAGGGGTCGAGGCCTACCAGGAGGTCGGCAGGTTGATGGGCGCAGACATCCCCTACATCTGGACCGCCCGAGCCGTTTGGTCCATCGGTGCCCAGCCCAAGGTGCAGAACTGGAACAACCCGACCACGCCCGCGGGGAAGCCGGCATACGGGATGATCACCGGAGCCATCTGGCCCACCCAGATCTGGTTGAGCCGCTGAGCCTTTGGACGCCGGGCAGTGCGCACCTCACCGACGGATCCCTTCCGGGGCGACTCTCTCAGCGACGTCCCATGGCCGGGTCGTTCCCGGTGAAGTAGACGGTGTCCTGGGCGTACTTGTTTCCTGTGGTCCCGAGGTCCTTCTCGGGAGTGGCCAGGCACGGGGCGTCGTAGCCGCTGGCCGTCTTCTTGCACGCCGACAGCTTGTCCACGGTCTTGCCGTTGGGCTTCAAGAAGTAGACTGTGCCGGTCGGGACCTTCGTGCCGTAGAAGAACTTGACCACGGCCACGATCGGATCTGCCTTGTTGGTATAGGCCGAGAAGTTCCCCACCACCTGAATGATGTTGCCCTCGCACTTGAGGTTCCCGGTCGGCGGGCACAGCGCCGGCTCGGCTGACGGGGCGAGTGACTCGAGCGTCACGGCCACCGGCGGTGGGATGACGAGGGTGGTGCCGGTCGCCCGCGACACCGCCAGGGCCAACGCCTCGGCCCTGGTGACCGCCTTCTTGGTCACCTTGATCTTCGCTTTGGGCAGGGTGAGGGTGACCGAGGCCTTGGAGGCGGACAGCTTGGACTTGGTGCTGGCCACGGCGATGCCCGGCGCGGCCACCACTTTGGTCCCGTTCCCGGCCTCGATCACCACCACCCCCAAACCCCCGAGGGTGGTGCCATCGGACCCGGCGTTGGTCGATCTGACCGAGGCTGCGCCGGTGATGGTGGTCCCCTGGAGGAGGCCGTTGGTGAGGACCAGCAGGTTGAGGGTGTCCGAGGCCCCGGCGGCCAGACTGCCGACCGAGCAGGTCACCTTGCCCGCCCCGGCGCCGGTACAGCTCGTCCCCGAGGCCGACATGGCCGCCAGGTCGTAGGTGAGCGGGTGGGCCAGGTCGGAGACGCTCACACTGGCCGATACCCCGGTGACCGTGGCCTTGGAGGTGTTGGCGATGGTCACCCCCCATCCGCCGTCCGTGCCCGGGCTGACCTGGTTCTGGAGTGCTGGGGTGGCCGAGGCCACCTGGAGGGTGGGGCTGGCCGGCGGCGGCTTCACCGTGGTCGAGCCGAGGGCGCCCACCCCGGGCGGGGGGGTGCAGGCGACCGACTCGGAGGTGGGCGTCCCGTTGATGACGAAGGTGATCTCGGCGTCGACGTCCCCGGGTACGAAGGAGACGGGTCCCGTGCCGGGTCCGGTCTGCCAGGTCACCGGATTGTAGGCCGTCTGGTAGATGAAGGGGAGTCCCGGCACCAGCGAGGAGTCGCTCTGGGGGAGGTCGGTGGCCGACGCCGATTCGGTGTTGGGGCTGACCGCACCGCTCAGCGTGCCCCCGACCGACGAGCGACCGTCCAAGGTGGTGGTCTGCGAGGCGATCGTGAGAGAGGTGGCACCGACGCCGATGAAGTGGTCGATGACCGACGCCGGGACGGCGAGCTGGGCGGTGGGGTCGGTCGAGAAGGTCCCCCCGGCATCGATGCTCGACGGCGGCGCGGGTGACTCGTTCACCACCACGGAGATCTTGGTGGTCCCGAACCCGGACACGTCACAGGAGTAGATCGACCCCACTCCGCTGAGAACGGTGAACGTGGCCGAGGTCACGGCCCGGCTGTCACCGTTGTTGCTCATCGTCTGCCCGGTGAAGACCTGGGCGGTCGAGGTCCCCGCCGCGTCCGTCTCGGTCACCGTGGCCTGGTAGGGACCCGGTGCCGCGTAGATGTGGGTGGTGGTCGGCGTGGACGTGTTGGTGGTGCTGCTGCCGTCACCGAAGTTCCAGGCATAGTTGACGATGGGCGACGATGGGGCCACCGACTCCGAGGCGTCGAAGGTCGTGGGCCCACCCGCGGCACTCGGGATGACCGACAGTGCGGCGATGGGAGCCTGGTCGGGTGTGATGGCGATGCCCCACGGGTCGATGCCGGCGCCGATCGGAGTCCCCGCCGTGTTGGAGGACGTGCTGATCGGGGTGACCGTGTCGTCACCGAAATTGACCACCTCGACGGTGGACCCGTCCGGGGTGACGGACTCGGCCTTGGGCTCACTCCCGACGGAGATCGGGGTCCCAGCCGTGTTGCTGGCGATGGTGATGGGGGTCACAGTGTCGCCCCCGTAATTGGCCACGTAGGCCGTGGTCCCATCGGGGGTGATGGCGATGGCGTCGGGCTCACTCCCGACGGAGATCGGGGTGCCCGCCGTGTTGGAGGCCGTGTCGATGGGCGTGACCGTGTCGTCTCCGTTGTTGGTCACATAGGCGGTGGAGCCGTCGGGGGTGATGGCGATGGCGTCGGGATCACTCCCCACGGTGATGGGTGTCCCCGCCGTGTCGGAGGCCGTGTTGATCGGGGTCACCGTGCCGTCTGTAGAGTTGGCCACATAGGCCGTGGTTCCGTCGGGGGTGATGGCAATGGCATCGGGGCCGTTCCCGACAGTGATCGGTGTCCCCGGGGTGTTGGTTGCCGTGTCGATCGGGGTGACCGTGTCGCCTGCGTCGGCCGTATAGACGGTCGTCCCGTTCGGGGTGATGGCGACGTTGGTTCCTGCCGCGATCGAGCTGCCCACGGTATCCGTGGCCAGATCGATCGGCGACACGCCACCAGAGACGGCACTGACGTATGCGGTGGCACCGTTGGGGGTGATTGCGATATCACCCGGCTCGGCGTTGAAGAACCCGAACGAGGGCTCCGTCGTACCGGTCGCCGTGTCGATCGGGGTGATCGTATTGGGACCCGGGCCGGTGACGTAGGCAATGGGGTCGGCGGGTGTATCGGCTCCGGCGGTGACCGATCCGAGCAGGGCTGCCGGCAAGGCGAGAGACAGGCCGGATCCGAAAACTGATGCTGCCAGTACTGCCACGGTCACCGTGAGGCGGACCTTCGGCCTGTTCCGTTGTTCGCCCATGTACGACCTCCACCTGTCGACGACCACCCGAGGCATGCTCCACCGCGCGTCGGAGCATGCCTCGCGGACGCTAGTGGACGACAGACCATGCATCATCGCCAAAATTGACGAACTGCCCCGCCCCGGCCCGCCCCGTGACCGTTCTGCCCCGACCCGGTCGACCCCGACGCGGTCGATCGGGCGGCAACACCGGCAGACGGCTCATGGCGAGCAGATGCCCGGTCCGCTGATCAGCGGACCGGGCATCTGGTGGTGGTACTGGTGCTGCGGTGCAGCGGTGGCTCAGACTCCGACGAGCACCTTGCCGTCCGTCGGCGTTGTCGGCGCCGTATGCACCTGCAGCTCATCGCTGTCCTTGGTCCTGCGGGCGTGCCAGAAGCCGAGGGTCACCAGCAGGGCCATCAAGAAGGCCAGTGCAAACGCCGCGATCCCGGCGATCAGAGCGATCTGACCGAACATCCAGAAGGCGTAGGCCTCGAGGAGCAGTCCGCGTAGCGTCGTGCCCTGGAACACCGTCTGGGCCTTGGCCTCGGCGGCCGTATACGCCGGCGATCCCTTGGGCAGCGACAGGGCCTTGGACGAGAGTTGGGCGTAGGTCAAGCCCCCGCCGATCTCCTGGAGGTGGTAGGCGATGAAGTGGTCGGCATACGCCTCAGCCTGCTGGCCGGTGGTCAGCGGTTGGCCGGCGTACTTCTCGATGAACGGGATCATGACCGGCTCGATCTCGGTGCCGACTTTCGCTTGGGCAAATGCCGCCTGCGTCGGGAAGGTGATCCCCTGTTGGGCCAGTTGGTTGTGCACGTTCGAGTTGGCAAAGCTGTAGCCCCACATGAGTAGGCCACCGGCCACGACCAGAACGATGACCATGGCCAAGCCGATGAAGCTGGCCAGCACGTCGAATAGCTTTCGCTTCATAACTTGCTCCCTTTATGCGTTGGATGTCGCCCAGCGTCGGGCACTCATCCCATCGTGCGGTAGGGAGCAGGTTTGCGGATAGGGCCGAACGTCCCACTTCCCGTGGGCGTGAGCCCTGCGCCACGCCTGACTCGGTCAAAAGTGACTTTGTACCCTGACCATGGGGAGCTACGCCGTTGTTGTCGTCGCTCTCGTACGATGGGGGCCGGTGTCGACAGAGCGTCCGTCCGGACCCGAACCCCACGAGGCCCATCAGGCTCGAGACGTGGCGGAGTCATTCGGCTCGGACGCCGAGCGCTACGACCGGGCTCGACCCCGTTACCCGGACGCGATGGTCGAGAGAATCGTCGTCGCCAGCCCCGGCCCCGACATCCTCGACGTCGGATGCGGCACCGGCATAGCCGCCCGGCAGTTCCAGGCCGCCGGGTGCCACGTGCTCGGGGTCGATCCCGATGCACGGATGGCTGACTTCGCCCGACGGAAGGGGCTCCAGGTCGATGTGGCCACGTTCGAGGCCTGGACCAGCGCCGGCCGGACATTCGACGCCGTCGTCGCCGGCCAGGCGTGGCACTGGGTGGATCCGGTCGTGGGCGCAGCCAAAGCGGCACAGGTACTGCGCGCCGGCGGGCGGCTGGCCGTGTTCTGGTACGTGTTCAAGCCACCTTCCGACCTCGGGGACGCTTTCTCCGCCGTCTATGGCCGGGTGCTTCCCGACTCGCCCTTCGCCGGCGGGACGATGCCGGGCCTGGATGCCTACTCGGCCTTTTTCACCAAGGCGGCGGACGGGATCTCCCGCGCCGGCGGGTTCAGCGACCCAGAGGAGTGGCGATTCGACTGGGACCGCTCCTACACCCGCGACGAATGGCTGGAAGTGGTTCCTACCTCCGGCGGGCACGGTCAGTTCCCGCCGGCCACATTGGCCGAGTTGCTGGCGGGCATCGGCGCGGCAATCGACGCGGTCGGGGGTGGCTTCACGATGCAGTACACCGCCGTGGTGGTCACCGCGGTGCGGATTGCCACAGCTTGACCCCGTCTGAGCCGATGCACCGCTCGACTCCCGAGCCGGGGCTCCTCGCCATCTGCGCCGCGGTCCGACGGCAATGACCCGAGAGCAATGACCCGTAAAAATGGGCCAGCCTCGGTAAAGTTTGGTCGTGCCGAACCGGGAGACAGATCGAGGCAGGGTGCGGCACCTTCTCACCTCGGCGGGCTGGATCGAGGGCCTGCTGACGACGGTGACCGAAGGAGAGTTCCACGTTGACGAGCGTGCGGTGGCCACGTCGGACTACGTGAACTTCTTCGTGACGGGTGGCGACCTCCTCGAAACGGTGCAGTATCTGTGGAGCGAATTCGAGTGGGTTCGACTCGAGCATCGATCGTCATTGGGTGGAGGCGCCCTCGACCTCCATGCTGAGCTCTTGGAGCGATCCACAGACCAACACGTTCTGCTGGGCAACTTGACCAACTCTGAACTGTTTGTGTGGGCTCCGATCAACTGTCGGGCAGAGCACCTCCTCGAGGTATTCGTTCGTGCCGAGGTCGAGGTGAAGAGCTAGCGCGCGTCAGGACGTTCCAGCCGGGGCTCCGGCGGTACGACGTCTCCTCCTCTCGCTCACGTATCGGCGACGAGCCGACGCGAAGCTCCGCCCCGAGGCGGACCACATCATCGAAAGCCGGGTTGGGCGCAGGCCGGCGCAGGCCGGATCGGGCCGGTTCAGCCGAGCGACATCCCGACGACCGGCTCGTTGAGCTTGAGACCTCCGGTCGACCCCTGGAAGGTGACTCCCGTCCCGAAGGCGAAGATTCCGCCATCGGCCGCCACCAGGTAGTAGCCGTCACCGGTGGGCGCGGCCGCGATGCCGACGACCGGCGCATTGAGCGGGGTGCCTCCCATCGAACCCAGGAACGGGGCATCGAAGCTGAAGACGCCACCGTCCTTGGCCACCAACCAGTAGCCCCCGGTCGACGGATCCACTGCGATGCCGACGATGGGTTGGTTGAGGTGCTGGCCGCCCATCGAACCGTGGAACACGGCTCCCGGGCCGTAGGAGAACACACCACCGTCGGCGGCCACCAGGTCGTAGCCGTCGTTGTTCGGAGTGGCTGCGATCCCGACCACCGGCTGGTTGAGGGAGATGCCTCCGGCCGATCCGAAGAAAGGTGCGTTGGACCCGAAGGCGAAGACCCCGCCGTCGGCCGCGGCCAGCCAGCAGCCGTTGCCGCCCGGCGCGGCAGCCACGCCGACGACCGGTGCATTGAGTACGGCGTTCAGCCCGGTGCAGTCAGAAGCATGGGTACCGTGTCCGTACACGGCACCACTGGCTCCGGCGAGGTTGTAGCTGCTCCCACCGGGCACAGCCGCCACGCCCACGACGCCCTGGCTCACGACGCCTGACTGGGACCCGAGGAACGGCACCCCGAAGCTGAACACCCCGCCGTCACCGGCGGTCAGCCAGTACCCCTGCGGCGTGGTGCTGGGCACCGAGATGGGGCCGAGCGGCCCTGCGGGATTCCCGCCCTTCCCGGGTACGGGGGCCGGGTTCGGCTGCTCGACGCTGAATGCGCACTGACCGGTGGCATAGCCTCCGACCACGTTGGGAGATCCTTCGGAGTCCCCGTACTGGTTGGCAGGCGAGTTGCCCGAGCACAGCAGGTTCCCGGCCACCTGGTTGGTCATCATCTCGCTGGCGTCGGGGTCGGCCATGGTGTTGTCGGCGAACGTGGCACTCCCGCCCACTTTGTTGCGAAGCGCGCCGTTCCAGCAGGTGTTGAGTCCCGTCATGCGGAGGTTTCCGCCGACGGTATTGTCCTCGTAGTCGCTGTATGGGGGAGACCCGAATTTGGCGAAGATCCCCGACGGGGTGCAGTTGACCCCGCCGCCGCCGCCGGATTGGGTCGCGTCCCCGCCGATTGTCGTTAGGTGGACGACGACGCCCAGGGGAGCGGTGGCGATCAGACTGCCCTTGACGGTGGCTGGAGAGTTAAGCGTTGGATTCTTCTGGTTGGGGTCGTCGGCACAGGCGAAGGCAGACGCTTCGCAGCCGAGGATGAGTGTCGCCCCGGTGTCCACGTCGATGTTCCCGTCCACGGTGAGTCCCGAAGTCCCCGAACCTCCGATGTCGTCGTTGGCGAATGCGGCCACCAGGGCGGCACCGGACTGCACGGTGACGTTGCCGGTGACCACCACCTGGCCATCGTTGACCTCGCAGGCACCGGTGACCGATACCGACGTGTAGGTCCCGCCGGGAAGGGGATCGGGCTTGGCCGAGGTACCGGCGCAGGTCACCGACGAGGGTGAGGTCGCCGATGCAGCCGAGGCGCCTCCGATGAGGCCGATGGGCAACAGGAGGAGGGCAACGACGAGCATCGACGTGGAATACCGGTGAAGCCCGGACCTCCCCGCCCTTTTTGCCTCTTTGCTCTTCCCGCCGTCGGCTACTTGTTCAGCAATCGTCACGCTCCGCCTCCGAATCCGTGTCTCCATCCGGCCGCCACCAGCCGGATACGTGGGCACCTTAGCGAGTCGAGGTGACGGGCGCCACTGTCCTTCAGGGTTCCGCACGATCTCGGGCCGGCCCCCAAGACGGCGTCGGCGGCACGGCCTCCGGCCGCCGCTGAGAATCGTGAGCCTGCCGGCGATCGGGCCGGGGCCGAAGGTGGGCCGGGGCCCCCGCCATACGGCGAGTGACGGCAGGCGGCCTCATTTCCGAGGCCCCTCTATGCTCGTCGCCGTGGACCCCGTCGTTCAGGCGCTGGCCGAGCAACATGCCGAAACCGCTTCACTGGTGGCCGGCCTGACCGAGGCGGAATCGGAAGCAGCCACCCGATGTGTCGGGTGGTCGGTGGCCGATGTCTTGCTCCATCTCGCGCAGTCGGACGAGATGGCTGTGGCCAGCCTGACGGGCCGGATCACCGCCGCCCCTCCGGACAGCACAGGGGGCTGGGGGGGAGGAGCTTCTGTCGACGAGAGCGTGGCCGCGATGGTCGACCGGGAGCGGGGGGTCCCCTTCGAGGTCGTGTCGGATCGATGGACCACGGCAGCAGGCAGCCTGGTGGCGATCCTGAGCGACATGGATCTTTCCAGCCGCGTCCCGTGGGTCGCAGGAGACCTCTCGGCTCGGACCCTGGCCACCACCCGGCTCGCTGAGACCTGGATCCACACCGGAGACATCGCTGAGGCGTTGGGAGTCGACCTCGAGCCCACCGACCGGCTCCGACTGATCGCCCGGCTGGCCTGGCGAACGCTGCCGTACGCCTTCGCCTTGTCGGGCCTCACCATGAGCGGTCCAGTGGCCTTCCGCCTCGTCGGACCGTCCGGCGAAGCGTGGGAGTTCCTGCCCGATGAGCCCGCGGTCACGACCATCCGAGGGCCCGCGGTCGACCTCTGTGCCGTCGCCGCCAGGCGCGTCGACCCGGCTGCCACCGCGCTGGGCGGAGAAGGTCCGGATACCGGCGATGTCCTGGCCCTGGTGCGAACGTACGCATAGGTCGTCGCTCGGTCACCGGCCGATCGTCACCCCGTGGCAGGATCGGCGAGCCAACATCCCCAGCTTGAGGAGTTGAACCATGATCTTCGGTGCCCACGTGATCGTCTACAGCAAGGACGCCTCGGCCGATCGGGCGTTCTTCCGAGATGTGCTCGGCTACCCGTCGGTCGATGCCGGCCATGATTGGCTGATCTTTACGCTGCCCCCGGCGGAGTTGGCCGTCCATCCCGCCGACCAGGATGGTGGACACGAGTTGTACCTCATGTGCGACGACCTCGGCGCCGAGATGGCGGCTCTCCTGGCCAAGGGCGTCCGGTGCTCGGAGGTGGAAGAGGCGAGGTGGGGTTCGGTGACGAAGATCGATCTTCCCGGTGGCGGCCGGCTGGGCCTCTACCAGCCCAAGCATCCGTCAGCGCTGGCGCCCGGCTCTTCCTGATACGTCGCACGGCGGAACGTGCGGGTCAGCCGGAGGGCCGCGGCCGGGCACCGAGTACCCCGGGCCCATGGTCGCGACCGGAGCAGCGTGGGCGGCAGTCACCGTGGACTGTGTCGATCCATCGGGGGTGGCTGGATTTTGGAGCCGTTCGTTCGGTGCTCCGGCTCGGGGCACCGGTCTTCCCGGGTGGTTCAGGATCGGGCCGACCGTGGCCGGTGGGCCGGTCATCACGTTTCAGCCCGTCCCCGAGGAGAAGGCGGGCAAGACCCGCATCCATCTGGACATCTGGGTGGACGACCTCGACGCCGCCCTCACCCTTGTCCGGGAGCTCGGCGGGCGCGCCACCGGCGAGATGCACCGCTACGACGTGGGCACCGTCCTCGTCATGTCCGACCCGGAAGGAAACGAGTTCTGCATGGTCGGTCCTCCCGGTCCCGAATGAGGGAGCATGCACGGAGGCGGGGCTGGCTGTCGAGCGGGATCCAGCGGAAGCCAGGTCGCCTGCTTCAGCGTTGAGGTGTCAGCACCGTTCGTTCTGTTGCCCCCGCCGTCGGAGCACTCCAGATCGACTCCACATCGGCCAACGGTCTGGCAACGGCATCGATCGAGAATGTCCCCCTGTCGATCTCTTCGGCCAGCGGTGGAAGCACGGAGAGGATTCCGGCGGTACTCACCGACCCTTGTCCGCTGCCCAGAAAATGAATGTTGGCCTGGCGCAGCGCGACCGACGGAAGGTTGATGCCGGCCCCGGCGACTGCGCCGATCTGGACCCAGGAGATCAGTCTGGTCCGATCACGGCGTCCCACCAGCAACGGCATGATCGCTGATTCGGCCGGCTTGCCCCAGAGGTAGTCGAGGACCACGTCGACATCGGCGGCCTTTGCCGTCAGATCCTGTGCCACCGACTCGGGATCAGCGGCGAGGTCGATGGTGTGGTCAGCACCGAGTCCCCCCAGTACCGCGAGCTTGTCCGCTCCCCGTCCAGCGGCCACGACTTCGCCGGCTCCGAGGTGCTTTGCGATCTGGACGGCAAGCTGACCGGCCGAACCGGTGGCACCCAGTATCAGCACCGACTGTCCAGTCGTGAACGTAACCCGCTGCTGCAGAGCAACCCACGAGGACAGACCGGGATTCATCGCCGCGGCCAGGAGGACCGGGTCCGCACCGGAGGGAAGCGGGATGCTGCGGCGTGGGTCGATGACGGTGTGCTCGGCCATCGCCCCATACGGGGTGTCCGGGAGAATGAAATACACCAGCGATCCATCGGAGTGGCGTCCGACGCCGTCGATTCCAGGAATGAGCGGCAGCTGGTCGGTGGAGGTGTAATGAGATCCATTCGCCTGTGAGCGGACACGTGGATGCAGCCCGGACGCCAGGACGTCGATCACTTCTTCGTGGTCGCCAGACGCGATGGGCGAAGCGAACTCTTCGTAGCGGGGTGGATGGTCGAAGCGGCGGACAACGGCAGCATGCATGGGATCGTCCCTTCGGGAAGGTGCAAGGTCGCCATTTACTTTGTGTCCCCAACCATATACTTGGTGACACCAACTAATCCAGCTACGATGGCGCCATGGCCGCCAAACCCAACGCTGCCCGGACGTCAGAACTTGTGGACTCCCTGGTGCAGCTCAGCTTTGCCGTTCAAGACGTCCTGACCCGGGCCTCGGCTGCCTGCGACCTCTCCGTGACCCAGCTCCGCTTGCTCGGGATACTCAGGGATCGCACACCGCCGATGACCGCCATCGCCGATCACCTTCGGCTCGACCGTTCGTCCGTCACCGGACTCGTTGACCGCGCCGCACGGCGGGGACTCGTCGAGCGCTCTACATCGCGGCAAGATGCCCGGGTGACGATCGTGAGCGCCACCTCGAGGGGCATGGAAGTGGGCGGTGAACTCGCCGCGATGATCACGACGGAGATCGAAGCGCTGGTAGGGAACATTCCGGTGGCCGAGCGGGACTGCATCCGGAGAGTGGCAACCTCGGTGCTGGATGCTCAGGCCGGGCGAGGGTTGCCATGACCCGGCGCCGGCCGCGTGCGAACGATGCCAGGGCCGATCACAGTCCGGGAAATGTCTCCGCCAGTGAGGCGAGGACGTGGTCGGCGCCGGCCTTGGTCAGGTCGTCAACCGAATAGTGGCCGCTGGCAACGCCGACAGAGACGGCCCCCGCCGCTCTTGCCGCCTCGATGTCGTGCGGGGTGTCTCCCACGACGAACACCTGTGAGGGCACGAGCCGGGCGTGCAGCCGCGATGCTTTCTCGATGCCGATTCCGGTCAGCTCGGCCCGGTCGGGTGAGTCCGAGCCATAGGTCCCGAAGATGAAGAAGCGGTTGAGATTGGCTGGAATGAGCTTGGTCCGTGCCGCGCCCTCCATGGCGCCGGACACCAAACCCAACAGGACTCCGGCCTCACCGAGCGTGGTCAGACACTGCTCTGCCCCAGGCAGCATTCGATACTGCTCCGAGACGAGGATGTCTTGTGCCAGGTGCAGCAGGTAGTTGACGTACAGCTGATCGAGCTCGTTGTCGCTGGGCTCGCGGCCCATGACGGCCTCGAAGGTGGCCCTCGCCACCTGAGGGTCGGTCTCCCCGGCGGAGCTGTGCTGCCCGATGTCTGCGGGTATCCCGTAGAGCTTCTCGAAGGCGGCCTTCCAACTTCTGGCTCCCGAGCCCCCGGTGTGGACCAGCGTCTCATCCACGTCGAAGAGGGCGACGACCGGTTTGGTCGCGTTCATCCAAGGACCTCCTGGTGCGTCGGCGTTGGGCAGGTACTCAGACTCTAGGGGACCTTCCTCGAGGAGGACCCGGCCAAGGCCACGACCGATCGGGCGTCCGCCCGGACCCTGAGAGGGGACTCGGGGGTGAAAGCAGAGGAGCTCTCCGTGGCACACTTGGATCGTGGCCCGACGCAAGCTCGACCCGAGACTCCTCGCTGGGCTCATTGCCGCACATATCGTCGTGGCCGCACTCACCTGGCGGGATATCGGGCGTCGCCAACCGGACCAGATCCGCGGCCCGAAGTGGGTGTGGCGTGTGGCCAGTGCGGTACAGATGGGCAACTCGCTCGTCTACTGGCTCTTCGCCCGCAAGGGCACGAACCCCCGGGACGACAGCTAGTCCATCGATCAGTCGTCCGGGGTCAGCACCCCGGCCATCCACTGCAACGCCATCTGCATCCTCTCTCTCGACCGCCCACCGTGGTTGCCCGGGTTCTCGGTGCACCGGTGGGCGATGCCGGCCCCGTTCAGGTGGTGGCTCAGGAGCCGGTGTCCCCACTCCAGGTGATGCTCATCGTGGGTGCCGGCATCCAACAGGATTCCTCGCAGCTTGCCGAGGTCGTCAAGGCGGCCGCGCCAATTCACGACCGGATCGAAGCTGAGCCAGCGGTCCCAGACCTCCTGGATCAGCTCACCGCTCGGATAGGCGACCGGAAGGTCGACGAAGAACGGGGGGTTGTCCGGGTTGGGCGAGTACGCGGCCGAGTAGGCGTAGACGAGCGCAGACGCCGGATTTCCCTCCGCCGGACCGCTCGGTGCCTCCGGCCAGATGCTGCTCAGGTAGTCGTAGAGGAACGTCTTGTGCGTCATGTCCAGGAACGAGTCGCCCGACAGCATGGCCAGGGCGCCGAACGTACCCGGATTGCGGGAGGCCAGGTTCCAGGCCCCGAAACCGCCCGAGGAGAACCCGAGCACACCACGACCGCTGGGGTCCGGCACCGACCGGTAGGTGTCGTCCACATGGGCGACCACATCGTGCACCACGTAGTGCTCGAAGTTGCCGGTCACCGGGGAGTCCACCCACTGGCCGCAGCCGTACCGGGTGTCACCATCGGGGATCACGACGATCATCGGTGCCGTGCCCAGGCGACCGAACACCGGGTCCAGCACATCCTCGAGCGGAGGCGACCACCGCTGCCCGTCTGTGGGTGGATGCACCAACCCCTCAGCGTCCTGGCCGAACGCGTGGAGGAGGTACGCGGTTGGATAGCGACGATCGGAGTCGTCATAGCCCGGTGGCAGGTAGACGAAGAGGTTCCGCTCGCTGGGGTCGCCGAGCAGATTGCCGGCCAGATGGGCACCTTCGATACGCGAATGGATGATCATGGGTCGGCTCCTCGGGTGGCGCGTCGGCAACAGCACCTGGCACCGTTCACGATCGCACCTCGTGTCCGCCTGTGCGGTCGTCGGTCCCGTAGCACGCTACCGGGTGCACACCGAGAGAGCGCGGCCCCGGCACAGTGCTCGGGGGAATCCTTCGACCGGGCCTCGACCGGGCCCCGGAGCCTCCCCGGACCACCTCGGACCACCTCGGACCGTCAGATGAGGGTGCTCAATCCTCCGTCGACGGCCAGGACCTGACCGGTCACGTAGCTGGCTTCGTCCGACAGGAGGAACACCACCACGCTGGCCACGTCCCAGGGCGATCCCATGCGGCCGAGCGGGATCGGGGTCGAGGCCCTCGCCGGCCGGCCCGCTGAGGCCGCTCGACCCAACGGGGTGTCGACGAGGCCGGGGGCGACCACGTTGGCCCGGACCTGGCGACGGGCGCCCTCGGCGGCCACCTGTCGGCAGAGCCCGGCCAACGCGGCCTTCGACGAGTCGTAGGCCGGGATGCGGGAGCCGGGCTTGAGGCCTGCCACCGAGGACACGAAGACAACCGCGGCCGGACCGCCCTCGGCGGCGGCCTGCGACAGCGGTCCCATGGCCGCTTGGCTCATCAGGAAGTGGGAGCGGACGTTGACGGCGAAGGTCTGGTCCCACTGCTCGACCGTCGTGTGGGCCAGGCCCATGCCCCGCCCGATGCCCACGTTCAGCACCACCCCGTCGAGACCGCCGAGCCTCTCGACCGCTTCGGCCAGCGCCCGGGAGCATGCCCCCGCATCGGCCACGTCGGCCTCGACGACGACCCCGTTGCCCCCGGCCTCTTCGACCATCGTCAGCGTCTCGGCGGCGGCAGGGGCGCTGATGTCCAGGCACGCCACCGATGCGCCCTCCGCCCCGCAGCGGATACTGATGGCCCGCCCATTGCCGGGGGGAGGGTCGGCGTCGTCGCTCGGTTGGGTGCCGGCTCCGACGACCAGGATTCGCCGGCCGGCGAGCAACGGGGACCTGGCATCCGACCGGCGCGGAGATCCGGTCATTGCGGAAAGCCGGTGAGCC
>JBEKIU010000059.1:0-19799 GCA_050011635.1 Acidimicrobiales bacterium
GCCCACCAGGGGTCCGATGGCCACTGCTGCGCCGCCGATGGCGCCCCAGATCCCGAGGGCGGCATTGCGCCGCTCGGGAGCGACCGCGGCACTGAGCAATGTCAGTGACAACGGCATGATCATGGCTCCCCCGGCGCCCTGGACAGCTCGCGCCGCAATCAGGACGGTGATGTTCGGGGCCAGGGCGGCCGCCGCCGAGGCGGCGGTGAACAGGGCGATCCCGAGAACGAAGATCCGGCGGCGGCCAAAGCGCTCACCGACCGCGGCCGCCGACAGCAGGAGGACGGCGAACGTCAGGGTGTAGGCGTTGACGGTCCACTCCAACCCGGAGAGACCGGCGTGGAGATGGACCCGAATGACTGGCAAGGCGGTTGAAACCACCAGATTGTCCAGCCCGGACATGAAGAGCGCCATGCCGGTCACCACGATGGCCCACACGGCCCGTGACCTGGCCCGGGACGTGTCCCCCTCATCGGCTCCCTGCCGGTCGGTGCCATCAGGACCGGTGTCGGTTCGGAAGGCGCCGCGACCAACCGAGGTCCCATCGGCGGACGCGGCCGGCCGCGGCGGTGCCTCCCTCCCCCCGGTGGCGGTGGGCGTCCTTCCCCCGGTGGCGCTGACCGTCGCCCGTGTGCCGGCGGGGGAAGGCTGCGCGGCCGCCGTCGTCCCGGCCGCCTGGGTCGGCCGACGTCCGGCGATTCGGGGCCACCCACGACGAGTCCGGCGGTCCGAGCGGACGGTTCGCCAGCCGTTTGTTTGTGAGTGATCACTAGATAGCCGAGGCAAAAAGAGAGGGGTCGAGAGGGAGTGGTTCATGCGGAGACCTCCGCGTTCGCGGCCCGGTCGGCACGGTGCTGTGCTTCGAGAGCCTGGGTTGCAGCCTTGATGGCCTGGGCTTTTTCTGGCACCGGACACAAATTCTGCGCCCAGTGGTCGGAGACGGACAAGAGGTCGATGGCTGCCATCACATTGATGAGCATTCCCATGGCGAAGAATTGGCGGAGCTCGTCGTCGGACAGCCCGGTCCGGGCGAAGACGACCTCGGCCAACACCTCGAAGGTACGTCGACAGCTCCGGGCGATGTCCGGATCCCCGGGGGCCGCCGCGAATCCGTGCAGCTGGACCTGGAGCAGCTCCGGATCCTGCATCAGCTCGACATAGGCGGTGCCCATGGCAGTGAGCGCCTCTTCGCCTTCGAGGCCCTCACTGACCGAGGTCAATTCCCGGATGATCCGACCGCCCACCAGGTCATAAGTAGCCACGAAGAGGTCCTTTTTCGTCCCGAACAGCCGGAACAGATAAGGCTGGGAGATACCCGCCCTCTTGGCGATGGCTTCGGTGGACGTCCCGGCATAGCCGGACCGGGCGAACTCGGAGATCGCTGCGGCCAGCACCGCGGTGCGCCGCTCGTCGGCAGTCTGTCGGCTCGGAACCATCATGTGCTCCATTGTGAGTGCTCACTCACTAACTTGTCAAGTGGGGTGGCGTCCGGTCGACAGGAGCAACCAACGGGTAGCGTCCCTGCATGGCCATTGACGCTTCCCGCCAAGAAGGGGAAAGGCTGTTGGCCGATACCGTGCTGGTCTCCAACCGGGGACCCCTCGCCTTCCGCCTGGACGACGGCCGACCGGTCGCCGTCCATGCCGGCGGTGGGTTGGCCGGATCCATCCGTCCCATCGTGGTCGGGACCGGCGCCACCTGGGTGGCCTGCGCCCTCGGCGAAGCGGACAACGTTGCCGCCGCGGCGGGGATGATGAAGGACGTGGGGCTCCGGATCGAGCTCGTCGACCCGGATCCGGAGATGTTCAGCATGGCCTACAACGTGGTCTCGAATGCGACCTTGTGGTTCTGCCATCACCACCTCTTCGACTCCTCCCGCCGGCCGCGGACCGACCACCGGTGGATGGCGGCATGGGAGGCGTACCGCGAGCTGAACGAGCTGTTCGCCCGAACGGTCGCCGAGGTCGCTCCCGAGGGTGGGCGGGTACTGGTCCAGGATTATCACCTGGCCCTGATGGGCTCCGCCCTCACCCGCCTCAGACCCGATCTTCGCACGGCGCACTTCAGCCACACGCCGTTTGCCGACCCATCCGTGCTGCGGATGCTGCCGACCGCCGTGGGCAGCGAGCTGCTGACGGCCATGGCCGGGTTCGGCGCCTGTGGCTTCCATACGGAACGCTGGGCCACCGCCTACAGGCGCGGACTCGCCCTCCTCGGTCCGGATGAGAGCGAACCGGGTGCGACGTTCGTCTCACCCCTGTCCACCGACCCGGACCAATTGCGTGCATCGGCGGCCGAGCCGGCTGTGGCCCGCGAGTTGGCCCGCATCGAGGAACTCATCGGTGGATCCGATCGGCAGGTCATCGTCCGCGTGGATCGGATGGAGTTGTCGAAGAACCTGCTCCGGGGATTCTGGGCCTTCGAGGAGCTGCTCGAGCGCCAGCCGCACCGCCGCGAACGGGTGGTGTTCGTCGCCCTGGCCTACCCCACCCGCCAAGGCCTACCCGAGTATCTCGCCTACCAGAACGAGGTGGAGTCGACGGTGGCCCGTATCAACCGCCAGTGGGCGGTCCCCGGGTGGACACCCATCGTCCTCGAGGTGGAGGACGACTATCAGAGGTCCCTCGCCGCGCTCTCCCGCTACGACGTGCTGATGGTCAACCCGGTGCGCGACGGACTGAATCTGGTGGCCAAGGAGGGACCGCTGATCAACACCCGAAACGGGGTGTTGGCCCTGTCACGCGAAGCCGGCGCCTTCGACGAACTCGGGCCGGCCGCACTGGAGGTCAACCCGTTCGACGTGTCGGGAACCGCGGCGGTGTTGGCCCGGTCGCTCGACATGGATGAGGACGAGCGGGCCGAGCGGGCAGGCGAGCTCCAGAAGCTCATCCTCGCCCGTAAGCCCGCCGACTGGCTGGACGACCAGCTCGACGCGGCACGCTGACCGGGGGTCGGCGCGGGCCGCTCATGAAACGGCCAGCCACTCCAGCACTGCCAGCGCCTCATCGGGACCGGACACCGTGAGATCGGCGGCCTCGATCACTGCGGGATCGCTCTCAGCATCGACCACCGCGACCGATACCGTCGAGAGGCCCGCCCGCGCGGTCAGATCGGCCAGGGCGGCGAATGCCGGCAGATCACCGAGATCGTCGCCCAGGTAGCAGGCGGCCGAGTACCCCTCGACCAAGCTCCGGGTGACCGATCCCTTGTCGACGGCCAGCGCCGGCCGGAGCTCGATCGACATCCGGCCAGGGTGGGCCCGGAGCCCACTCCTCTCCGATTCAGACGCCACGGCGCCGGCGGCCCACTCCTCGGCCTGGGGGGCCTGGCGCCAGTGGACGGTGACCGCCAGCCCCTTGCCCTCGACCACCACTCCTGGAGGGGCCGCCGATCGCAGCCGTCGGACCGCACCCTCCACCGTCGAACGCCACTGCTCGGCCTCGGGCTCGCGGATGATGGCACCGTCCTGGCCCGCCCACTCGAGACCGTACAGGCCCACCAGGCGGAGGCCATGGGCAACCCCGGTCGAGCCGGCACCCCCGTCGACCGGTCGCCCACGGTCTGTGTGAGCCAATTGCTCCACGAGAAACGAGGCCGGCCGGCCCGAGACCACGGCCACGACACCGAATCGGCGGGCCAGGAGAGCCAGCAGATCCGCCGTGCCGTCGAGTGCGCGGGCTGCGGCCGGATCGGTGACGATCGGTGACAGCGTGCCGTCGAAATCGGACACGATGGCGGAGTGGGCCGGATCTTCGATCAGGGGTGCAAAGGCTCGGCGCACCTCCGGCGACGGCCACCGATCAGCGGCGGGGCGGGGCGCCGCCGGTGCATCGCCGGTCAACTTGTGGACGAGGGATTGGTCTTGTCAGCGAGGTCCGGACCGACGACCACGGCCACATCGGCGGTGCCGATGGAGCTGATCGGGGCGGCGGTGGTGTACGGACCCACCGAGGTGGCCGGCAGTTGCAGGGAAGATGCGATGGCGTCAGCTTCCGGTTTGAATCCGGCCACGTAATACACGTGCGATGCGGTCACCTCGGCCGAGGCGTTGGTCGGCGGCAGGAGTGCCCAACCGTCCGGCTTGAGCTGGGCGGTGACGGCGGCGGCGGCCCCGTTGATGCCCGAGGCGTTGGCCACCACGACCGGCACCTTGCTGGGTGGGGTGGTCGTGGTGGTGGTCGTCGTCGAGTGATGGGTGTGATTCGACGGTGTGGTCGTCGTTGTCGACACCGATGCCGGTTCGGAGGCGGCTTTGGTCGTCGTCGGGTGGATCTCACTGAGCACGAGCACCGTGACCACGACGAACAGGATGAGGACGAGAAGCGCCCGCACAACGGGGATTCCGCCACCCCTCCCGCCCGGGTCACCTGACGGTCGTCCACCGCGTTCAGAAGGGTTGGCCACTACACGCCAGCCTGCCAACCGAGGGATGAAGAAGCAAGCGTTTCCGTTCCAAGCCACAACGGCATGGCTGCGGACCCCAAGACACACGTTCCGGCTCCCGAGGAAACGATCGTAGGATGGGATCGGCACCGGGCAGATCCCGGCGGCCCCGCCGGTGTGGCGCAGTTGGTAGCGCAGACGACTTGTAATCGTCAGGTCGTGGGTTCGATTCCCACCGCCGGCTCAAGAGACTCCGGCTCGAGAGGTTCGAGAGGGATCCGGCTGAAAGCCGGCTCAGACGACCGGGTGGGCCTGCGCGCCGTGGCCCGCGAGAACGGCATTGCGCCGCCGGTCAGCGGACCCGCACTTCGCCGACCTCCCCCCAGTTGATCGATCCAGCGGCCCGAGGACGCCTCCTTCACTGGTGCCGCTCGTGCCCCACCAGCCAGTCGTCGAAGTCGCGGGCGACGATCCGCTCGTCATGGACGTCGGCAGCATCCGGGGAGGCCAGCCACACGATCGGCGGTCCCATGATCGCCGGGTCGAGCAGGTTGGCGCGCAGCTCATCTCCTATGTCATCGGGAACCATCCCGGTAGCGGTCGCTCCGCCGGGCAGCAGGATGTTGGCAGAGACCGGCGACCCGGCCAGGTCGGCGGCCATGACCCGGGCCATGGCCTCCACAGCGGCACCCGACGGCCCATAGGGGATGAAACCACGGCGGGTCATCGTCTGCTCATTCATCGAAATCGTGACCACCCGTCCTCCACCCGCGCTCAGCATTCTCGGCACCACCGCTCGGGCGACCAGGAATGTACCGATCGCCTTGGTCTCCAGCACGTCGCGAAAGCCCGCAGGCGGAACCTCCCAAAAAGGCTTCGGCTCCGTCATGAACCGGGGGTTGACGGCCAGCATCCCGATGCCGGCGTTGTTGACCAGCACGTCCAGGCCGCCGAGCGTCTCGTACGCCTCGTCGACGGCGGCCGACACCGAGCCGGCGTGGCGGACGTCGACCTCGATGCCCAGCGCTCCGGCGCCCAGCTCTGCGGCCGTGGCCTGCGCCCGCCCGCGGGAGCGGCTGGTCACCGCCACCCGAGCTCCCGCCTGTGCCAGCGCCTCTGCCATCGCCCGGCCCAGGCCGCTCGTGCCGCCGGTCACCATGGTGCGGGTGTCGCTCAGCAGCGCCATCGAAGCTCAGCCTAGAGACTTCGGAGGCAGGTCAGACCAGCAACCGGTACGGTCTGGGCATGCCGGAATGGAAGAAGGGCTGGACGCCAGCGACAGTGGGAGAAGCCAGGGAGTACCTCGATGCCCACGAACGGGACGGTGACCCGGTGATCATCGAAGCCTGTGAGGCAAAGGTCGACGCAACGGTGCGCCGGCCTCAGCCGGGCAGTCCGGGGAGCGGCGGCACGGAAACGGCCCCTGTGGCGAAACCTCCCCTGGGGCAGCTGGAGGAAAAGGGCGCCGACTAGGAGCGTCGCATCCATCAGGCCTGGTCGTCGGCGAAGGCTTCGTGAGCGGGCAGACGAAGGCCCGAACCCGGCCGGCTACGAAGCCTCGGCCGCTGCTTTGACTCGTTCAAGGGTGCGGAGCATGTCACGCTGGTTGCGACGCTCCCTCAGAACCCCGCCGAGCGGGCGCCACACCTTGGTGAAGATGTTGTCGCCGAGGTCGAACGACTCGGTGACGTCGGTGCCCCCGTCATCGGTGGCGGAAAACTCATAGCGCCAGGTATTCACCGGCCGCTCACGCATGATGACAGCGAACTCGAAGACCTGACCGGGTACGCACTCGGTGACCTTGCATGTGGTCCAGTACAGGACCGGCCAGTTCTCGTTCCGCTTTACATGTCCCCGGTACAGCGCGCCGACCTCCGGACCGGTGGCGCCGTCGATCCACTCGGCTTCGATCACCTCGGGGCTGTACTCGCCCATCTTGGTGATGTCGCTGACGAGCCCCCAGACCTTGTCCGGCGGCGCATCCACATGGAGGTTGACCGCAGCGCGCATACGGGGGACTCTAGGGCACCGGGCGACGACTTTCAGGCCCGCAGAAGCGTGTCGGTACCGGGTCGGGCCCTCACCAGGATTTCCAGGTCCTGGTGGTGCTAGAACGGCGAACATGCAACTCGATCTCCACATTTCGCGATTCGACTGGGCCGGCGGTCCGGCGGGCATAGGGCCGGGCATCGCCGACCTGGCCCAGCGGGCCGAGGCCATCGGGGTGCGCACGCTGTCGTTCATGGACCACTACTTCCAGATGGACTGGATGGCGCCTGCGGAGGACCCGATGCTCGAGGGTTACACGGCGCTCGGTTTCGTCGCCGGCCGCACCCAGCGCCTACGACTGCGGCTCCTCGTGACCGGGGTGACCTATCGCCATCCCGGGCTCCTGGCCAAGGCGGTCACGACCCTCGATGTGCTGTCGAGCGGCCGGGCCGAGCTCGGCATCGGTGCGGCATGGTATGAGCGTGAGCATCGCGGGCTCGGGGTGCCGTTCCCGTCGACAGCAGAGCGCTTCGAACGACTCGAAGAGGCGATCGAGATCTGCCTGCAAATGTGGAGCGACGACAACGGTACCTATCGGGGCCGGCACTACCAGCTGGATGAGACCCTGTGCAGCCCGATGCCGGTGAGTGCACCTCACCCCCGGATCCTGATCGGTGGTAGCGGCGAGCGCAAGACGCTGCGGCTGGTGGCCCAGTACGCCGACGCCTGCAACATCTTCGGTGGTCCCGACCAGGTGGCTCACAAGATCGATGTCCTCCGCCGGCACTGCGACGCATTGGGACGCGACCTCAACGACATCGAGATCACCGCCATGTACGGCGACGTCCCGGCGGATGCGACGGTCGACGACATCCTTCGGGGCGCAGAGGGCTGGGCCAAGATCGGGGTGTCAACCGTCGTCACCGGTGCTGTCGGCGATGACCCGGCCGGCGGGCTCGAGTCAACCTTCGGTCCCGCCATGGAACGCCTAGCGGCTCTCGAGCCCGCTCCCCTGGTCTAGGCCACCACTCGGATCGATCGGTCACCGACGTCAACGTCACCGGCCTCGGCGGTGACGTTGACACCTCGGCCCGATGGCCGCGCTAGCAGGCGGTGTCGGCCAGAAACGACGACGCCACCTCCCAGATGTAGTCGATATCGTCATCGTTGAGCGCGTGGTTCGAAGGCAGGATCAGCCCTTCCTCCATCACCCGATCGGCGTGGGGCAGCCCGGAAGACGGTAGCCGGATGGTGGCGTTCCTGAATGCCGGCTGACGGGACAGGTTCCCGGTCCACACCATGCGCGTGTCCACCCCTCCTGCCTCCATGTGCCGCTGGAACGCGGACCTCTCGACGCCGCTCTCCTTCCGGATGAGGACGGGGAACATGTGCCAGGCCGTATCCAGCCCCTCGGTCGTACGGGGCAGGACGAAGACGTCCGGACGAGTGCCGAAGTGCTGACAGAGACGGCGGTGATTTCGTTTCCGTGCCGCAAGGTTGCCCGACAGCTTTTCGAGCTGCTGCAGACCGAATGCGGCCGACAGCTCAGACGGCTCGAAGTTCCACCCCACCTCGTCGAAGATGAAGAGATTGTCGTACTCGGTCCCGTCGCCCAGGTCCGAGAAGAACCGATCCGACATTCCGCGACGCGAACCGAACAACTGCACCTCTGACCGCCGACCCCACCGGCGCAGCAGGAGGCACCGATCCCTCAGATCGGCATCGTCCAGACACACCATGCCGCCGGTCCCCGCGGCAGTGATGATGTGGCTGAGGGCGAAGGACGTGACCGAGATGTCCGACCTCGCACCCGTGGGAACCCCTCGGAGCGTGCTACCCAGCGCGTCGCAGGAGTCCTCGATGACGGGCAGATGGTGGATGTCGGCCACCTCCCGGATCCGGTCCCAATCCGGTGCGTTCCCGATCAGGTTCGGAACCAGGATTGCCCGCGTCGACCTTCCGATCATCGACCCGAGCTGTTCGACGTCGATATTGAACGTGTCCGGTTCGACGTCGACAAGAGCTGGGACCAGACCGGCGCGCAACAACGGGGCGACATCGGTGGAGAATGTGACCGCAGACGTCACGACCTCATCGCCGGGCCGGAGGTCGAGCAGCTCGACGGCCAGGTAGAGAGCAGACGAGCCGGAATTGCACATCACCCCGAAGCGCTTGTCGAAGAGGTCGGAGATCCTGGCTTCGAATGCCCGGACGTTCTTGCCGATGCGAAGGGCCTGCGGACCGCCCTGCAGGACGTCAACGACAGCGGCGATCTCCCGCTCGTCGTGAACGCTTCCCGCGTAGTCGATTCTTCTGGACATGGATCCGGCCTTCCTCTTGCACGGCTACCGTCCCGAAACCCCGCCCGGGCCGGTGACGAGCGCCCGTCTCACCGTGGATCTTCCGTTCTCTGCAAGTTGTCGGTCGAGAGCTTGAACACCCTCATCGCGTTGGAACGCAGAAAGGGGTCCCAGACGTGATCCCGAAAGGGGACGGCGTCCATCTCATCGAATATTCGATCCAGGCTCAGACCCATCGGGTAGTAGCCGGCGTACATCACCTTGTCCGTCCCCCGGGTGTTGGCGTACTCGATGATCACCGACGGGTAGTACTTGGGGGCAAAGGCGCTTGTCATGTAGTAGAGCCCGGGCCATTTCAACATGAGCTTGACGGCGAGGTCCTGCCACGGCTCCGCACCGTGCCGCATGACGATCCTGAGGTCCGGGAAGTCGAAGCAGACCTGGTCGAAATGCATCACGTCCTGGCAGGCCGACGGGAGACGGGGTCCCGCGATCCCCGCGTTCATCACGATGGGAAGGTCCAGGTCGACACAGGTCTGGAACACGGGGTAGTAGCGCCGATCGCTCACCGGAACCTGAGGATTGCAGCCTGCCGGAAAGGTGGTGACGGCAACGATCCCGAAGTCGGAGGCCGCCCGCCGGATCGCCCGCACGGTCCCCCCGATGTCGTTGGGGTCGACCTCGAGGGTTCCGCGGAAGCGGTCGGGATGCTGGCGGAGGGCCCGGGGACCCTCGGAACCGTTGACCGAGACGAACCCCATGGAGACGCCGTTCCGGTCCATCGCCGCCACCGTCGTCCCAACGGGGTCGGCACCGGACTCGAGCCTGTTCGGAACCTCCTTGAACATGTACTCGGCCGGGAATTCCATCGTGCTGCTGTCGGCGTCCTTGGTCTGGGCCCGAAGGAAGTCGTAGTGGGCTCTGGCATTCGCGGACGGGAACCCGATCATCAGATCGATGGCGCCGACACCTCTAGCTCGGGTCATGATCGGCACCCACCTCCGTCTCGTCTCCGATGGCTCGATAGCGGACGGCCCGCAGATCGTCGACAAACCGCTCAAGTAGTCGGGCGAACGTGGACCGATCCTGGTCGGACCATGCACCGAGCACTTCGTCCATGTGCCGGCCCTGGACGGTGGCGAGTCGTTCGCGGACCCGCGCACCGGCGCCCGTGATCTGCACATCCACCCGGCGTTTGTCGACGGCACCCGCGGTCGTCACGACGAGCCCTTCGGCCTCCATCTGGCGGATCTGGCGGCCGCATGCGGCCGGGTCCATCTCCGTGCGTCGCGCCAATTCTCCCAGCGCCAACGGACCATCTTCCTGGATGCGGCGCAGGAGGACGAATCCTGGTTGGGAGATCGGCGCTCCGGCCGCCATCGCCTGACGCGAGTGGACCTTCCGGCTGCTGTTGAGGCGGAACAGGCGCTCGAGGGAGCGGCTGATGTCGCCGAACGAATCCGGGCTCATCGACGCTCCTCATCCCTCACGGCCGCGCTTGCCGCGAAACACCCTGCTGTCATGGTCGGACGAACGCCGGGCTGCGATTACCGTCGGGGATGCCTTCGTAGGGCTCACTGAGTTCGTCGACGGTGGGTCCCCACTCGGCGGCCAAACCGGCCAGTGCCCCGAGGTCGAAGCCGTACACCCGTGCTGCGTTGCCGGCCAGCATGAGTTCGAGGTCCGGCCGATCCACCCCGGCGAAGGCGCGCCGCAATCCCTCCCGCGTATTGGGGAAGCTGGATTCGTCGTGGGGGTAGTCGCTGCCCCACATGATCCGGTCGACACCCAGCTGGCGCCATGTGGCGGCCTCGGCGGGGGAAGGAAAGCTCATCCCCACCCAGCAGTTTTCGGAGAAGTACTCGCTCGGCCGCCTGGGCGGGACGTCCTCGGTATCGTACTTGAGCTCTCCGATCCGGCCGACCGTCCGGATCTGGTCGTAGAAGCTGTCCAACTGCGCCAGTGTCCCGGGAATCCACGAGCACCCGCTCTCGGTCATGACGAGTCTCAGTTCCGGGAATCGCTCGAAGATCCCTCCGACCAGCAGGTGGGAGAGGGGCCGGTGGGCGAAGAAGGCCGCCTCGGCGATCCACACCTGTCCGGCTGCCTTGTGGCGGCCGTAGTCCGGCATGCCTGCTCCGCCGGAGTGGGTGTTCACCACGACGCCGAGCTCCTGGCAAACCGACCACAATGAATCGTAGGACTGCGAGTACAGAGGATCCAGATGCTTCATGTCGTCGGGAACCGGTTGGAGCAGGATCCCACCCCGCAGGCCATGTTCGTGGCACCAGCGGACGTCGGCGATCGTGTCGTCGATGTCGTTGAGGAAGATCTGTCCGATACCCGCTCGTTGCACCGGGTACTCCGCGCACCAGTCGGCCAGCCATCGGTTGTGGGCCCGAATTCCGGCCAGACGAAGCTCATACTCCTCCGGTGTGGGCGCTCGTGCGATGACCGCGCCCGTCGGGAAGAACGGGGGGATGGTATTGGGGAAGATGACCTCAGCGACGCAGCCGTCTTCCGCCTGCTCGGCCATGCGGCGCTCGCTGTTCCAGTTCCTCTCCCTCGTATCCGAGGTGAGGCTGGAGAAGGGGTTGGAGTACCGACTTCGCCAGGCATCGAACTCGTCCAGGTACCTCGCTTCGAGATAGCCCCGGTACATCTCGTGATTGCCGCCTGCGTGGCAGTCCGCGGAAATCAGTGTGTACCGATCGACCATTTCGCTCCCCCTGCTCGACACCCGTGCGTCGCACCCTGTCCGTTGCGCCGCACCATCCTTTCTAATTGATTGACTCTATCAAATTGTTCGACACCGAATTCTCTGGGACGATCGGGTTGCGTCCGCTGCCCGGGCGGCGTTCGTTCCACAGGATCGCGGGTGGGATCGACCAGGCTGTGCAGGCTGCTGCAGGCCGCGGAGCGCCGGACGGTACCGAGGGAAGGAGGCGCTGATGGACTTCGACGACACTCCCGAAGAGGCGAGATTTCGTGCCGAGGCAAGGTCGTGGCTGTCGGGCACTGCCCGACCTCGGTCGGGCCAGGAGATGAAGTCGCCGATGGGTGGGCACGGCGCCGAGTACGTGGCCAGTTGCCGACGATGGCAGAGAACACTGCACGACGGAGGGTGGGCCGGGATCACCTGGCCCGAAGAGCACGGAGGTCGTGGCGGGAGCAGTCGCCAGGCCGGCATCTTCGCGCACGAGCAGTCGGCCTACGACGTGTCCAACGGTGTGTTCGCGGTGGGCATCGGCATGGTCGGGCCGACCGTGATGGCTCATGGGACGACCGAGCAGATGGATCGGTACCTGGGACCCATGCTGCGGGGCGAGGAGATCTGGTGCCAGCTGTTCAGCGAGCCGGGCTCCGGCTCAGATCTGGCCAGCCTGACCACCCGGGCCGTCGCGGACGGTGACAGCTGGATCGTCAATGGGCAGAAGGTGTGGACATCGGGGGCCCAGCACAGCGACTTCGCGATACTGCTCGCCCGTACCGACATGGAGGCGCCCCGACACCGAGGCATTACGTTCTTCATCGTCGACATGCGCACGCCCGGCATCGAGGTCCGTCCGTTGCGGCAGATCACCGGCGTGGCCCATTTCAACGAGGTGTTCCTGACGGACGTCCGCATCCCGCAGGAGAACATCGTCGGCAACGTCAACGAAGGGTGGTCGGTGGCCCTCGCCACGATGGGACACGAGCGGACGCTGATCGGCGGGATCGGCGGGATCGGATTTCCGGAGTTGCTTCAACTTGCGAGGAAGATGGACCGCGCCGGTGATGCCGTGGTGCGCCACGAACTGGTTTCGGCCTTCACCAGGCTCGAGATCATCAAGTACCTGGGATACCGGGTCCAGACAGCGGCGTCCCACGGACGGTCCCCCGGACCGGAGAGCTCCGTCATCAAGCTCGCGTACTCGCTCCACCTCGCCTCCATGGGCGATCTGGCCATGGAGCTCGCCGGCGCTGCGGGGATGCTCAGTGGGAACGACGCGGTGGACAACGGAGAATGGCTACGTCAATTCCTCAACCAGTGGACCGTCAGGATCGGCGGCGGGACCGAGCAGATCCAGCGCAACGTCATCGGCGAGCAGGTACTTGGCCTCCCGCGGGAACCCAAGCCCGGCCCCCGGGGCGTGCCGGCGATGGGCGGGGGGGACGATCACTCGGCTGCGGACGGCTCGGCACCGCCGGGGAGATCCTGAAGCGGCATGGGGACTCGGGCCACCACCACATCGGTACGGGACTCCAACGCGGCCGACAGCACCCGGTCCGTCTGGTTGTGAAGGATCCGGTACCGAACGTGCTCGGGGACGACAACGGGGATCAGGACCACGATCTGTTGGTCGCTGCCCTCGCGGGCCTCATCGATGAACGCGACGATGGGTCGGACAACCGATGCGTAGTCGGTATGCAGGATCCGCAGGGGCACGCCCGGGTTCCAGATCGACCACTCCCGTTCAAGTTCCTGAGCTGCTTGTTGACTGTCCTCGCCCTGGTCGATCACGACGCTCACGGCGATGACTTCTTGGCCGAGGGACAGCGCTTCGGAGATGGCGTGCCTGGTCAGCCGCGACACACTGGTCACCGGGACGATGACGAGGGTCCGTTTGGCAGCCGGCTTGGCCGGTACGATGCCGATGGCCAGATCCACTCCAGCGCGTGTGTAGTAGGCGCGGATGCGCCGGAACAGGAGGACGAACGCTGGAACGGCGACCACCACCACCCATGCCCCCTGGGTGAATTTCGACAAGAGGAAGATGGCGGTGGCCAATGCGGTGATGACAGCGCCGAAGCCGTTGATGGTTGCTCGATACCGCCAACCGGGCGGACGAGTTCGCCACCAGTGGACGACCAGTCCGAATTGGGAAAGGGTGAATCCGGTGAAGACTCCGATGGCGAACAGCGGGATCAGCTCGTTCGTGTTCCCACGGACGGCGATCAGCAGCAACGCGGACAAGCCCGAAAGCACCCAGATGCCGTTTCCGAAGACCTGTCGATCGTCGCGTATGGAGAACAGGTGGGGTAGGTAGTTGTCCCGGGCCAGCAGGCTGGCCAGGATCGGAAGACCGCCGAACGAGGTGTTGGCGGCCAGGGCGAGCACGACGGTGATGGTGAGGGAGACGACGTAGTAGGCCCAATGCCGCCCGACGGCCGTGGCCATGATCTGGCTGAGGACGGTCTGTTTCGAATTGGGACCGATATGCCAGCGTCGGGCCAGAACGGCCAGGCCGAGCAGCATGACGCCCAGGATGACCCCGAGCAGGAGCTCGGTCCGCTTGGCCCGGACCACTCGGGGCTCTTTGAACAGGGGGACGCCGTTGGCGATCGCCTCCACACCGGTGAGCGCGCTGCAGCCGGCGGAGAACGCCTTCAGCACCAGCAGGACACCGACCGTCTGCAGCCCGTGGATGGGCACCATGGAGTGGCCGGGTTGAGGCGTGTTCAGGGCCAGAGGATGGATCAGCCCGATGGCGATGATGGCCAGCAAGCCGACGATGAACATGATGGTCGGCAGCAGGAAAGCCCGAGCCGTCTCGCCCAGTCCCCGCAGGTTGAGCAGGGTGATGACGGCGAGGATGGCGAGGCAGATGGGCACCGTGGCCGGCGTAAGCCCCGGGAAGGCCGACGTGAGTGACCCCACCCCGGCGGCGATGGATACGGCGACGGTGAGGGTGTAGTCGACGATCAGTGCCGCCCCGGCCACCAGGCTGGCGCTGGGACCGAGGTTGGCACGGGACACGGCGTACGCCCCGCCGCCACCCGGATAGGCATCGATGACCTGTCGGTAGGAGAAGACCAGGATGGCCAACAGGACCACGATGGCCACCGTGATCGGAAGCACCAGATGCAAGGCCCCGGCTCCGGCCAGGGCCAGGACGACGATGATGGCCTCGGGCCCGTACGCCACCGAGGTCAGGGCATCGAGCGAGAGAGCGGAGAGCCCTTCGACCGGAGTGATCCGCTCCTTGGACGTCTCGCTCGACCGCAGCGGCCGCCCGATCAGTGCGGTCCAGACAGACCGCCGGGCGGTCTCGACATCCTCACTCCCATCCGGCACACCTGCATCGTAAGGGAGCGAGAAGTGCTCGCTCGGGGATGCGCACAGGGGCGAAATCCCGGAGAACATGCGTTCCGCGTCGGGGCAACCAGTTGCAGATTACGAACGCGTCTTGCGGTCGGTCCTGTTCAGCGCGCGGCGAAGGACCGAGGCCTCGGACTCCGACAAGCCGGCCACGAAGCAGAGCAGTGCGGCATCAGGATCGCTGTCCTCGCCGAGGGCCTTGCGCATGAGAACAGCGGTATGGGCACCTTTGGTGCCGACGACAGCGAATCGGATCGTCCGGCCGTCCATCCGCCGTTTCAGCATTCCCTTGCGCACCAGGCGATCCAGGATTGTGGCCACGGTGGTGTAGGCGTACTCCGGGAGCGCACCGGCCACGTCCCTCACGGAGACCTCGGGATCCTCGGACTCCCAGAGGATCTCCATCACCCGCCGCTCGAGCTCTCCGAGTCTTGAGACGCCACAGGTACAGTCATCGCAACCGCAAGGGTCACACGTGCACATCGGGTTGGCGCAGGCCGAGTTGGTGCTCATGATCGGATCCTCTCCCCTCATGTCGGTCAGGTCAGCAACAAGAGCATGAACCCCATGGCCACGCACATGACGACGTGGCTCAGATCAACGAGCCACGGAGTGGCGACGATCTCCTCGAAGACGTGCCCGGCGGAGCCGGGTCTCCCTTGGGGGCGAACGTCTGGGTGCTCGGATCCGACGACACCAACTATCACATAGGCCGGGGCGTGGCTCCCGAAATGGGACGATCCCTTGTTGGGCGAGGCCAGCGTGAAGATCGCCGACGCGAAGAGAGTGAATGCGACCACGAGGGCGACCCCGGGATCGAGCTTCGGTCCTGTCGATGTCGTCGACATCGATGTGGCCCCGGTGGACGACATCGGGAACCAGTACATCAGGAGCATGGAGAAGTTCATCACGCCGTGGATCAAGGCGTGTGGGAGGTGGAGCCCGTACTGCCGGACCGATTGGATGCTCTCCACCAGGAACCAGATCAAGAGGGCACCGAAGATGATCTCCCACACCGCGGGAAGACCAAAGGCCCACTGACCGACGAACATGCCGGCCATGGACACACCCATGAAGATGTGGGAGATCTCAACGTCCCGGCCGGCGCGCCGGTTGGTCGCCACCGAAAGGATCAACAGCGTCAGGCAGTAGGCAGCCACAGCCAGCATCAGCACACCGAAGAGGTAGTAGAGCCATGACGGGGTCGACATCGCCACCGCGCTCAGGCCTCCGCGGTCATCGGCTGCGGGCCCGAGCTGCGCGCAGTCGGCGTCGCTCGGGCGGTGGTCAACGGCCAGTAGATCAATGCGAACAGAATGACCAGCAGGCCGGAGTTCGGATCGGTCGCCCCACCGGCGAGGATCCCCCCGACGTCCTGGACGGCCACCCAGATGAGGGCGAAGACCACGATGGCCAGGACCACGGTGAACTGGGCGATGCTCGGCGGCAGGTACACCCCTGCAGCCACGACGCCACAGACGATGGCCAACAGGACAGCCATCGTCGTCCCGTGATGGAGAAAGAGCGATTCGGAGGACAGGTCGATATGGGCCAGCCATCCCGGCTGTCCCCTGTTGAGGCCGGCAATCAGCGCGTGAAGGGCCTGAGGCGAGCGGCCCGAACCGACCACCGACAAGATGGCCAGCACACCCCACACCCCAGCCCAGATGGCCTTGGCCGCGGCCAGTCCGACCGTGCGGGCGGCGACGAAGGGCTCGTCAGAACCCTCACTCGGCCACAGCACGACGGCGAGGAGTGCGTAGAAGAGCACGCCCCCGGGCCCGCCGCCGAACGGAGTGGCCCCGCCTTGGAAGACCTCCCCCGCCGCCTCACCGAACCACCAGACGCTGACGGCCCAGACAATGGAGAGTGCCAGCATGGGCTTGCAGGTCCGCGTGTAGACGATCCCGAAGGCGATCAGGAATTGGATCGAGGCGAAGATCGTATTGCTGAGGATGGGCTGGTGGTAGACGTGCGAGGCGTTCCAGGTGACCGAGTGATGGACGAAGCCCGGGTTTCCGGTGGCCACCCGGGTGAGCATTCCGCTGAATCCATTCGCTCCCCGGGTGAACATGGAAGGCTGGAGCTGCAGTGCGGCATCCAGCAGCCACACCGTGGCCAGAACCAGTCGAAACGTTCGCTGGAGATCCCTCGGAGGCCGAGCGGGGGCCGGTGCGGATCGTCCGCGCTCCGCTACCGGCGCACTGCCGTCCTCCACATCGGCGATCGCCACCTCGCACGACCTTTCCGAAACCGGGCCTCGATCAACAACGACGACAACGTGTCGTCGTTACTACTACATGTAGTAGTAACGACGCAACCGGCCACCACGGGGGCGATGGAGGACCGCACCGGTCACGGTCGGAGTGTTGGCGGCCGCCGGAGGCGTCACTGTCCGGGCTCGGAGGCCGAGGGGTGGCGCGACAGGTCGGGGAGCTCGAGGTCGGGGATGAGCCCCAAACGCTGCGCCCCGCGGATTCGGCCCAGACCGGGGAGCGTCACACTTCGGACACCCAGCACCTTGACCCACGTCGGCAGGGACGCCGCCGGGTAGCCGACGGCGAGTAGCTCCTCTGGATGGGCGGCCTGGCACAGACGCGATGCCAGATTGGTGGGCCTGCCGATGTAGTCGTCGCCGTCCATGATGAGCGCCTGACCGTGCGCGAATCCGCCCCGCAGCGGGCCAGATCGACGAGACCCTTTGGCGTCGGCGATTGGTGCTCCCGTGGCGACTTCGACTGTGCAGCCGACATGTCCGATCCTGACAGATGGCCGGGGTCACCCCTGACACAGAGGCGGGAGTCCCCGACGCCGGGAACGATCTTCAGGTGAACTCGCGGTGAACTCCCGGGCATCCTGCCCACCCTGACCCCTGTCTGCCGTTCTGGCGTGCGACCATGTTTCGTGGAGCCGGTGGAAGGAAGCGGATCTCGGGTGGCTGTCGACCTTCTGGATGCTGAGCCGGACAGCGGCGTCACCGATGCGCCCGGAGGACATCGGCGAAGGCGGTGGGCCATCGCCGCGCTGGCGGTCGCGGTCCTGGCGGCCGCATTTGGCTATCTGGCCGGCAACGAAGTCCAAGCCAACACCCAGTTCGACCAGACGCACCGCTCGCTGGCGGCCACCCAGGGTCGCACCCACACGGTCTTGTCCGAACTGAGCACCGTCCGTCGCCAGCTCGATGCCCTGAACGGCCAGGTCACGGTGGACTCCACCGCGTTGGCTCGGGACGCTTCGCAGCTGCAGGGCGTGAGGAAAGCACTCACCGACGCCCAGGTGGACGTCGTCCATCAGACGTCGACCATCGGCGACCTGCGGATCTGCCTCGGCGGAGTCGAGCAGGCGCTCAACGCACTGGCCGTGGCCGACCCGGATCAGGCCATCGACGCCTTGGACACGGTCTCGTCGAGCTGTGCCCAGGCGGTGGCTGCGAATGGCTGACCCGTGGCGGAAGACCGTCCTTCCCGTCGCCGTCGTCCTTGTCGTGTTCGGCGTCCTGGTCGCCACCGTGACCACCGACCTGCAAGCCCACGCCCGCGATCGCCACGAACACACGGAACTGGTCGCGGCCCGCAGAACGCTCTCGGCATCGCGGTCGGAACTTGCGGCCACGTCGTCTGACGAGGTGCGCACGGCCAGCCATCGGAACGCCCTCCGGGCTTCGGTTGCTTCGACGCTCAGCCTTCTGGCGGCAACCGAGCGGGCGCTCTCGGACAACGATGCCGATTCACTCTTCCAGGGCGCCAGTATCGGCACGCTCGAGAACTGTCTCGGGGGGGTTCAGCGCTCGTTCCAACAAATTGCCGGCCACAACAATGTCCTGGCGGCACAGGACATATCCGCCGTCTCTGCCGCCTGCCTGACCTTGGACGGGGGCTCGAACGGTGGCCTCGTCTACCCCTTCGACTTTCCCGATCCGGACGTCATCCTGGCCGGGAACACGTACTTCGGCTATGCCACCAATTCGGTGGCCGGAAACATCCAGATCATCCAATCGACCAACCTGACCAACTGGACCGCGGTCGGGAACGCCCTTCCCACCCTGCCCGCCTGGGCCGCCCCGGACGCGACCTGGGCCCCCGCGGTCGCCTTCATCGGCGGTGACTACCTCCTTTACTACGCGGCGCTGGTGGCGGGTCCAGGAGGTGGAGAGGAGTGCATCTCGGTGGCGACGGCCACCCAGCCCCAGGGGCCGTTCATCGACAGCTCAACCGCCCCGCTCGAGTGTCAACCGTCCCTGGGTGGCTCCATCGACCCCTCTCCGTTCATCGACACCGACGGGAAGGTGTTCCTGGTGTGGAAGTCGGACGGTGGAACCGGGCCGGCCACGATCTGGTCCGAGCAACTCAACGCATCCGGCACCGGGTTCGTCACCGGCGCCAGCCCGACGCAACTGCTGGTACCCGACCAGGCGTGGGAGGCGGGCGTGGTGGAGGCGCCCGATCTCGTGACCAGCGGCGGGCGCTACTTCCTCTTCTACTCGGCCAACAACTGGAACAGCGCCGACTACGCCATCGGTGTGGCCACCTGTTCCGGGCCCCTCGGTCCCTGCTCCGAGCCACTGACCCAGCCCCTGCTGGCGAGCTCCCCGAAGATGGAGGGTCCGGGCGGTGCCGACGTGTTCACCGACGGCTCCGGGTCGTACTGGATCGCCTTCCATGCCTGGACCGCCGGTGCGGTCGGCTACCCGAACAGCCGGGACCTCTACCTGCGCCGGCTGGTTCTCTCGGGCGCCACTCCGGTGATCGAGCCGGCGGGCCAGACATCGCCCTGAGGTTCGGGTCCCACCGTCACCTCGAGGTCGGCCTCAGTTGGCGTCGTCGTCGTCGACATGGCCACTGAAGCGGAGGATGAGCAGGCCCAGCAGCAAGAAGACGACGACGCCGACCCCCACGCCCAGCGACAGCAACGTGTCGTAGAACTCCCGTTGCGGCAGAGGATTGCTCAATGTCAGATGGGCGGACGCACTGAGGATGTCTCGCACTCCGGCCAGGATGCCGATGACCAGAAACGGCCGGACCGGAAAGACCGACGACCGTAGATGC
>JBEKIU010000060.1:0-19564 GCA_050011635.1 Acidimicrobiales bacterium
GCCGGCTCATCACCCGCTACGGGCCCGCCGTGGTCATCGCCCTCGGCAGTGCGGTCTTCGGGGCGGGTGTGTCGTGGTGGGCGATCGCCATGGGGCTCCAGCCCGACTACATCTCGGACGCCCTCGGAGGGATGATCCTCACCGGTATCGGCGTGGGCCTCACCCTCCCCACCATGATGGCGACCGCGTCGTCCTCCCTCCCTCCTCCGTCATTCGCCTCCGGTTCCGCGGTCGTCAACATGATCCGCCAGACCGGACTGGCCCTCGGAGTCGCCGCGCTCGTGGCCGTGCTCGGAACCGCCGCCACGCACGGCCTGGGCGAGCTCGAAGCCTTCCGTCGCGCCTGGTGGTTCATCGCCGCCATCTCGTTCCTCGGCATCGTCCCGGCCTTCGCTCTCCTGCAAAGGCCTGGTCCGGCCGAACCGGGGCCGAGGCGGGCGAGGGGTGACGGATCAGAACCCGCCGTTCTCGTGGGTCCCGGGCGGCCGGCGGGGTCCGCACCACTGGTGCGGCCGACCGCATCCGTCGGGCCGGTGGTGCTCAGCCCTCGGTCAGCTCCGCCGGCGCCGGTGAGCCGGAGCCGCCCGGGCCGACTTCGGCCTTGAGCGCGGCAAGCTCCTTGTCCACCTCGGCGGCGGAGCCGGCTTCGTCGAGCTCCTTTTGGATGTCATCGGTGGAGCCCCCGACGTCCTCCAGCACGCCTGACTGGAGCAGCTCGTCCATGGCTCCCGCATGGGCCTGCATCGTGGCGATCTTGTCCTGGGCCCGCTGGAGCGCCGCGCCGGAGTCCCCGAAGGTCTTGGAGATTCCGGCCGTGCTCTCGTCCACCGAGCTCACGGCCTTGGCCGCCGTGTACTGAGCCTTCATCACCTCCTTCTGGGTCCGGAATTCGTTCACCCGCTTCTGGAGAGCGTCGAGGGTGTGCTCGAGCTTCTCCTCCTGCTCGGTGAGCTGTTGATGCTGGGGCTCCATGCCGTCGATCTGGACCTGGGCGGCAGCCTTGCGGGAGAGGGCCTCTTTGGCCAGGTCCTCCTTGCCCTGGGAGAGCGCCGCCCGGGCCTGGTCCTGGAGGTGGTCCACCGTGTGCTGGAGCTGCTGCTCCTGCAGCTCGATCTGCTTGCGGGAGGCGGCGAGGTCCACCAGCGCCCGACGCACCTGGGTGATCTGGTCGAGCATCTGCTCGTAGGAGAGATCGAGCATCTCGTCGGGCTTCTCGGCCGCATCGAGCGCCTTGTTGGCTTTGGCCTGCACGATGTCGTGGGCCCGCTGGAAGAGGGACATGTCGATTCGCTCCTTGTGTCGATGATGACCGAGATCTCGTCGATCCCCCGATGCTGGTCAGCCCCGGCCGGTTCCCACGGTGGTCCTCGATCTCATAACGCAAGAGGCTACTGCCTGGTCCCATCACCTCGGCGGTCGATCCGGGACATCACCGCGCCGCGGCATAACCAACGTCCCCTCCCGGTTGCAAGAGGGTGAAGGGAGGTTCCCATGCCGAGAGCAGTGAAGTTCGAGGAGTACGGCGATATCGAGGTCCTGGAGGTGGTCGATGTCCCCCGCCCTGTCCCCGGCCCGGGCGAGGTGCTGGTCCGGGTGAAGGCGGCCGGCATCAATATCGGGGAGGCCAAGATCCGCCAGGGCCTGCTGCACGAGCGGTGGCCGGCCACGTTCCCCTCCGGGCAGGGCAGCGACCTCGCCGGGGTGGTCGAGGAGGTCGGCCCGGGGGTGACCGAGCCGGCCGTCGGTGACGACGTCCTCGGCCACACCGATGGCCGGGCGAGCCAGGCCGACTTCGTCGTGGTCGAGGCGGTCAACCTCATTCCGAAACCACCCGCCGTCCCCTGGGAGGTGGCCGGCTCGCTGTTCGTCGCGGGCACCACCGCCTACGCCGCGGTGCGGGCCGTCTCGGTGGGCAAGGGCGACACCCTGGTGGTCGCGGGCGCGGCCGGGGGGGTGGGTTCCATCGCCGTGCAGTTGGCCTCGATGCACGGAGCCAGTGCGATCGGTCTCGCCGGTGCGGCCAACCACCAGTGGTTGCGAGATCATGGCATCGTCCCGGTGTCCTACGGCGACGGGACGATCGGGCGGATCGGCGAGGTGGCCGGCCGGGTCGACGCCTTCATCGACACGTTCGGGGACGGCTACGTGGAGATGGCCCTCGAGCTCGGAGTCGATCCGTCTCGAATCGACACCATCGTCAACTTCGCGGCCGTCGAGCGCTTCGGGGTCAAAGCGGAGGGCAGCGCCACGGCGGCCGATCCGCAGATCCTCTCCGAGTTGACCGGGCTCGTGGCCGCGGGCCGCCTCGAGGTGCCGATCGCCGGCACCTACCCCCTGAGCGAGGTCCGGGACGCATACCGGCAGCTGGAGGCCGGGCACGGCCGCGGGAAGATCGTCCTTCTGACCTAATCACGCCACATCCCTAATCACGCCACATCGACTTCCTCAGATCGCGTCCTCCGATCGGGTCGGGGATCACCGGGGTCACATCCCAGCTTCTCGGTGGTCCCGACAGCGCTGCCAATGGGCACGGCCCGCACAAGGGACCTCTGGCCCTAGGCCCAGGCGTCGCCCCGAGCGAGACTTCACCGATGGGCGCTCGAGGATTGCTCCGACCCATGGCGTTGCTCATCCCGGCTCTGGCACTGGCCGCGTGCGCAGCACCACGTTCCGCGCCCGCGGACCATCCGGCCACCGCCCCAGGGACCGGGATGGCAAAGGTCGACATCTTCGGCGACTCGCTCGCCTACCAGGCGGCCCCGTACTTCAACGAGCTGGTCGAGGCCAGCGGACAGGCGAAGGTCACCGATTTCGTCTTCGGAGGTACCGCCACCTGCGATTGGCTTCCCGACATGCGCCGGGTGGCCCGTGACCAGCCTCCCCGGGTTGTGGTGATGGAGTTCGCGGGAAATACCTTCACGGCGTGCATGCGCAGCTGTGTACCCGAATCGAGCTCAACCATCATCCGGTACTGCTCGGCCATGTCGCAGGCCATCGGGATCTTTCTGGCCGCGGGAGCCCACATCTACCTCGAAGGCACACCCATCGACTACCGCCAGTGGATACGTCACGACCCCCACTGGGACGACCTGAACCGGGCATTCGCCCAGCTGGCTGGCAGATACCCGGGGAGGGTCACCTACGTGGATGCCGGGCGGGCGGTCGAGGGCAGCGACCAGGCGTTCGTGTGGATGCTCCCCTGCATGGCATTCGAACCGTGCACCGGACCCCGGGTGGCGGGGGTGGGGAACGACATCGTGCGGTCTCCCGACGGGGAGCACTTCTGCCCTGACCGGAGCGGCAACGCAGTCGGGCAAGTGGTCACCTGCGATGTCTACAGCTCCGGTGCGTTCCGGTTCGCGTCCGCGATGGCCGGGCCCGTCATCAGGTACCTGCATCTTTCCCGTTCAGTCAGGTGAGCCCGAGCGACCATGGGCGAGAGCCGGTCGCCGATCCTCCGACGTCGCCGTCCCCGGGTCGGTACTGTGAAGCCGGTGCGGCCCCGATGAGCGAAGACCCCGACGACGGCGAAACGGAGCCGGATGCCAGATTCACGTACGCCAATGAACGCACGTTCCTGGCCTGGAACCGTACCGCCCTGGCGCTCATCGCCACCGGGGTGGCAGCCACGCAGCTGCTCCCCGACTTCAACGTGGACGGGGGCCGGCGCATCCTGGGTCTCCCCCTGATCGCGCTGGGTGCGCTGGTCGCCGTCACGAGCTTTCTCCACTGGCAGGAGAGTCAGCGGGCTATGCGGCGGGGTGATCCGATCCCCCCCTCACGGATGCCTCTCGTCCTGTCGGCGGGCATCGCCGCGGTCGCCGTCATCGCCGTCGTGCTCGCTCTCATCAGCTCGACATAGGGGGTCCGTCGCGTGGACGGCGATACAGCAGAACACCCCCATGGGATCGATTCCGGACTGGCGGCCGAGCGGACCCTCCTGGCCTGGAACCGGTCGGGACTGGCGGTGGTCGTAACCGTTGTCATCGTGCTGCGAAGGCTGTGGCCCCTGCACGGCGACCGGGAAGTGGCGGCGCTGGCACTGATCGCAGTCGGAGCGGCCACCTGGGCGGCGGGGATGCGGATCGCCCATCGCAGCGCCGAATCACCGCGGACCCTGAGCCGTCCGGCAGGCCGGATGTTGACCATCGGGACGGTTGCGCTCGCTCTGGCCGCATTCGTCGCCGGCTGGGTCTAGCGAAACGACGACGGATCGAGGGCCGAACGGGCCGACATGACCACCCGACCGTGGTCCACCCGCACCCCTTCGGAGCGAAGGAGCCGGGCCTGTTCGCGTTCGTGCCCCGGAACGAGCCGCCCGGTGCTGGTCACCACCCGCCACCACGGCAGACCCGGTTGACCGCGGGACAAGACGGTGCCGACGGCGCGGGCCGCGCCGGCGTGGCCCGCTTCGAAAGCCACCTCGCCGTACGTCAGCACCGTCCCGCGACCCAGCTGCTCGAGCACCCGCCGTACATCGTCTTCGAACTCCCCGGGCGCCGGCACCTCAGACACGCGGCACCTGCTGGGTGATGCAGTGGACGTTCCCGCCACCGATGAGGATCTCACGCCCTGGGACACCTTCGACTCGACGGCCGGGGAACTCGTGGCCGAGCAGCTCTCGTACTTGGTCGTCATGGCGCTCGTCCAGGAGCGGGTAGACCACGACCGAATTGGCGACGAAGAAATTCACGTACGAGCCGGCCATGCGCTCGCCGGCCAATCGGGGGCGGGCAAAATCGCTGCGATCGATACCCGAGGCCTCCTCCACGGTGATCGACAGTGGACCCGGTGCGGGCACGAGACCGACCTCCAACCGCCGCCCACGAGCATCGCGGGCCGACTCCAGCACGGTGCGGGCTTCGTGGGAGATCACAGCCTGTGGATCATCGTTCTCCTCGCTCCAGGTCAACAGGACCCGGCCCGGTCGGGAGAAGCAGGCCAGATTGTCGATATGGCCGTCGGTCTCGTCACCCCAGACGCCACGGGGAAGCCAGATGATCTTCTCCACCCCCAGGTAGGCACCGAGGTGGGCTTCGATGTCGGACCTGGACAGCGTGGGATTCCGGTTGGGATTCAGCAGGCACTCCTCCGTCGTGATGCAGGTTCCCTGGCCGTCGACGTGTACGGACCCTCCCTCGAGCACGAACGGGGCCCGATATCGGGACACCTCCTCGAGCTCGCACACTTTGGATGCCACCAGATCGTCGTTGGCCCACGGGAAGTAGAGCCCTTCGTCGATGCCGCCCCATGCGTTGAACTCCCAATCCACGGCCCTGCGCTCTCCACGAGTCCGGTTGATGACGAAGGTGGGGCCGGTGTCGCGTATCCAGGCGTCATCACTCGTCATCTCGACCACCTGGACGGAAGGCGAGCAGGACGCTCGGGCATGCTCCCACTGGCGGGCGGAGGTCAGCACCGTGACCGGCTCGCTCTGCACGATGGCTTCAGCCACTGCGGCGAACGCGGCCTGCGCCGGCTTGGCCCCCGATCTCCAGGTGTCCGTCCGCTCAGGCCAGATGAGATAGCAACGGTCGTGCGCCTCCCACTCCCCCGGCATGTGGAACCCGTCGACGTCCGGGGTCGAGTCAAGCATGGGAGAGGGCAACCGGATGGCCTCCTGGCTCAGCGACGCTGCTGGATGGAGGATCTTACCGCCGGCGCGGAACCGATAGGCTCTCGGCCACGTCCTGGTGGGTACAGAGAATGTCCGGGCGCGCAACGGTCAGACGCGCAGACGGCGAGTGCACCACCTGCCCAATTCCGCCGAGGGCGGACCGCCGAGTCGGGGACAGCCAATGACAGTGCGACTGGCAGTGATCCAACAGGGATTCGGTGACAGCCGGGAGCAGAACCGTGGCGCCATCGTGTCGGCGATCTCGGACGCCATCGCCGGCGGTGCCGATGTCATCCTGCCTCCCGAGTTGTTCGAAGGGCCGTACTTTCCTCAGTACGAGCGGCAGGAGTTCTTCTCGTGGGCCACCGCTCCCGATGAGAATCCCGCCATCATCGCCGTTCAAAAGGCCACCGCGGCAACCGGGACCGTTGTCCCCGTTTCCTTCTTCGAGGCCGCCCCGCCCTCGTACTACAACTCCGTGGCCATCATCGAGGACGGGGTCGTGCTGGGCCTCTACCGCAAGGCGCACATACCGGACGGCCCTGGATACGAGGAGAAGTTCTACTTCAGCCCCGGGGACACCGGATTCCGGACGTGGTCGACCCGCCACGGGCGAATCGGGGTCGGTATCTGCTGGGACCAGTGGTTCCCGGAGGCGGCCCGGATCATGGCCCTCCAGGGCGCCGATCTGTTGCTGTATCCGACGGCCATCGGCAACGAGGTCGGGAGCCAGGCCGACAATGACACCGCCGACATGTGGCGACGGGCGATGGACGGCCACGCCGTCTGCAACCATGTGCCGGTCGCCGCGGCCAACCGGATCGGGCGCGAGGACGAGCTCACGTTCTATGGATCGTCCTTCGTCGTCGACCATCGGGGCCGGCCTCTGGCCCAGGCCGGACGGGACACCGAGGAGACGATCTACGCCGAGCTCGATCTCGCCCAGGCCACAGCAGACCGCGCCGGGTGGGGACTGTTCCGCGATCGGCGCCCTGACCTCTACGGTGGCATCGGCACGACGCCAGCATGAGTCTCCGGCCCGTCGGCTGGGTCTTCGTGCTCTTCGGCATCTTCTGGGGCGGCTGGGCCGTCGCCGCGGCCAATATCGAGCGGGCCCTGCACCTCAGCAACGGAGGTTTCGGAGTGCTGCTCTCGCTCTCTCTTGTCGGGGCGGCCACGTCCAACGCGGTGGGTGGGACCTTGTGCCAGCGATTCGGGACCGGACGAGTGCTCGGGAGCGCGCTGTTGGCCTGGTCGGTGTTCCTGGCCCTCGGCGCCGCCGCCCGGGTCCCCGTGCTGATGGAGCTCCTCATCATCTTCATGGTGGCGACCGCGGGACTGATCGACATCGCCATCAATGTGGCGGCAACGGCGGCGTTGGGTGCCACGCCGGGCCGGCTGGTGGCCTTTCACGCCCGCTTCAACGGTGGAGCCGCGGCTGGCGCAGCCATGACCGGCGTCCTCCTCGGTGTTGGCGCCTCGTGGCGTTGGATGTGGGTGGGGGTGGCCCTGGCGGCCGTCGGATTGGGCGTCGTCTGCCACAAGGTTCCTCTGCCCGCCGGCAAGCCTGGCGACCGGCTCCCGCTCGGGGGCACCTTCTCACTCCTCCGCCGCGAACGCCTGCTCGTGCTGGCCGGGACCTTCGCCCTCGCCGCGCTGGTCGAAGGTGGGATCGAGCTCTGGGGTGTGCTGTTCCTGCGCACCTACCTGGCCTCGGGCATCCTCATCGGAGCCGGCGGGGCCGTACTCGGCTACTCGGTCGCCGGACTGGCCCGGTTCACCCTCGGTCCCGCCGTCGGTCGCAGGGGATCGGCTCGCGGGGTGATGATCGGGGCCGGCTCCGCGGCACTGGGGGTGGCCATCCTGGCGACGGCGGGCACGGCGGTGTTGGCCGCAGTGGGCCTGGTGTTGGCCGCCGGAGGAATTTCGATGTGCTGGCCGCTCCTGATCGCCCAAGCGGGGGGCGGCCGGCCCCAGGCCGGCGCGGTGGTCGGGGCGGTTTCGGCTGTCGGGTATGTCGGGCTGGTCATGGGACCGGCCGTCGTGGGTTGGGTGGCCGAAGCCGTCGGCCTGCGCGCCGCCCTCGGCGTACTGGCCGCCGCCGCTGTCGCCGTCGCTGTCCTCCCCTTGAGGTCGAGCCGCGTCAACGCCGGAGGACCGATGTCAGGACCGGTGGGGTGAGCCGGGAGCCACCTTGGGCCATGCCATCTCCCGCTCGGCCACCAGCGCCAGGTCCAACAAGAGTTGTTCGTTGTGGTGTCCGGACAGGACCTGCAGCCCGACGGGGAGCCCATCGACCAGACCGCCGGGGATGCTCACCGCCGGGCTGCCGTTGAGATTCGAGGGAGCGGTGAGGGCGGCGCTGTTCATGATGGCTCGGGTGAAGCCGATCTCGTGGATGAGGTCTGCCCCCGGGATGGAGAAGGGGGGCGGACCTTCTGCCGCAAAGGCCACGTCGGGTGTGGAGGAGCACATGACGAAATCGGCCCGGGCGAAGAGATCGGCCATCGCCTCGTTGAGCTGCCGGCGGTAGGACTCGACGGATGCCGCCTTCTCGAGGGTGTAGCGCTCCCTGGCCGCCTCGAGCCCTCCTTTCATCTCGCTCGACAGCTCATCGATGCGCCCCGGATAGGCGCTCCCCAGATCGGCGACGAAGCACGGCTGGTTGGCCATGGCCCACTGGCCGCGCAGGACCGGGAGGGTCGGGTGCACCTCGACCAGCTTCAGCCCCGCGCTCCGGGCCAGATGTGCGGCCGTCGCCGCCACCTGTTCGACCACCGCGGCGCGCACACGGGCGATCCCAAGATCGGGAAGGATCGCCACCCGCATCCCGGCCAGGTCATGTGTGCCCAACCCTGCCTCCCAGCCACCCACCGCGGGCAGGCTCCGCGGATCGCGCTGGTCGAATCCATTGCAGCAATCGAAGTACCGGGCCGTGTCCCGCACCGAGCGGCTCAGGCAGCCCATCACCGTTGTCATCGGCTCCATGCCCGCCCACGGTCCCTTGGGAACGCGTCCGTAGGTGGCCTTGAGCCCGAAGAGGCCGGTGAAAGCGGCCGGGATGCGGATCGATCCTCCCCCGTCGCTGCCGGTGGCAATCGGAAGCAGACCGCCGGCCACCGCGGCCGCGGTGCCTCCCGACGAGCCACCCGGAGTCCTGTCCTGGCGCCAGGGATTGCGTGTCGTCCCGTGCAGCTCGGTCGACGTGCAGTTGATGCCGCCGAACTCGCTGGCCGTGGTCTGGGCGGCCAGCACGGCACCTGTGGCCCGCAGTCGGGTCACGGACGTCTGGTCGTGGTCGGAGACCCGACCCCTGAAGATCATGGAGGCGTCGGTGGCCGGCCAGCCCTCGACCCGCTCCAGCTCCTTCACACCGAAGGGCACACCGCCGAACGGCAGCGAGACGTCGGCATGTCCGGCAGCCTCGCGGGCTCGTTCGAAGTCGGTGTGGCTGAAGGCGTTGAGGGGGGAGTCGGCGATGGCGTCGATGGAGGCGTCGAGGGCTTCGAGTGGAGACACCTCGCCGGCCCGAAAGGCCTCCACCAGGCTGCAGGCATCATCCATCCAGGGGGTCGCCATCGCCGCCGACGGTACTCCTCCTGCTCGGGCCGTGCCCGCAGGGGGTCAGGCCGGCGACCCGTGTCCTCGGTACGCTGCCCGTTGTGCGCACGCGGGACCTCACCACTCCGGCATTGATCGTCCAACGTGAGCAGCTGGAGGGAAATCTGGCCACGATGTCCCGATCCCTCCCGGGCCGGCGCTTGCGTCCTCACGTCAAGGCCCACAAGTGCACGGCTCTCGCCGCCCGTCAGGCCGAATTGGGTCACACGGCGTTCACCTGCTCGACGATGGCCGAGATGGAGGGCATGGCCCGGGCCGGGTTGGGCGATGACCTGCTCCTGGCCAACGAGGTCGTGGACGCCGCCCGTCTCGGAGCCCTGGTCCGTGCCGGCGCACGGGTGACCGTGGCCGTCGACTCCGAGGAGACGATCGACGCCGCGGCGACGGCTCGGGTTCCAGAGGTGTTGATCGACGTCAATGTCGGACTGCCACGATGCGGATGCCGGCCGGAGGACGCGGGGCGCTTGGCCGATCGCGCCCGTTCGGAGGGCCTGGAGGTGCGCGGCGTAATGGGCTACGAAGGTCACATCGTCGGTCTGGCCGACCGAGCGGCGCGCACAGAGCTGTTGGAAGTGTCCATGGGACTCCTCGTCGCCGCTCACCAACTGGTCGGGGGCGAGGTCATCTCCGCCGGAGGGACCGGCACCTACGACACGAACCGCTGGGCGACAGAGATCCAAGCCGGCTCCTACGCGCTGATGGACACCGCGTACGGAAAGCTCGGGCTGCCCTTCGGCCAGGCACTGTCGGTCCTGGCCACGGTGGTCTCCGTGTCGCCCGGGTGGGCGGTCGCCGACTGCGGCCTCAAGGCGCTGGGCATGGATCACGGGAACCCGTCGATCGACGGGGCCATGGTGTCGTTCTGCTCGGACGAGCACGTGACCTTCGTGCCCGAACACCCGGTGCGGGTGGGGGACCGCGTCAACGTCCTCCCGGCGCATGTGGATCCGACCGTTGCCTACCACGAGCACCTCCATCTGGTCGACGGTGACGACGTGGTGGCGAGCTGGCCGGTGGACCTCCGGGGGTGGTAGCCGACACCTCAGGGCAGGCCTCGAGAGCTCCCCGATGGATCCTCGTCAGGACACCGCGTCCCGGTACGGCTCCACGTCCAGCCCGGGGTACCGGAGGGCCACATCGGCCAGTGTCTGCTCATTCCAGTAGGGATGACCGGGCCGGGGGAAGCCGAACAGATCTCGCTCCCTGACCGTGCACTGCGGAATCAACTTGGCCCATCGCTGGGGGGCCTGCTTGGGCCACGCCATCTTTCCACCCCATGTCGTCCCTCTGGCCTGGAAGTCGGCCAGGATCGAAAACCGCGAGGCGCGGGTTCCGGTGAGGTTCGATCCGCGGTGGAGAATGTCGGTTCGGTAGACGAGGAGGCTCCCGGCGGGCCCCACCACCGGCACCTCGCAATCGGCCAGCGCGCCGAATTCGATATAGAGCGGGGTGAAGGGAACGTCTTTGCCCCGTCCGTAGGGGACGATCCGGGTGGGACCGTCCTGCTCGGTGACTTCGGACAGGAAGATGAACGTGGTCAGTTGCTGGAACTCGCCGTCCACACGGGGGACCACCAGACTGTGGCTGCCGTAGTCCCGATGGAGGGGCTGGTCGTAGTCGGCCGCGCCGGCGTACTTGGCCCAGAGCTCCACTTTGTACAGGTGAAGATCCGCGGTTCCCAGGTAACGCCCCGCAGCATCGACCAGGTCGGGGTGGAAGGCCAGGCGGTTGAGATCCCATGACCGGTACGGAAATTCCTCGACCCCGGCGAATTGGTCACCGGCGTACCGCGAATGGCCGGCCGGGTCGGAGAAGTAGTCCTCGGGCTTCGGGAAGTGCAGCCACAGGGCCTGCTGGGCCGCGCGCAGCTCGTCCTCTGCGAGAAACCCTTCGATGAGCGTGAACCCACGGACGCGAACCTCATCGAGCTTGGCGTCCGGGACTCGCACCGCTGCGCATCCTACCGGGCGCGGGACCGCCGTCCCCGTTTCCCCGGACGACGGCAACGAAAGCACGTACGCTGACCGGGTGCGCGCCGTCCAGTTCGACATGGCAGATCCTGCGTTTCCGGCGTCGCTCGTCGACCTTCCCGAACCCGAGCTCCCCGGGGCTTCGTGGGCCCGGATCGAGGTGACCACCGGCGGCATCTGTGGCAGCGACCTCCACCTCTTCGCCCACAACACGGGTCCCTCTCCCACGCTGGCCTCGGTCGGCTCGTTCCCATTCGTGCTGGGTCATGAGATCGCCGGCCGGATCATCGAAGCGGGGCCCGGGTGTCCCCTTCCCGAAGGCACCCGGGTGGCCGTCGACCCCTGCATACCATGCCTGCCCCGCGGCATCGATCCGGTGTGCGCGAACTGTTCGCGTGGATGGACATCGTCGTGTCTCAACCTCGACAGCCGGTTGGTCAGCAGCGGCCGGTCCCTCGGCTTCACCACCGAGCTCGGAGGCGGATGGGGCGAGCAGGTCCTGGCCCACGGGTCGATGTTGCACGCCATCCCCGACGCGGTGCCCGACGGAGCCGCCTGCCTCCACGAACCGGTGTCGATCGCCTGTCACGGTCTCCTGCGGTCTCCGCCCGAGGATGGTGATCCGGTGCTGGTCGTCGGGGCCGGGATCATCGGACTCGCCTCCGTGGCCGCCCTCAAGGCGCTCTACCCCCGGTCCCCGGTGACCGTGCTGGCCCGCCACCCCCACCAGGCCGAGGCCGCCGTCGCCTGCGGCGCCGACCATGTGGTGCGGACCGACCCCGGATACGGGCACGTCGAGGTGCTGGCCGAGCTCGTCGGCGCCCGGGTCATCGGTCGCAAGGCACACGTCATGTTGATGGGCGGCTTTCCCTATGTAGTCGAGGCCGTCGGCTCCCCGCAGTCGGTCACCGAAGCACTGGGAGCCGTCGCCCACCGCGGGACCGTTCTCTTGCTCGGGGCGGCCGGCATCAGCGAGGTCGACCTGACCCCGGTCTGGTACAAGGAGGCCGCGCTGGTCGGATCGATCGACCACACGGTCGATGCCGGCTCCGCTCCCGGGCTGGCCGGTGGCCCCGGCCGTCACTCCGTGGACCGCGCCCTCGATGTCCTGGCCGCCGGGCTCCTGCCCCATGAGGTGGTCATCACCCACGAGTTCCCACTGGAGGACTTCCGACAAGCAGTGGAAACGGCCATCGATCGGGACACATCGCATGCGATCAAGGTCGCCTTCCGCCCCTCGGGGCGAGGGCAACGGTGACGGTGACGGTGACGGGAGGACCATGAACGGGCTGCAGGGAAAGTGCATCATCGTCACAGGGGCGGCGTCGGGCATCGGGCTGGCCTGCGCGGCCCGGTTGATCGGCGAGGGGGCACGCGTGGTGGGCGCCGACCTGCTCGACTATCCCGGACGCCCGAGCGACGGCTCGGGGAAGCCGGCCGCCGACGACGTCTGGGACTTCCGCCCGGTCGACGTGGCCGACGAAGACTCGGTCGTCGCCCTCGTCGATGCGGCCGTCCGCTACGGAGGCCGCATCGACGGTCTGGTGAACGCGGCGGGCGTGGCCGGAGGCGGACCCGTCCACATGCTCCCGAAGGATGAATGGGACCGGGTTGTCGGGATCAACCTGACCGGCACCTATCTCGTGGCCAAGCACACCATCAAGAAGATGTTGGCTCAGCCGGCGGTAGGAGGTTCCAGAGGCTCCGTCGTCACCGTGGCCAGCATCGAGGGCCTCGAGGGCACGGCCGGGGGCAGCGCTTACAGCGCATCCAAAGGCGGGGTCGTCCTCCTCACCAAGAGCATGGCCATCGACTATGCCGGACGAGGGATCCGGGTGAACGCGGTCTGCCCCGGATTCATCGACACGCCGATGACCCAGCGTGTCTTCGACGGCCCGGGGATGGAAGAGGCCCGCTCCAGCGCCATCGGCGAACACAAGATCCGCCGCTTGGGGCGGCCCGAGGAGATCGCCGCGGCGGCGGCGTTCCTGCTCTCGGACGACGCTTCGTTCATCACCGGGCACGCCTTACCGGTCGACGGCGGGTTCACGGCCGGCCGGGATCACGGCGTGACCGAGATGCTGGGCCTTTCCGGGCCAGAGCTCTGACGAATGATCGTGGCCCGAGAGTGCTGACCATGCGACGATTGCGTCCGCCCATCCTCGTCGGCTGTTGTGCACTTGCCGTCGCCGGGTGTGGGGCCGGCGCAACCCTCCCGCCGGGCACGGTGAACGGCATCGCCGGGGCCGACCCTACCGGTGGAACCGGCACGTTCGTGCTCACGGCCACCAACACGGGCCCGACCTACGAACCCACGTTCACCGGAAACGGCGAGCTCGGAATTCGGGTCCCGCCGGCCGGCCAGGGCTACGCGGGCGGGACGGTGCCCACCCAGGCCGAGCTGGCCGGCTTCTATGCCCAACCTCCCGGTGGTGTGCAGCAGCGAGCCAACATTCCGACCTGGTCCACGCTCGCCTTCTCGGCCGGCGGGAGCACCTTCGCACTCTCGAGCGGCCACACCACCGGCTGGCGGCAGTCGATCGATTTCCGAACCGGTGTGATCACCACCTCGGCCCTGTGGACGGCCCCGAACGGACAGGTGACCCAGCTGTCGTACCAGGTCCTCACGGACAGGGCCCGGGCCCATGTCGGCCTGGTACGGCTGACCCTTCAGCCCCGGTGGACCGGCACTGCGGCCGTCACCGACGTGGTCGACGGCTCACCGGCGACCTTGAGCACCCAGGTGGGAAAGTCGTGGGTGCCCTCGGCCCACCGTGACTCGGTCACCGTACGGGCCGTGGGCACCGGTATCGAGGCGGCCATCGCCAGCCAGCTGGCGGCGAGCGACAACGTGCATGCATCGACCACGGAGATCAACCAGTCGGCCGACCAGAGCGTCGGACAGGTGCTTTCGTTCGGTGTGACCGCCGGACGGCGTTACACCTTCACCAAGTACGTCGGCATCACGACGTCGCAGGAGAGCAGCTCCCCGACCTCGGCGGCCCAATCCATTGCCGCCGGCGCGGCCGGATCGGGATTCGGGGCCCTCATGACGGCCAACAACTCCGCCTGGGCGGCGCTGTGGTCGGGCCGGATCGACGTACTCGGCAACCCGTCACTCGCTTCCCAAGTGAATGCCAGCGAGTTCTATCTCTGGTCGAGCACCCGCGACGGGGTGGACTGGAGCATCTCGCCTGCCGGGCTGTCCTCCAACGGGTACAGCGGCCACATCTTCTGGGACGCGGAGACATGGATGTACCCGGCCCTCTTGGCGCAGCATCCCGACCTCGCCTCCGGCATCAACGAGTACCGGTACGCCCGCCTGGCCGCGGCCCGGGCCCATGCGGTGTCGACCGGCTACCAGGGAACCCGCTTCCCGTGGGAGAGCGCACTCGATGGCACGGAGCAGATTGCCCCGCCGGCTTCCGTCTTCACCGAGGGCGTCTACGAACAACACATCAGCTCGGACGTCGCCCTGGCCCAATGGCAGTACTTCGAGGCCACCGGGGACAAGAAGTGGCTAGCCGATCGGGGCTGGCCGGTGCTGTCGGGAGTAGCCGCATTCTGGGCGTCGCGGGCCGTGGCCGGATCCCACCACACCTACGACATCGACGGCGTCACCGGACCCGATGAGTACAACACCGACGTCGACGACGAGGTGTACACCAACGCCGCCGCCGCCACCGTCCTGCAGGACGCGGTCCAGGCGGCCCGGATCGTCGGAGCCAAGGCGCCGACGGCCTGGTCGCGCATCGCGTCGGGGCTCCTGATCCTGTCGGATACCGCCCTCGACGTGACCCCCGAGTTCTCCGGGTACGACGCCCAGCTCATCAAGCAGGCCGATGCCACGCTGCTCGAATACCCGCTCGGCTATCCGATCCCGGTGAGCGTCGCACGGAACAACGTGGACTTCTACGCACCACGGACCGACCCGGGCGGTCCGTCGATGAGCGATTCGGTCAACTCGATCGATACGTCACAGTCGGGGACTCCCGGTTGCGCCAGTTATGTGTTCACCGTCCGCAGCGTGCAACCCTTCATACGCGACGTGTTCGATCAGTTCTCGGAGACGAAGACGGGTGGCGTCCTGACCTTCATGACCGGTATCGGGGGCTTCCTGCAGGAGTTCCTCTACGGCTACTCAGGATTGCGCTGGGAGGCAAATGGCGTTCGGCTGTCACCGACCCTCACCGGCCAGTTGGGAGGAGTGGTCCTCCACGACCTCTCGTGGCACGGTCGGCAGTTCACCGTGGCCATCGGCCAGCAGACCACAACGGTCAGCGTGACCGGTGGGGGCACCTTGCCCGTGCTCATCGGGTCCACCACCAAGACGGTCGGGGTCGGGCAGTCGCTCTCGGTCGCCACCCGTCGTCCCGATCTGCAACGCTCCGGTAACCGGGCCCTGTGCCAACCGGCCACGGCCACCTCGGCGCAACCGGGCGCCCCTGCTCTGGCTGCGGTCGACGGCAGCCGGGCCACCGACTGGCAACCCCGCTCGCTCCCGGCGACGATCACCGTCCCGCTCTCGGCGGTCACCGGGACCATCGACAGTGCCACCCTCGTCTGGGGCCAACAGTGGCCACCGCCGCCCGGGACCAACCTGCCGCCTCCCCCTGGGCCGGTGTCGACGCTCCGGGCCAACAGCTACACGGTGGCCGTCTCCGGCAACGGAAGCACGTGGAAGACGGTGGCCACCGTGGTGGGTCGGACCACGGGATCCATCGACGTCTTGCACTTCCCGGCCGTTCAGGCCCACGACATCAGGGTGTCCATCACCGTCTCGGCGAGCTCGCAGCCGCCGTCGCTCGACGAGCTGACCGTGGGAACGTGACGATGACGATGACGATGACGATGACGGAGCCGGGCACTCGGGGCCGTCGGTGAGCCGAACCGGTCCGAACCGGTGCACCGCGTCGGTGACGGTGCGGTACGGAATGGGCCCGGATCGATGGTGCTGACCGATCCATGAGCGACCTCCTCTTCGCCATCGGGATCATCATCGTTCTCATCACCGCGGCCAGCATCCTGTTCACCATCGTCCTCCCCCGGGAGCCGCGGGGTTTCGAGCGCCTCTCGCTCTTCGTCAACCGGGTCGTGCGTCTCGCCTTCCTCTGCCTGTCCCGCCTGGCCGGTACGTACGAAGGGAAGGACACCCTGCTGGCTCCCACCGCCCCGGTGGCCATCGTGGCCCAATTGGCATTCTGGGCCGGTTGTTTCATCGTGGGGTACGGGCTCATGCTGGAGGGGACGACCCACAGCCTCGCCTCGGCCCTGGCCCAGGCCGCTGGAGCCGTCTTCACCGTGGGGACCATCGACCTGAGCGGACCGGCCAACTCGGCGGTGGACATCGCCGCCGGAGCCACCTGGGTGGTGATCGTGGCCCTGCAGATCGCCTACCTGCCCGCCATCTATCAGGCCTTCAACCGGAGGGAGAGCCTGGTGGCGATGTTGGAGAGCCGGGCCGGTGTCCCAGCCTGGGGTCCCGAGGTACTGGCCCGCCACCAGCTGGTGGGCATCATCGACACGCTGCCCGGCTTCTACGCCGCGTGGGAGGAATGGTCCGCCGACCTGGCCGAGAGCCACACCACCTATCCGGTCATGCTGTTGTTCCGGTCGCCCGATCCCTGGTTCTCGTGGCTGGTCGGTCTCTTGGCCGTGCTCGACGGCGCCGCCATGCACCTGGCGCTGGCTCCCGGCACCGCCTCCTCCGAGGCGCGACTCTGCCTGCGCATGGGATTCACCGCCCTCAACCGGATCGCCAAGGTTCTCCGGTGGAAGGTCGATCCTGACCCGAACCCGGAAGGTCCCATCGATCTGACCTTCGAGGAATTCGAGGAAGCGGTGGCCATGCTGGACCGCATCGGCTTTCCCTTGGAGCGATCCGCCGAGGAGGCATGGCCTGACTTCCGAGGGTGGCGGGTCAATTACGAGACGGTGGCCTACCGTCTCTGCGATCGCCTGACCGCGCCGCCGGCTCCCTGGTCCGGCTCCCGGCGCCATCTTCGTTCCGGTGTCGTTGCCCCCCGCCGTCCGCCGCAGCGGGCCCCCGGCGTCAACCGGCCCGAGGTGGTCATCCCACCGGCAGCACACCGGCGGGAAGCCGACCCCAGTCGCCATGGAGCATGACCGACCGGATGCGGCCATGACCGGAGCAGAGGTTCCCCTGACCGGCGGCGCCCTCAACTCGATCGTGCGGGTCGGCGACACGGTACGCCGACCAGCCGGACCGTGGACGCCGACCGTCCATGCGCTGCTCCGACACGTTCGCCAACGTGGCTTCGAGCTGGCGCCGGAACCACTGGGCATGGACGAGGCCGGCCGGGAGATCATCTCGTACGTCCCGGGCACCACCGTGGGCTGGTCACTCCCGTGGCCGGCGCCGATACGCACCGAAGACCTGCTCGTGGAGATGGGCTCGGCCACGGCCCGCTACCACCGGGCGGTGGCCGATTTCCGACCGGCCGGGACCATACCCTGGCAGTCCGGTGCGGCGGCCCTCGGGCCGTCGGAGCTGGTCTGTCATCATGATCTCGCGCCCTACAACGTCGTCGTGACCGATGGCCGCCTCATGGGGATCATCGACTGGGATCTCGCCGGGCCCGGGAGCGCCTTGTCCGACCTGGCCTTCGTCGCCTGGCAGTGGGTCCCACTCCACGGACCGTTCACCACCAGCCTGCTCGGTTGGACGGACCCACCCGACCGGGCTCGTCGGCTGCGGCTGCTGCTCGACGCATACGGGCTGGGCGATCGCACGGGGTTCATCGACCATGTCGTGGCCCGGGTCGGCTACAACCGCGACATCATGGTCCAAAAAGCGGCCGCCGGAAGTCGGGCGTACCAGACCCTGATCGACAACGGGCACCTCGTGGGGATGGACGAGGCGCTCAGTTTTCTGGCCGAGCACGGCCCCCGGTTGCAGGACCAGCTCTGAGGAGCACGGCGCCGGTGTGGGTTCACGGCGCACCGAAGGAGTCGAAGGTCGGGGCTCCCGGCTCGAGAGACACCCGGGCACATCTGGCCGTGAAGCTGATGGCGTGGTACCAACCGCAGAGCATGGTCAGATCGAGGAGCTCGCCATCGTCGAATTCCTCCGACAGCTCGGCCCAGAGTCGATCGTCGGCATCGCCGTCGTCGTGAAGCGCATCGACCAGGCGGATCAGCAATCGCTCCCGGTCGGTCGCCCAGCAGGGGTCGGCGGCGCTCCCATGGGTGAGTGAACTGACCTGTTGATCGGTGAGGCCGACCCGCTCGGCGAAGAACGCCACATGGACGCCCCATTCGTACTCACACCCGGCCCGGGCACACGTCCGATCGATGACGATCTCACGATCGCGCATCGACACGGACAGCCTCCTGCTCAGTTCGTACCGGCCCCACTCCCCCATCGCCTCGGCCATGGGCAGGTTCCGCACGAAGGTACGGAACAACAGGATCGGAGGAGCCCCGGGCGGCATCATCGCTTCGAGGCGTTGTGCGACCTCAGGCGTGTAGGGCGACTGCACCGGCTCGATTCTGGTCACGGAGGCTCCTCTCACGTTTCGATATCAGAAACATATGATATGTTTCTGATATCGAAACGGCAAGGCCCGACAACAGGACGACTACCGGAATGGCAACGCGGCAACTTTCACGACCGGGGGGACGGGTACGGGGATCGACCACCGGTCGCCCCCTCATGGCGGCCATGGACCTGCTCGGTCGGCGGTGGGCGTTGCGAATCCTCTGGGAGCTTCGCCACGGGCCGGTCGGGGCCCGAGCCTTGCGGGCCAACTGCGACGGGATGTCCTCGAGCGTTCTCTACGAGCGCCTCAAAGAGCTCACCGACGCCGGGCTCGTCACCAAGAGCGACGAGGGCTACCTGCTGACCGAGATCGGCAGTTCGCTGGGCTCGGCACTCCAGCCGCTGGGCGAATGGGCGCTCATCTGGTCGGCACGAACGTGAGGACAGCTCCCGGCCGGAAGAGCCGCGGCCGCGGCTCCCAACCCGACGACGGCGGCGGGGTCGTAGACCGCATCATCCCCTACTATTCGCTCTGTGCACCCCACCGCCGATCCCGCCGACCCTGATCGGCTCGCCGCTGTCCGGGACACCGTCCTGGCCGAGTCCCAGCGGCTCGGTTGCACGAACGCCGAGCTCCGGGTGGAGCGAATCCGCTCCCAGCACGTGCGCCTTCGGGACGGGCGGCTCGAAGGTGCCGCCGACGATACCGAGCTCGGCATGGGTGTCAGGGTCGTCGTCGATGGCGCCCTGGGCTTCGCGGCCACGGTAGCCACCGGTACCTCCGAGGCCGCCCAGCTGGTCCGCGATGCGGTCGAGGGTGCCCGGGTCATCGCCGCCGCCGGCGGCCGGCCGGTC
>JBEKIU010000061.1:0-19424 GCA_050011635.1 Acidimicrobiales bacterium
TCACGACGCCTGGCGATCGTCCATCGGCTCGGCCGACCACTGGTGCCCACACCTCCGGCACTGGAGGCTCAGCCCCCCGCTGACGATGCCCGTCCCCCACACGACGAGGATCGGAGACTCGCGCGACATGCACTTCGGGCAGCTCGTCTCGGGCTTGGGTAGATCCATCTCACCGACCTTGGAACCGTGGCCAGACCGCCGATCCAATCATCGCCAACGCTAACGACGCCCGTCGGTTCCGGCAAATCGGATCCGGTCCCGGGCGGACCCCAGACCAGGGCACGTCAAGGCCCAATTTCGAGCCCGCCGGTGGGTCGAGGACTTCTGATTAGGCTCCGGTATCCATGCCCTCCCACGGGCGGCGTGGGAGCGACCTGACAAGCCGACCTGACATGCCGGGCAGAGCCTGACCTGCCGGGCAGAGGAGGACCCAATGACCAGCATCGACCTGTTGGTGGATTCCTTTCAGAGGATCCGCGATGCGGTCTATCCCGCCGTGACCGGTCTCTCCCCCGAGGAGCTGGCTTTTCGACCTGACAGCGAGTCCAATTCAATCGCGTGGCTCGTGTGGCATCTGACCCGGATACAAGATGACCACGTGGCCGGACTCGATGGGAGCGAGCAGGTGTGGACGGCGGGCGGATGGGCGGACCGGTTCGGACTGCCCCTCGATACGGCGGACACCGGCTACGGCCACGACCCCGATGCGGTGGCGGCGGTCACTGCCGACGCACACCTGCTGCTCGGCTACTTCGAAGACGTCCATGAACGGACGCTCCGGTTCCTCGGCACGGTCCTCGAACCCGATCTGAGCAGGGTGGTGGACGAACGTTGGGATCCACCGGTGACGATGAGCGTCCGCCTGGTGAGCATCGTCGCCGACGACCTCCAGCACGTGGGCCAGGCCGCCTACGTCCGGGGGATCGTGCAGAGACGCTGAAGACGGTGGATCGACCGGGCCTCGACGTGCACGGCCTCGTCGGAGCTCAGCGCGTCGGCCCGTGAGATGGGGCAGTAGTGTCCACGGCATGGCCCTTGCTCGCCTCGGATCGGTGTCCTTGGACTGCAGCGATCCACTGGCACTGGGCACGTTCTGGGCCTCGCTGCTCGAGGGCGAGATGGCTTTCACCAGCGATCACTTCGTGGCCGTCAAGACAGACCGAGGGTGGATCTCAGCCGTCCACATCCCCGGCTACCGGGCGCCCACGTGGCCGGCGGGTGATGTACCGAAACAGATGCACCTCGACCTGGCGGTGACCGATCTGGATGCGGCCGAGGCCGAGGCGGTGAGGCTCGGGGCGGTACGCACGGACCAACAGCCCGCACCGGACAGGTACCGCGTGATGTTGGACCCGGCCGGGCATCCGTTCTGCCTGTCGACGCAGATTCCCGATTGACGGGCGCGCTGAGGTGCCCCAGCCCATCGTCATCCTCACCGGTCCCCCGGGAGCAGGCAAGACGACCATCGGCCGCATTCTGGCATCGGGCAGCCCGCGCTCTGCGTGCGTGGAGTCCGACTGGTTCTGGACGGCGATCGTCAATGGCCACATCCCGCCGTGGGAGGCCGCCGCCGATGAGCAGAACCGGGTCATGATCCGATCCACGCTGGCCACCGCGGCGCGACTGTCGGAGGGCGGCTACTTCACGGTGGTGGACGGGATCATCGGTCCCTGGCATCTCGATCTGGTCCGGGACGAACTGGCGTCGCGGGGGCTCTCCGCCACGTACGTGGTGTTGAGGCCCGGCTTCGACGCATGCCTGGCCAGGGCTCAGGGCAGGGTTGGGGATGAACGATCCGTCGGTCACCCGGCGTTGACCGACGAAGGCCCCATCAGGCACATGTGGCAACAGTTCGAACGCCTCGGAGCCTACGAGCGGTGTGTGATCGACAACACGGACAGCGGAGCGGCGGAGACGGCCGACGTGGTGGTCGGCTGGCTCTCGGAAGGGCGCGGGAGCCTGGTGATCGGGGAGTAGCGCGGCTCTTCGACCGCCGAGCCGGCCGCACGATCGGAGAGGCGACCGCCGGGCGTGCTCATCCGTCGAAGGAGGCCGCGATGAAAGGGTCGGTGCACGGCGGCCCGTCTGCCACCAGCAACTCCGGTCGTCGCCCGGGATCCGACGCCACCCGCGCCAGGGCTGCGGACCTGGTTCCGTACTCCTCGGTGTGGACGCACGCCGCCAGCGTGGCCGGCAAGCGGGTCACGGCCTCGTCGGCCGGTCCCTCTTCTCCGTCGGTCGATCGGGGGATCGTGTGATCGGCCAGCACCGACGGGAGCAGTGTCCACAGCGGCGCGGTTCCGGAGCCGGCCCCATCTACCAGCGAGTGGACCCGGGCCGCCTTCGGCGACGGCTCCCAAAGGCCGACGTTCTCGAGAATGTGGATTCCGGGTGACAGCTGAGAGATCGACGGTGGTTGGTCCGGAGCCAATTCCAGGTAGAAGAGTGACTCCCGATCTCCGACCAGCAGCCATGCCGGGTTGTACAGGCCGGGTTGCACCTTCTGGATCAGGTCGTGGACCCCGGCCTCTGCTGTCCTCCGGCCGGCAAGCACCAGGGGGAGCTCGCCCCGCGAGCGCTTCGTCGGGTCTCTTCCCCCAGGAGACGGTCGGTTGGTGAGGCCTGCGACCACTCCGTGCTCGTTGACCGCCAGCCACGTCCCCCCGGCCAGGTCGTCCCGTCCACCGAGGATCCTCGGGTCGCGCTCATTCAAAACGCAGAGCGAACGCGCCGGACGATCCAGCCGTTCGTCACGGTTGGCCGCCACCACGAGCGGGAAGCCCGGCTCGGTCTGCCAGGCGAACACGAGGAGGCACATGCGGGCAGGGTACCGGGTGAAACCGGTCGGGCCGGATGCTCGGGACCGGATGCTCGGCAGCGGATGCTCGGGATCGGAGGTGCGGGAGCGGATGCTTCGGAAGCGGATCAGACGGTCAACGGGGCCGCGGACTTGTCGAACTCGAGGTACCGGTAGACGTCAGGTCTCATGGGGTCGATCAACTCGAGCCGGCGGAAGTACTCCTCAGCGGTGGGAAGCGACCCGGAAGCGGCGACCACCGCCGCAAGTTCCGCCGATCCGAGGAACACGTCAGCGCCCCGGCCCATCCGGTTGGGGAAGTTACGCGTGGACGTCGAGAACACCGTCGACCCCTCTCGAACCCGGGCCTGGTTTCCCATGCACAGCGAGCAGCCCGGCAGTTCGGTCCGGGCGCCCGCCGCCCCGAAGGTGCCGTAGTAGCCCTCAGAACGCAACTGAGCCTCGTCCATCCTCGTCGGAGGGGCGATCCACAGTCGGGTGGAGACAGGTCCCGGCAGCGAAGCGAGCACTTGGCCCGCGGCCCGGAAGTGCCCGATGTTGGTCATGCACGAACCGATGAACACCTCGTCGATCCGGCGGCCGGCAACCTCCGAGAGGAGCCGGATGTCGTCGGGGTCGTTGGGGCAGGCCACGAGCGGCTCTGTGATCGTCGAGGTCTCGATCTCGACCACCGCGGCATAGTTCGCATCGGCGTCGGCACGGAGGAGGGACGGATCGGCCAGCCAGCGCTCCATGGCCTCTGCCCGCCGTTCCAGAGACCGTGCATCCTCGTACCCGGCATCGATGAGCGACCGGAGCATCACGACATTGGAGCGAAGGTAGGTGGCCACGGACTCCTCGGAGAGGGAGATGGTGCAACCGGCCGCCGACCGTTCGGCGGTGGCGTCCGAGAGCTCGAAGGCCTGCTCCACGGTCAAGTCCTCGAGCCCCTCGATCTCGATGATCCGTCCGGCGAACACGTTCTTCCGCCCGTCCTTCCCACCCCCCGTCCGGCCACCCTTCCGGCCGCCGCCCACCGTGAGGTGGCCCTGTCGCCGGGCCGCGTACGGGATGGCCTGGACCAGGTCCCTGAGGGTGATACCGGGTCGGACGGTACCGCTGAAGCGGACCCGCACCGATTCGGGCATCTCCAGGGGCATCGCTCCCACCGCGGCGGCGAAGGCCACCAGTCCCGAACCGGCGGGGAACGAGATGCCCAGGGGGAACCGCGTGTGGGAGTCACTCCCGGTGCCCACCTGGTCGGGGAGCAGCATCCGGTTGAGCCAGCTGTGGATGATCCCGTCCCCGGGCCGGAGGGCGATGCCGCCCCGGTCGGTCATGAACCGGGGGAGCGTCCGCTGGGTTTCGATGTCGACCGCCTTCGGGTAGGCCGACGTGTGGCAGAAGGTCTGCAGGACCAGGTCCGCACTGAATCCGAGACAACCCAGCTCCTCGAGCTCGTTCCTGTTCATGGGTCCGGTGGTGTCCTGGCTGCCGACAGTGGAAACAGTCGGTTCGCAGTAGGTCCCGGGCGCGACACCATCCACCCCGCAGGCTCGCCCGACGATCTTCTGCGCCAGCGTGTACGACGATCCTCGGGAGGGCGGTGGCGGACGTCGGAACACCGGGCTCGGTCCCTGGCCGAGTGCACTCCTCGCCTTGTCGGTGAGCGAGCGGCCGGCGACCAGGCGTACCCGGCCACCGGCTCTGGTCCCGTCGAGGGTCTGTTCCGATCGATGCCCGAACCGGGCCAGCAGGTGGCCTGCGGGCGACTCGATGCGGCCGTCATGGGGCCGGAGGACGATGTGATCCCCGGTGGCGAGCCCGTCCACTTCGCATTCGATCGGGAGGGCGCCGGCATCTTCGAGGGTGTTGGCGAAGATCGGGGCCATCTTCGCCGCCATCACGACGCCGCCCTGGCGCTTGTTGGGCACGAACGGGATGTCATGCCCGATGTGCCACAGCAGCGAGTTCACCGAGCTCTTTCGTGACGACCCGGTGCCGACGACGTCGCCCACGAAGGCGACGGGCCGGCCGGCGTCCTTCAAGCGTGCGATCCGGCCGATCGGATCCTCGACGTCCGCCCGGTTGGCCAGCAACGAGAGGGCATGGAGCGGGACGTCGGCCCGTGACCACGCCTCGGGGGCGGGGGACAGATCGTCGGTGTTGATCTCGCCGTCGACCCTGAACACGGTCAGGTCCACGGCGTCGGGAACGGCCGGGCGGGCGCTGAACCAGTCGGCGGCAGCCCATGACTCGAGGACCGACCGGGCGTGCCGGTTCCCCCCCTTTGCCATCCCGACCACGTCGTGGAAGGCGTCGAAGACCAGCAGGGTGTGCCCCAGTGCTGCTGCTGCCCGTTCGCCGAGTTGTCGACTGTCGAGCAGTTCGACCAGGACCGGCACGCTGTATCCACCCAGCATGGTGCCGAGGAGGTCGACGGCCCGAGCCGAGCCGAGCGAGCCGGTCTCCTTTTCCCCGCGGGCCACCGCAGCCAGGTAGGCGACTTTGACCGCGGCGGCATCGTCGACGCCGGGGGGAACACGGTGGGTGAGCAGTTGGACGAGGTCGGGCGCTCGCCCTGTGTCGCCGGCGTCGAGGCCGGCGACGATCTCGGCCACGTCGGGTGCGGTCAGGACGGGGGGTGGAATACCCAGATCCGCTCGTTCGGCCGCTCGGGTCCGGTAGTCGTCTAGCACCCTTCCGACGGTAAACGGACACCTCGATTGTGTAAAGCGCAAATAAAAACCACTTACCATGCAATAATCACATGAATGGATCTGGTGCTCATCCGATCGCTGATCGCGGTGGCCGATGCCGGTTCGATCAGTGACGCCGCCGAGCAGGTGCACGTGAGCCAGTCCGCCCTCTCCCGCCGCCTCCAACAGCTCGAGGCCGACCTTGGCGCCCAGCTCCTGGTGCGCGGACGGCACGGCGTCGAGCTCACCGATCTCGGCCGCCAGGCGCTCGAGGCGGGCCGGTCCATGGTCGCCCGGTACGACTCGGTCCGCCGGAGCATCCTCGAGCAGCAGAATCTCGAGCGGGGCATCGTGCGCATCGGCGGGGGAGCCACGGTGACCTCGTTCATGCTCCCGGAGGCCATCGCCGCGTTCCAGGCCCGCTATCCCGGCATCAGGTTCTATGTCAAAGAGGCTGGAAGCAGCGAGATCGCGGCCTCGGTGGTCGCCGGCGATCTGGAGCTCGGCATCCTCACGTTGCCGCTGGCGGCCCGGGACCTCGAGACTGAGGATCTCGTCACCGACGAGATCGTGCTGGTGGCGAGATCGGATCACCCTCTGGCCGACGGGCGTGACCTCGAGGCCGGCGATCTCGAGGGTCTCCCCTTCGTGGCCTTCGAGCCGGGGACGGCCATACGCCAGCACATCGACACCGCGCTCCGGGACGCGGCCGTGCACATCGAGGTGGTCATGGAGCTTCGCTCGATCCCGACCATCCTTCGCATGGTGTCGGTGACCGGAAACCTCGCCTTCGTCAGCCGGGTCAGTGTAGCCACCGAACCCGGCCTCCGGGTGCTCGAGCTCCGGGGATTGTCGATAACCCGCACGCTCGCCCTGGCCACTCGACGGGAGATGCCGCTCTCGGCCCCGACCGAGGCCTTCAGGGCGGAGTTGCTGACAGCTCGCCGGTAGGTTCGGTCGTGGCGGGATGGACACTTGGCTCCTTCTCGGGTACTCTGATCAAAGTACCTTGACCGAAGGAGCCAAATGGCCTCCCGCAATCGCAACAATCCGCTGGCGCTGGCCGTCCTCATCTGCCTCTCCGAGCGCCCCATGCATCCCTACGAAGTGGCGACCACCCTGCGTCAGCGACAGAAGCACGACAGCGTCCGGCTCAACTACGGATCCCTCTACGCGGTCGTCGCCTCGTTGGAACGACGCGGTCTCATCACCCCCCAGGAGACGAAACGGGCCGGCCGTCTGCCCGAGCGCACCGTCTACAGCCTCACGGACGCGGGCCTCATCGAGGCGCACGACTGGCTCACCGATCTGATCTCCACCCCGGTGAAGGACTATCCGAGCTTCGAGGCGGCGCTCTCATTTCTGCCCGCCCTTCCGCCTGACGACGTGGCCGAGCTGCTGCAGGAGCGGGCCCAACGCCTCGAGCTCGAGCTGGCCCAGGCGTATGCGACGCGTGAGCTGGCCGAGAAGCACGGCCTCCCGCGGCTGTTCTGGGTGGAAGCCGAGTTCCGGGACGTCCTGTTGGAGGCGGAACTGGCCTACGTCCGCCGGCTGGCCCAGGAGATCGCCAGCGGGACGCTCGAAGGCATCGACTGGTGGAACGCGGTCCATGCCTCCGACGACGACCCCGGACCGGGGTGGGTTCCACCCCAGATCGGCGACGGGAGCGACGGGAGCGACGAGATCGGCAGCGCGGAGATCGGCAGCAGCGGAGAAGCGGCGGTCGACCGGTGAGCGTCGGACTCGGCGGACCAGCCCGCCCGGACAGCATCATCTCGACGGACAATCTGGCGAAGTCGTTCCGCTCCCCGCGCGGGAGCGTCGACGCCGTGCGCGGGGTCAGCATCGACGTGGCCCGAGGCGAGATCTTCGGATTTCTCGGCCCCAACGGGGCCGGCAAGACGACCACCCTGCGAATGGTGACGACACTCCTCCCCGTCGACGCCGGGACGGCCACCGTGGCCGGCTACGACGTGGCCCGCCAGCCGAAGGAGGTTCGGGCCCGGGTCGGGTACGTGAGCCAACTGGGAGGCGCCGACGACCTGGCCACCGGCCGCGAGAACCTCATCCTCCAGGGGCGGCTGTACGGGGGTGACCTGGCGTCGGTGACCGAGCGGACCGAGATGGTGATGGACGTCCTCGACCTCTCCGAGTTCGCCGACCGGCGGGTGAAGACCTACTCGGGGGGCCAGCGCCGGCGGCTGGACATCGCCTTGGGCATCGTCCACGAGCCAGAGGTGCTGTTCCTGGACGAGCCCAGCACGGGCCTCGATCCGCAGAACAGGGCGCACCTGTGGGACCACGTCCGTGGGCTGCGGGACCAGGGCGTCACCATCTTTCTCACGACGCACTATCTCGAGGAGGCCGACGCGCTCTGCGACCGCCTCGTGATCATGGACCACGGCGAGGTCGTCATCGAGGGAACACCACGGGACCTCAAGCGCCAGGTTGCCGGTGAGTCGGTGGTGCTCAGCCTGCGCGACGAGGACGACGGGGCGGCTCGGGCCTCGGCGCTTCTGGCTGCTCAGGAATTCGTACGCGAGATCGGTGCCGACGGTGACCAGGTCCGCCTCTACGTCGAGGACTCCAGCGCCGCCCTTCCCCGGATACTCAGGCTGCTCGACTCCGAGCACATCGGGATCAAGTCGATGAGCGTTTCGGAGCCGACGCTCGACGACGTCTTTCTCCGCCAGACCGGTCGATCGCTGCGCGACGCGGGTGCGACCGAGGACAAGAGGACAGCATGAAGACCGTTCGTGACACCGGGCTCCTGTTCCACCGCTACACGGTGCAGATGCTGCGCAACCCGGTGTGGCTGTTCGTCGGGTTCTCGACGCCCGTCTTGTACCTGGTCCTGTTCACCCCTCTGCTGCGGGATCTCCCCGGCGTCAAGGGATTCCCCACCGGCGACGTTCTCGAGCTGTTCCTGCCCGGGATCCTGGCCCTGCTGGCCTTCGCCAGCGGCAGCAGCGCCGGGTTCGGCACCATCTTCGAGTTGCAGTCAGGACTCATCGAGCGGCTTCGGGTCACCCCGGCCAGCCGCTTCGCCATCCTGATCGGGCCGATGCTGTCCGGACTGATGATGATGACCGTGTTCGATGTGGTCGTCGTGGCCGTGGGGGTGGGGTTCGGGTTCACCGTGCACTGGGCCGGATTGCTGGTGCTCACCGTGCTGTTGTGGGTCCTCGCCACCCTGATGGCCGCGTTCTCGACGGCCACCGCGCTGATCACCAAGGACATCAGCAGCTTCGCCGCCATCATCAACGGGATCAACCTGCCCCTGCTGCTCCTTGCCGGGGTGCTGCTTCCCATCTCGCTGGGCCCGTTGTGGCTACGGATCCTCGCCCATTTCAATCCCCTCTACTACCTGGTGGTGGCCTCGCGTGCCCTCGCCGTGGGGCATCTCGGAGACACCGCGGTCTGGCAGGCATTTGCCGTCCTCGTACCACTCTGCGCCCTGGTCCTGGTCTGGGCAACCAGGGTATTCCGCCGAGCCGTCTCCTGATCCTCTCACCGCACCAAGGCGACGGACTGCCGGCAACGGCGGCCCCGGATCTGCGCGGCGAGATCTGCCTCCTCCTCATCCGGCTCCGGGGCGGACGAGGTCAGAGGGATTCGAAACGGCAACTGGTAGACAAGGAATCATGATCGACAGGCACAGGTGGTCCGCGGTGTTGGGCGTGGCGGCGATGGCTGCGCTGGCCGGATGCGGATCGAGCACCTCCAGTCCCCCCACGACAACGGCGGCCGGCCCCCAGGTGCTCACGGGCGTCTTCCACCTGACCGCGGGTCACGACGCGGGCTCGGGTGCGACCGGCTCCTACTTCCGGATGATCAATCCGGGCGGAACGGTCAAGGCCGGTCCCTTCTTCACCAACACCTACTCGACCGCCACCGACAAGACCTACACGCTCTTGAGGCCGGGCGCGGCGGGGGGGCTGGCCACCGGTACCTACCAGCCCGGTCCGGAACCGCCCTTCGACTCCAAGGGCAACGCGCGGGCCGATGCCATCATGACCCCTCAGACGTTCGAGGCCCTCGACATGAGCATCTCGACCAACCCGACAGATCCCCAGAGCCACCTGCCTGTCCCAAAGCCGACCATCACCACCGACCACGGCAAGCTGACCGGACAGGTCGAGGCCATCTCCGCCGGGTGGAACAACGAGTACTTCAACCAGGGCTCGCCCAAGCCCGGTGGCGCATATCCCGGATCGACGGCCCGGGTGTCGGGAACCTATAGCGCTTCTACCCGCGCCTTCGTCCTGGTCTGGGCCAGCCAGGTGGTCGGCGGAGCGTTCAACGGCTTCACCGGGTACTGGCATCTGCAGGGGACCTTCACGCCTGCAGGTTGAGCGGGCTGCAGCTCGGAGCGCCGGCCTGGAAGCCGGCGTCCCGGCACACCGCCTACTCGAACGGGTTCAGAGAGCTCCCGACGGCCCAGGTGCTGAAGTACTGGTTGTTCGCCCCGTAGGCCATGCCGATGGCCACCTTCGCCCCCTCCACCTGGTGCTCTCCGGCCGCGCCCCGCACCTGGTTGGCCGCTTCGGCGAACCGGAGGAGCCCGGAGGCGCCGATCGGATTGCTGGAGAGGACACCGCCGGAGGCATTGATGGGCAGGGAGCCTCCGAGCTCGGTGGTGCCGTCATCGACCAGCTTCCACCCCTCGCCCTCCTCGGCCAGGCCGAAGGCCTCGAGCCAGATGGGCTCCAGCCAGGAGAAGGGCACGTACAGCTCGGCCATGTCGATCTGACGGCGCGGATCGGTGATGCCGGCATCGGCATAGACGTCAGCGGCACACTGGAGGGCGGCCGCCGGCCGAACGGGATCACGACCGGGAAACGCCGGCGGCTCGGAGCGGGACGAGGATCCGAGGATCCACGCCGGTGGGCGTCCGTCTTCGGCGGCCGACCGGCCGCCCGCCTCGTCAGTGATCACCACCGCACAGGCTCCGTCGGACGAGGGGCAGGACTCGAGGAACCTGATGGGCTCCCACATCATCGGTGAGGCCTTGACCTTCTCGATGGAGATGTCCTCGATCCTGAGATGGGCGTACGGGTTCTTCAGGGCGTTGAGCCGGTCCTTGACCGCCACCTTCCACCCGATGTGCTCGGGAGCACCGCTGCGTTGGATGTAGGCCCGGATGAACGGTGCGAAGGCGCCTCCCGCTCCGAGCGACGCTCCCTTTCCGCTGCCCAGGGCGAACTGGGCATTGCCCTCGGACTGCTTCTCGAACGCCACCGCCAGCACCGTCCGGTGCTTTCCGACCTGGACGTGGGAGGCGGCCACGATGGCGGTCGTTCCCCCCACCGAGCCCGCGGTGTGGACCCGGAACATCGGCTTGCCGACAGCGCCGAGGGCGTCGGACAGATAGAGCTCGGGCTTCATGACGCCCTCGAAGAGGTCGGGAGCTTTGCCCAGGACCACCGCGTCGATGTCGGCCAGGGTCATGTGCGCGTCATCGAGGGCACGGAACACCGCCTCGCGCACCAGGCCGCCGAAGGACACGTCGAGACGACGGGACTTGTGGTGGGTCTGGCCCACTCCGACGACCGCGCACGGAGGTGTGCTCATGACCGGCCCTCCAGGATGCACACGAGGTTCTGCTGCAGGCACGGTCCGGAGGTCGAATGGGCCAAGGCCCGGCGCCCGCCTCCGAAGATGTGGTCCGCGGCGTACCCCACCCGGCACAGGCCGGTGGCCATGATCGGATTGGAGCGGAGGGCCCCGCCGGAGGGATTGACGGCCACGTCGTCCCCCAGTTCGAGGACGTTCCGCAACAACAGCTCCTCGTGGGTGAAGGCGGCCTGGAGCTCTGCCACCTCGACCGGGGCGTCCCGGAGGCCGGCGGCATCGGCTGCGATGCGGGTGGAGGGCGAATCGTCCAGGGCTCGAAACGAAGGATTGTGACACTCCGTCCGATGGTCGAACCCGGCGATGTACGCAGGCCGCTCCACCAGCTGACGGGCCCGGTGGCCGGTGGCCAGTACCATCGCCGCGGCGCCGTCGGTGATCGGTGGCACATCGTGGCGGCGCAGCGGCCGGCGGACGAATTCCTCGGAAAGCAGTGCCTCGATGTCCCCCTTGCCCCGCGAGCGCACGGCGACCTCGGCCATCGAGCGTTCGTCGGCGATCCCCGAAGCGATCACCGCTCGCGCTTGCAGGGCGGCAAAGGTCAGCGGATCCGCTCCGAGCGGGGCCAGAAAGTACGGGTCCATCTCCATCGGATAGATCAACGCGGGGTCACCCGTCGAGGACCGACCGGAGCCGGTGACGACGGCGATCTCGATGTCGCCCTCTTGCAGCCGCAGCCACGCCTCGTAGAGCGCCCACGCCCCGTCCATCTCGACGTGTGAATCCCGTTTCGGTGGCCAGGCGCCGATGGCGTCGAGGTTCGAGACGAAGGAGAACGCTTGGCCGGTGATGTAGTCGCAGCTCCCGAGGCAGGTGAAGTCGATGTCGGCCCGGGTGAGACCGAGTGGCGAGAGGGCGTCGGAAATGGCATCGATCAACAGCTGGGTCTCCGACTTGTCGGTCCGACGGGTCATGGCCGTCTGGGCCCAGCCGATGACGGCGATGTCGCCGTCGCGGGTATCGGAAGGAGGGGCGGTCATGATCAGAAGATCCGGTTCACGAGGTCGGGATCGTCAAGATCCGGCTCACCGTTGGGTATCCAGCCGAGGAGGTATCCCCAACTCCCCCCCATGCCCCCTCCGACGTCGACCTCCTCGGCCGGCGAAGCCCACACCGCATCGACCCGCTGGCCCACGCGCACCTGGTCGGCCGGCAGCTCGATCACCGGCGAGTAGGGGACGATCACGTCCGTCCCGTCCAGCAGGACGAAGGCCCGGACGAAGGGCTCCGTCTCGGTCTGCCCCGGATAGGGAACGGGGGTGACGATGGCGAAGTTGGTGATCGTCCCCGTGTGCGGAAGGTCCACCTCGCAGTCCGGCCCGAGTTCGATGGCATCGATGGGGCAGTAGCCCCGCCCGCCCGCGTACACCCGTTGGCAGATCGGACACCGCAGGCCGAGCAGTCGCCGCTCCCGGGACGCCTCGGCGGCGCGGTCGGCGGCCTCGGGGACCGGGTTCCGATAGGTGATCGAGGCCAGGTAGTCCATCCGGGTCACCGGCTCGGCCGCGCCGCCCGTGTCGTCACCCTCGGTCTCCGAGGTCTCGCCGGGCACGAAGCAGATGATGTCGTCGATGCGGCCCTCCCGTGTGCCCCTCCAGCGGGGCGCCACCCGCATCCCCTCGGTCACGTCCCCCGGTGCACCGGCGTCGACGGCGTGGAGCAGGGGCGTGGTGGCACCATCGAGCCTGATGAAGGCGAACGCGAAGGGACGGTCGAGCGGATGTTGTTCCGACGGCGATGGCACCCAGGTCCAGGACTCCACTGTGCCCGCCGGCCCCACCTCGACGAAATCGTGGGGCAGCTCGGCGCCGGTGGCCGGGTCCCATTCCATGGGCGGTACGAGGACGGAGTCGTGGCTGCGGATCCCGATGATCCGCTTTTCGGTGAGTGCGGTCATGAAGGCGCCGACGACCGGCCCCAGCGATCTCTTGTAGGGGAACGTGATCGTGCTTTCGATGAATCGGGTCATCTGGGCCCCATAGCCTTCGTTCTTCAGCCTTGGTCTCTCGATCCAGCAGAACCAGAGCACGATAGCGCGGGGGGAATCAGACGGCGCTGGGCGTTGCCGATTCGAGGTGGCGTCGAACCTGGTTTGTCAACCGGAACCGACCGGTCGGTGGCCCTTCCGACCGGCGGCCACGGCCGGAGGGTGCCCATACGGGAGAGCGAAGAGCTCCATCTCGCCGAGGTCGGCCGACGATCGGGCTGGGGGAACCTCGGCTCAGCCCATGGTCTTCGCTCCGTCGATCGTCTCGCGGATGATGTCCGCGTGTCCCGCGTGCTGGGCCGTCTCGCCGACGATGTGCAACAGCGCCCGCCGGGCCGACCAACTGGCCCCGGGCTCGAACCAAGGGGCCTCCGGTAGGGGATGCGAGTCGTCGAGCGAGGGCAACGACGCCACCAGGTCGTCGGTACGTCTCGCCACCTCCTGGTAGCGGGCCAGCAGGTCGGCGAGGCTGGCTCCGTCCATGAGAAAGCCGGCGGCATGCGCCTTGTAGGCCGCCTCGTCGGCCGGCCCGATGGAACGAGGTCCTTCCACGATGAAGTTGGCCCAGCCCTCCTCCATCAGCGCCACGTGCTTGATGATGCCACCCAGGCACAGTTCGCTGTCGGTCGGTCGCAGTCCGGCCTGCTCGTCGGTCAGGCCTCTGACCGTTTGGCAGAGGAACCGGCGATGATCGGCCAACGTCTCCAGGAGATCGGCACGCTCACGGGAGAGCGTCTGGGTGTCGTTGTGCATTGGATTTCCTTTCGGTCAACGGGTCACTGCCCACCCTAAACACAGAAGCGGCCACTTTCTGTCCTCAATAACGCAATACTGGTCATTGTGGCCAATACGAGCTCTCGGACATTGCGACTCCTCTCGTTGCTGCAGACCCGCCGCTACTGGCCGGGCGCCGAGCTGGCCGGGCGTCTCGAGGTGTCGACCCGGACCCTGCGCCGCGACGTCGACCGGCTCCGCGAACTGGGGTATCCGGTGGAGGCCAACCGTGGCATCGACGGTGGCTACCAACTGGCCGCCGGGGCGGTGCTGCCTCCCCTCGTGGTCGACGACGAGGAGGCGGTGGCTCTGGCGGTGGGCCTGCAGACGGCCATCCAGGGAGGCAGCGTCGTGGGCATCGAGGAGTCCTCGGTACGGGCGCTGGCCAAGATCGCGCAGGTGATGCCTTCCCCGCTGCGGCGCCGGGTCGATGCGCTGGCTGCCATGACCGTTCCGGCGCAGTGGGGCAGCCCGACAACCGGTGTCGATGCGGGCGACCTCACGTCGATCGCCCAGGCCTGTCGTGACACCGAGCGACTGGAGTTCGACTACACCGCACGCGACGGTGCTCGCAGCGCCCGCTGCGTCGAGCCCCACCGCCTTGTCCTGCTGGGTCGCCGCTGGTACCTGGTCGCCTGGGACCTGTCCCGCTTCGACTGGCGTAGCTTCCGCGTCGATCGTCTGACCGAACTGCACCGCACCGGCGAGCGGTTCTTCCTGCGCGAGCTGCCGGCCGACGATGCCGCCGAGTTCGTACGAAGCGGCATCGACAACCTTCCGACGAGGCACAGCGTGGAGGCGGTGATCCATGCTGACGTGACGATGGTCCGAAGCCGCATCGGAAGGTGGGCGACGGTCGAGGACATCGACGGAGCCAGCTGCACCCTGCGAATGACGGCCGACTCGCTGGACTGGGTGATGATGATCCTGGGTGCGGTCGGCGCAGAGTTCGAGGTGGTGGCCCCAGTGGCGGTGATCGACCACGCCCGTGACTGGGTGGACCGGTTCGGCCGGGCCATCGGCCGACACGATCGGGGCCGGGAGGTCCCGTCTTCTGGGCTCCCCAGCCGGAGGTGACTCCGCCGGGGGCAATCTGATGGGGGACCGTACCGCCTGGGAGGTCACCCGGTGTGGATGGCCCGGAGGAGGGCCTGGTAGGTCTCCTCGACGTCTCCGTCGACGACGGCAACCCTCCGGGTGGCGGGGCGGGAGCTGACGACCTCTTCCAACCGGGCGGACATCTCGACGAGTGCGTCCGGGCCCCCGGCGCGATCGAGGAGAATGGCCGTGTCCCTGTGCTCTTTACGGCTGTGCTCTCCGGTGCGACGACGGATTCGCTCCGCCGCCTCATCGATCCCGGTGGTCAGCACCACTTCGACGAATGGCACCCCGGCGTCAACGGCCAGCCGGTCCAGGGCCTCCACGAAGTCGAGTCGCCCCAGGAACTGGCAGACGAGCACATCGTGGCCGGCCTCGAGATGGGTCCGGGCCATGGCCCGGGCAAGGTCCCGTGCCGCGAGCCCCGACAACGTCGGCTCCTCGAGGGAGCGTCCGAGCATCGAACGGATGACGTCGATGTCGAGGGCCAGGGCGAGCTGGTGATCGTCGAGGTACCGGCGTCCGACCGTCGACTTGCCGCTGCCGGGCACGCCATTGACGAGCATCAGCCGCGACACCTCCGTACGGTACCTGAGCCACGATCGACCCACGGGATGCCGTACGGGGGTGGGGCCTTCATCTCGGTGCCACTATGCTGCGTATGTGACTCCGCTGGTTGATGCGGCCAGCGAAGCAGGCCGGGACGAGATGCCGAACCTCCAGTCATCCAACCCTGGGCGCGACGTGCAGCGGGTGGGCACGGCCACATTCCTCGGCGAGGATGTCCTGAAGATCCACGATCCGGTCTGGGCCGTGCTGGGCAACCTCGGTGACAGCCAGTGCTATCTGGGTGTCCAGGCGAAGGTGGCCGCAGTGCAGGCGGCAGTGTCCAAGCGGATCGCCAGCGACGACCTACCGGTTCGCCTGATTGCACCGGCATTCACCTTGGGCGTGTCGGACGGCCAGCTCAATGGGACTCCGGAGATGCGGTATTCGTTGATCGGACGCGAGCTGGTCAATGACGCAGCGGCCGTTCACCTGGCCGCCAACCGTGTCGCAGGGCTGATCGCGGTGGTGGCTTGCGACAAGCCGCCGGTCGGTACCGTGGCTGCACTCCTCGAACACAACACGCCGTCGGTCGTCCTTTCCGACGGGTCGATCAAACCGGGCCTCGACCCGCAGACCGGCGCCCGTATCGATCTCGTCGCCGCTTTCCAAGCTGCCGGAGACCCGGACGCCGAGGTTCGTGCCCGGGTTGCCCTGCACGCCTGCCCCGGCCAGGGCAGTTGCGGTGGGATGTTCACCTACAACACGATGCAGGCGTTCATCGGCGTGCTCGGGCTGGAGCCGCTGCATATGGTGTCCCCCACATCGGATGATCCCCGACGGTTGACCGAGTTTCCCGATCAGCTCGTTGACTGCTTGATCGCCATGACGACCTCCCGAATCCGTCCCCGGGATATCGTCACTCCTTCATCGCTCCGCAATGCCCTGACGGTCGCCATCGCCATGGGCGGCTCAACCAATGTGATGTTGCACAGCGTCGAGATCGCCCGCGCCGCGGGGATGGATCTCTGGAACGACGTCATCAGCCAGACCGAGTTCAACGCCCTGTCGCGGCGCTTGCCGGTGCTGGTGAATATGAGGCCCTTCGGCTACTACTCGATGTCGGACATCGACGCCACGGGGGGACTGCCGGTCGTGGTCAGTGAACTGCTTCGAGCCGGTCACCTCGACGGTGATGTCATCACCTGCACGGGGGAGACCCTGGCGGAACAGGTGGAACGGCTCGCTCCACCCGGACCTGATCACGATGTCATCCATTCGGTGGCCAAGCCGTTCAAGGACACCGGGGGGCTGCGACTGCTCCGGGGCAATCTCGCTCCGGACGGAGGCGCCATCCTGAAGCTGGCCGGTGTCGAGGGTGGAATCACGGACGGGATGTTCAGAGGTCGCGCCCGGGTGTTCAACAACGAGCGGGCCCTGGTCGAGGCGCTGGAGGACCGGCCTCAGGACTTCCAGGACCACGACATGGTGGTGATCCGCTACGAGGGACCGCGAGGCGCTCCGGGTATGCCCGAAATGCTGGATCCCACATCCCGGATCACGGCGTTGTGCCGTCAGCGGGATATCACCATCGCCCTCATGACCGATGCCCGATTCTCGGGCGGCTCGGTCGGACTCGTGGTCGGACACGTCGCTCCCGAGGCCTTCCTCGGAGGGCCGATCGCCCTGGTGGAGGACGGGGACACGATCATCGTCGACCTCGAGGCCGACCGTATCGACTGTCTGCCCCTGGACGACCCAGACATCCTGGCCAGGCGGTCAGCTGCCTGGCATTCCGCAGTTGAGGCAAACGGTGGCATCAGCCCGGACGCCACACCGGTCACGCACCGTGTCCTGAAGAGGATGCGGGCCACGGCGCTCCCGGCCCTCCTCGGCGGCGGAATGACCGGCAGCTGACGGGTCCTTCGATCCCGACGGAACTCCGGGAAGCTCGCGCCGACGGCTGCTCCCTACAGGCAGTGCGCTGAGCAGATGGTCTGGAGGATGAACTCACCTGTCCTTCGAGCACGGGTGTGTAGGTCACGAAAGACCGGGTTGCTGGACTCACCCCGCCAGTAACCCAGGCCCTCTCTGATGATCGGGTGCCATTCACGATCGAACACGTCGAGCGCGTACTCACCCGCAGCTTCCTTCGAGATGACGTCACCGGTGGCGATGGTGCAGTGCAGGCGAGGTGGCCCGAGCACTCCCCACGCCGTGAACCACCTCGGTCGGAACCGCATCCCACTCACGTGTCGCACAGTGAGGAGCTGCTCTGCCAGGGGCCGCCAGTAGGTCTCGAGATTGTCACGATTCCAAGGCTGCAACAGCTCCGGTTCAGGGAGCAGTCCGAGCGATTCCGGCGCCGGACCTCTGACGGCGATGCCGTGCTCGGCCAGCACCTTCCACTCGACCGGGTTGACCTCGGAGTCCCGACTGCAAGAGAACTTGACCCCGCAATGGGATGCCACGGGAACGATCGTCGACACCGGACGACTCGGATCGTCGGATCGGATGAACACGCCGTTGCAGGTGCCAGAGAACAGGGAGCGACCACTGCGAGTTGCCGCCCAACCTGTGGATGCGGTGGAGATGACGTGCAGCAGCCGGAGGCGTCTTAACTGGGCACCGTCGGTGTCACCGTTGAGCACGGCGACAAAGTCGATGTCGCTACGCCCCGGCCGATAGGCCCCCAGGGCAACTGAGCCGGTGACATAGAAGCCGTCGATCATCCCGGGCACGAGACGATCCGCCAGTCGCAGGTACCGATGGACGGGACGCGCAACTGCATCGGGCAGCATCAAAGAAGCTTCTTCCGATGTTGGGGGACTCCATTGGCCCCCGACGAAGGACCGGTCCGGATGAGGGGTAGCGACCGATGGCGGAGACCAATCATCAGATGACCTACGACAGCCCCACGACGTCACCGTTCTCGTCGATGTCGATGCGTTCGGCGGCTGGATGTGAGCTGAGCCCGGGCATCGTGCGCATGTCGCCGCAGATGGCGTAGATGAACCCGGCACCGGCCGAGGCGCGGACCTCCCGGACCGGAAGGCGCCAACCGGTCGGCGCGCCTTTCAGCTTGGGGTCCGAGGAGATGGACAGGTGAGTCTTGGCGATGCAGATGGGAAGGCTCCCGAGGTGGTTCTCCTCGAAGAGCTCGAGTCCGACGGCCGCGGTGGGCGAGAAGTCGACACCTTCGGCGCCATAGACCGAGGTGGCGATGGTCTCGATCTTCGTGCGCAGGGATGCCTCATCGGGATAGAGGAACTGGAAGTCGTTGGGCTCCCCGGCCGCAGCCACCACCGCTTCCGCCAGGTCGGCCGCACCGGCTCCGCCGTCTCGAAAGTTGGAGGTCACCGCGGATCTGACTCCCATCGAGTCCGCGATCTCACGGATGACCGCGTACTCGGAATCGAAATCACCTGGGAAGGCGTTGATGGCGACGACCGGGGTCACCCCGTGGATGAGCACGTTCTCGATCTGCTTCCGCAGGTTGGATCCGCCCACCAGCACCTCGTCGGGATTCTCTTCCAGCAACGCAGGGGGCAGCGGCCGGCCGGCGACGATCCGGTGATGTCCGGAATGGGCTTTGAGGGCTCGTACGGTTGTGACGATCACCGCCGCGTCGGGTACCAGCCCCGAAACGCGGCACTTGATGTTGAAGAACCGCTCGGCCCCCATGTCGGCGCCGAAGCCCGCTTCGGTGATGAGGAAGTCACCGCTGTGGATCCCGACGAAGTCGGCAATGATCGACGAATTCCCGTGGGCGATGTTCCCGAAAGGTCCGGCGTGGACGAGGACGGGCGAGTTCTCGAGCGTCTGCAGGAGGTTCGGCTTGATGGCATCGAGCATGATCACCGCCATGGCACCGGCCGCTCCCAATTGT
>JBEKIU010000062.1:0-19072 GCA_050011635.1 Acidimicrobiales bacterium
TCGACTTCGCCGCCAACCCGACCGGATTCAAGACGATCATGCCGCACGACCCACTCGGACAGCTGGCCATCTCGGTGCACGTCTATAGCTTCAACGCAGCGAAATCGCCGGCCACTTGGGCCCAGTGGCTTCGCACGGGCCTGCTTTCCAAGGTGCCCTTCGTGACGGGCGAGTTGGGCGAAAAAGACTGCACCGCGAAATTCATCGGCACCTACATGAGCTGGGCGGACGCCCACGGCGTGTCCTACCTCGCCTGGGCCTTCAACTCCGGACCCTGCAACGGCCCCTACCTCCTCAACGCCAGCGGTAGTCCGACTCCCTACGGTGCGGGATACAAGGCTCATCTCGCCCGTCTGGCCTCATCGTGACGGGTCTCGTCCGGGTGGCCCGTTTTGCCGGACCAGGATTAGGACACGCGAGTTGGGGTAGCGCGAAACAATGACCGAGGCGAATTCGGACAATGCCGATGTTCTGAAGGGTTTCGATACTGCCCTGTGGCTTCTCAGCGCGAGGCGCCAGGCCAATGAGGAATCACCAATCGACAATCAGTGGCTTTGGGATGAAATCCGGCAACTAGGGTCGGACGAGGACGATCCCAGCAGATACCTTGAATCGATTGGGCATCTGATAGGGGCATTGATCGAAGTCTCGTCGTTCTTTCTGACCGGGTGGGCTCACTCGTCAGGTGAAGATGCGGAGACGATCATCGCAGTGACCAGACGTATCTGCGAAGATCACTACAGCAGCGAACCGTCGTCGCCTGGGAGCAGCCCGGAGGAGCGCCCGTAACCGACCGACGAATGGCTAGTTCGGGCCCATCCGCTCCATTCACAACCGTGGCTGAACGACTCCTCGGGGCCCGTGGATATGTGTCATGGCTCGCTCAGGCCGACCAGCCATGCGGATTGACCTCGTAGTCCGTTGCGGCGCTGACCAGGAGCTGCGATACTCACGGCGTCTGCGAACACAGGAGGTCGACTCATGCCGAAGTACCTCGTCCAAGCGTCCTCTACCGGCGATGGTGTCGAGGGACTTCGCCAGGAAGGCGGCTCGGCCCGCCAGGCCATCGTCGAAAGGCGTGTTCCAGCGTCGGCGGGAAGCTCGACTCGTTCTACTACGCGCTCGGCGATACCGACGTGATTACGATCATGGACCTGCCGGACAATGTGGCAGCGGTCGCGATTGCCCTACTTGTCGCGGCCAGCGGCAAGGTAGCTGTCAAGACCACCGTCCTCTTGACGCCAGAAGAGGTCGACGCTGCGGTAAAGGTCGGGGGCGACTATCGCCCACCAGGGGGATGAGCAGGATTGTGAGGACCTCCCGAAAGACCCGTTCAAAGCTGAGGCAGAACTGAGTGACAGCGATCCGGTAGAGCCAGCGTCGGATGAGTAACTACGTTCTCACCACGAACTTGGTGTGTCATGGATGTGGCGAATCGGAAGCGGTGCCCTTTGACACGGGTATGCCACTCGAGGAACTGGAGTTTCCCCTCACCCTGTCCAAGGACTTCATCTGCTCCAACTGCGGGCCGCAAGGTCCGGTTTCGGTCACGCTTTCGAAAATACCCACCTGAATATAGATCTGCCCACGGCAACGGATTCTACGACCACGCCGTCCGGCACCCGCACCGTCACGACGATGGGGCCGTTGATCCACTTGCTTTCGAACTTCTGTCGTTTCCTCATCATCACGCCTAACGAATAGCCCAGCCCGTTCGTTTCTCTTCGTCCTTCTCTCACCAACGTTTCCTCCTTAAGGAACACGTCCCCGAAAAAACCGACCCGAGTGCTGATCCGCGGAAGCGGGCGCAGGCGGGTGGTCCCCCATTGATGTCGTCGGTGCGACCATCCTGCCGGGCTTCACGGAGCGAACACTCGGTGACAGACGGCTGCGGCTGTCTCCTGGACGGTCGCCCGCAACCAGGCGGCGTAGGCGACCTGGGTGGACTCGGCAGGGGCAGCCCGACCCGTCACGAGGAGCGACTCGTGAAGCACCTTCTCCCCGCTGGCCAGATCGTTGTCCTCGATCAGGTGGTGGATTCGGGCGACTTCCAGCTCCGCATCGATGGCCCTCCCACGCCAGGTCTCAAGCTCTCGCTCCTCGCGGTGCAGCTTGATGGTTGCCATCTCCAGGTTCACGGCTATCACTGCTATGCGTTGCAGTAGGGCATCGTCACAGACGTCGACATCGACCAAGTGGGCGAGCCGCTGTACCTCGTCGAGGAGCACGATCACATCCGCCGTGGTCGCCGCCTCCGGATACCGGCGCAGCCCGGCGGTGTCGATCAGGTCAATCGCGGTCGAAGTCATGGCTTGCCCGACTCACGCAAGAGCACTTCTCCCTGGAATCCGATCTGGAGGAACCAGACGCGAAAGTCCTCCTCACAGAAGGCCGGACCCTCCATGCCGTCGATCCACCGACCCTCACGGATCTCCATCCACCGCCAGCCGAAGCCGGCTGGCATGGGCCGGCGTAGGAGTGACTTGGCCCGCTCAATGGCGAGGCCCGGGGTGCTGAACATTGCGACCGCTCTGGCGACGGTATCGGGTTGCTCCAGGTCGTCGAGGATCTCTACCAACATGTACTCCAAAGTGCCCACAATCGAGCGCGTCGGAATCTCAATACTCATCGAATGATTCCTTTCGGTCAGCCCGGGGACGGGCGATGATGCGTCGACACCGGGGAAAAAGCTCGGGGGTGCCCCTCTGGAATGCTCACAGGGGACAAGGGGGGACGAGATGGCCGGAATGGGCTCGCTGTCGAACTCTTCCGGACCGCCTGGCTGTCGACCGAACGGTGTGAGATCCATACATCTATCAGACGCGGAAAGGACCGGCAACCCGTCTGGTGAGCTGGCCGGTACCGTCCGCGCAATGCCAGGTGGCGAGACGCTCCCGGCCTGGTTTCTCCTGTTGGCCGCCTCGAGGCTTCGTTCTCGGATGTGGCCTGCGAGCTGAACACGAGCGGGCCGCTCTTCGAGAGTTTACGACTGGGTCGCTCGTCCTCGGACGACCCGTCTCCGTACCCAGATCGCCGGGACTGGGCCTCATCACCGCCACAACCCCAGGGCTATGGTTCCGTCGTGGAAAATGGCCGGGCGACGATCGTGCGCCCTGGACGAGAGGATGACGAACAATCGTTGCTCGGGCTCTTTGACGAAGCGGTTCTCTGGCTGACCGAACGAGGTCTCGGTGGACAGTGGGGTAGCCGGCCTTGGTCTGAGCAACCCGAGACGATAGAGCGGGTTGCCAACTTGGCAAGAAGCCCCGGGCTCACCGTCGCTGCGGTAGGCGATGAGTTGGTAGGGGCCCTTGAGGTCAGTGAGGACTCACCCTCGTATGCTCCGGTGACGAATGAGCCGGGCCTGTACATCGTGCTTCTTCTGACTTCCAGACGATTGATCGGAAGCGGGATTGGGACCGCACTGTTGGACCATGCGCGCTCCGACTGCCTTGCACGGGGCCTGAGCCTCTTGAGAGTTGACTGCTGGGCTGGTGGACGCCGGCGGCTCGTGCGGTACTACGAATCCGCAGGCTTCACCGCAGCCGAGTCGTTCGATCGTAACGGTTGGCCGGGGCAGCTACTCATCCAGCGTCTTGGTGGATGAGGACTCCGGAACTGTTTCGAGTTCACCGGTGGAACCCAATCGACCTGTTCGGCTGACTCGGCACCAACCTCCGGATGGGAGCCGACCGATCGCTCTGAACTGGACCCGATGATCACCTCGGCCTCGGGCTGAATCCGCGGCCGGCTCGACGGACACCATGTGGTCCTCGGCGCAGATCCTGGCGACAACAGGGTCTGGTGAGAGCCACCGGGCCACGAGGTTGGTCGACCTCAGGCTCCTCGGCTGACGTGCGTCGAGCCGCCCCAGGACAGAGCGAGATCCGCCGCGGATGCAATCACGTCCACACGTACATGGTGGTACTTCTCGACTTCTGTGGAGAGCGCCTCATACCAGCGGGTCCGATCCGCCGGCGACAAAGGCGCCTGGCGTCCTGCTCACCTGGAAGACCGGCAACGATCAATGACAGTATGTCCGACGCGTCACAAGACGACGACCCGACAGGCCCTCCTAGGACGAAGGGAATCGCGATCAAGTGAAGGGCACAGTTGTAGCACTAGTCGCGCTGGGCGCTCTCGCCGTCTCGACGCTGCCGTCCCCCATGGTCGTGTCTGCGGGCGGTTCAACTCCTGTTGTTCGGGAGCCGTGCACCAAGATCCCTCAGCCCGATCCGGTCTATACGCATCCCATTCCTCCGACCAATCCGGCGCCGGTAGATCCGATCGTGGCCGTACCATCACCAGGTGGCGGATCGTTCGCTGAGCTCGTCACGAAAGACGGTGTCGTAACCCGCCAGAAGTTCGAACCGAGAGGCGCTGACTATGTGCGGCTGGCGACCATCGGGAAAGGACGGAACACCACCTGTGTCATCTCCACCTTTGATGTCGGCAGTGGACTCGATGCTTACAATCCCCATCGGGCCGCTCAGGCACTGGCCGGCATGGAGAAGTACGGCTACAACGTGGTCCACGTCAGCCTCAATCCAGTCGAGAGCGGCGAAACCTCGGGGAGTCTCAATCCGGCGTACTGGGCAAACGTAACCAACTTCATCAACCTCGCCCGGAGCTACAACATTCGAGTCTCGATTGATCTGATGCCACTGCCAGATCAGGACATTCCGGGACCGTCCACGATCGCTCTCCCGGCGCAGGATCAACGGAGCAACGGAAATCTCTACTATCTCGAGCCCGCGTATCTCACCGCCGAAGAGAGCTATGTCACCGACCTCATCGGTGTGTTGAAGGCCGATGACGCCAACTTGAGCGATATGTTCTCCTTTGAACTACGGGGCGAGACGTACTTCAAGACCAACCTCTGGCCTCTCGATCTGAAGAGTGGCATCGTGTCGACCATCACAGGAAAGTTCAACATGGCGAGCGCCACTTCACGGGATGCCATGATCGAAAGCAACACCCTGTACTGGGAGAACCACCTGACTGAATTGATTCACTCCGCCGTCCCGGGCTCTCTCGTCGCGGTGGGGTTCACACAAGGTCTGACGACCTTCCCTCAAAACCGGATAGGTCGGCCTCAATCGTCTCTCTCTCCGTCGAGTCAGGTCGACTATGTAGACCTCCATATGTACCCAAAGTTCGGTCCCATCTATGCGCAGATCAACAGCATCGGAATCGCACCCGACACGGTGACCAAGCCGATCATCATGGGGGAATTCGGGGAGTACATGTCCCAGGCCCACACGCCTGCAGCCGCAGCCGCTGAGCTAGCCGCATGGCAAGAGCGCAGTTGTGACATCGACGGGTTCCGGTTCAGCGGTTGGCTCGTGTGGACGTGGGACACCACACCTTCTGAGCAGAGCGGTCTCTTCAACATGGTTGACGGCGACGATGCCATTGCCTCGGCCCTCGCACCTCGCATCCGCTCGAATCCGTGTACGCCGGATATGACCTCTCTCAGTGCATCGGTCGATCCGCATAAGGCGACGGCCGGCGACAGCGTGACGTACTCGGCCACCGTAAGCGGATCCGGGGGCACGCCCACCGGCACAATTTCCTTCACAACCGGCCCGACCCACCTGTGCACGGCGGCATTGTCAGGGGGTTCCGGCTCGTGCGAGGCGTCCATTGCCCCGGTCGGCAGCGACCCCGTGAGAGCGACCTATTCGGGAGATGCAATCCATGGTCAATCCGCGAGAGCGGCAAACCTCCTGGTGAGATCTCCTCCGGTGACCAACGGAAACCTTCCCGGTCCGCTCGTCGGCATGGCATCCCTTCCTGACGGCTTCGGCTATTGGCTGGTCGACTCCAAGGGTGGGGTATCCGCTCATGGCGATGCGATCAACTATGGGTCGATGGCCGGTCGAGAGCTCAATGCACCCATTGCCCATATTGTCCCCACGCCCGACGGAGAAGGCTACTGGCTGGTAGCCAGAGACGGAGGAACCTTCGCGTTCGGTGACGCCGGATTCTACGGTTCGATGGGAGGGGAACATCTCAACGCGCCAGTCGTAAACATCGCCCCCACCTCAGACGGCCACGGATACTGGCTCGTGGCTTCAGATGGCGGGGTGTTCGCTTTTGGAGATGCCCGATTTCATGGCTCGATGGGTGGGCGGACATTGAACCGGCCGATCGTAGGCATTGCCACCGACAACCAGACCGGGGGGTATTGGGAAGTGGCGGCCGATGGCGGGATCTTCGCCTTCGATGCCCCCTTCCTCGGTTCCACTGGAGCCATCACCTTGAACAAGCCGGTCATCGGCATGACACCCACGGCGAATGACCGCGGCTACTTGTTCGTGGCTTCTGATGGCGGGATCTTCACCTATGGGAACGCAGAGTTCTATGGCTCGATGGGTGGGCGATCACTCAACGGCCCCGTAGTCGGCATGGCGACCGATAACGCCACTTTCGGGTACTGGCTCGTGGGTGCCGATGGTGGCATCTTCTCTTTCGGTGCGCCCTTTTACGGTGCGGACTAGTCACATCGACCGCCGGATTGGGTGCCCCCGATGGTCATGACGCCGCTCACAGATCGAGCACGATGTCGTCGCGGGGCTGTGAGCAGCAGATGAGCACGCTTCCATCCGCAGGCGGTTCGACCGGGTCGGGGCTGTAGTCGACGGCTCCCTCGATGAGCGTCGTCTCGCAGGTATGGCAGACCCCGGTGCGGCATGACCAGCGGACGGCGACGTCACAGGACTCGGCGAGTTCGAGCAGGTTGCCGTAGTTGCTACTCCAACGGATCGTCAGGTCGCTGCGGGCGAATGCGATCGTCGGGCCGTCTCCAGGCTGGCCTGCGGGTGGGTGGGGCGCCCGCACGGGCGTGGCTGCGATCCCCGGCGTCACGCCCCTTGCCGGCCCGAACGGTTCGGTATGGATTCGGGAGGCATCGAACCCCAAGGCGGCCAGACCGGCGCTGATGTCGTCCATGAAGGCCGTGGGCCCACAGAGGTACGCCTCGGCATCGGAGGGTGGGTTCAATTCGGCGAGCGATGACGCAGTGAGGCGTCCCGCACTGTCGAAGTCGCGACCTTGGAGGTCATTCGGGCCCGGGCGGCTGTAGTACACGTGGGCCCGTGCGTCCGGGAGCGAGCCGAGGAGGGTCCGGGCCTCGGCGGCGAACGAGTGCTCGCGACCGTTCCGGGCCACGTGAAGCGCCCAGATCTCCCGCTCGGAGCCGTTCTGCACCAGCGACTGAAGCATGGCAAGAACGGGAGTGGCACCTATCCCGGCGCTGATCAACAGCACGGGCGCATCCGTCTGATCGAGGATGAACGTACCGCGTGGAGCGGCAATGTCGAGTTGGTCGCCGACAGCGACACGAGTGTGCAGATAGCCACTCGCGGAGCCATTGGGCTCGCGCTTGACAGTAATCCTGTAATAGCCCGCTCCGGGCGGCCCGGAGAGCGAATAGTTGCGCAAGATGTCCCGCCCTTGCTTGTCGGGCTGCACTCGCACAGTGATGTACTGACCTGGGCGGGCTGCCGGTAGGGGGGCACCCGTCGGGTCCTCCAGGCGCAGCGAGATCACCGAGTCGCTCTCGTGGGCAATCGCCTTGACGGTCACCTGACGAAAGCCGGGCCAGGCCGGAGGCGGGCTCGTCACGGCCAGGCCGGCGTTGCCGCTACCGGGCTCCTCATTCAACAGGGCTCGAAACGAGCCCTGCCAGCCCGGGCTCAGGGCGGGAATCCGGAGGGCTCGAAGCAGCCCTTGGCGCGTGTGCCCGGGGAGGTAGAGCAGCGCATCGACGGCGGCGACCGTCATCTGCTCAGGCCCCGAGGAGAGCTTGATGATGCCGTCTCCTGCCTGGACCTCGCCCTCGGTGATCACCCGGAAGTAGAAACCTGGTCGGTGGCGGGAGACGAGCAGCGCGGGAATTTGCGGATCGTTCATGCGGATCCCGACTCGATAGCAGGTGACGCGGGGTTGCGTCACCTCGAAGACGGCGCTGCCGATCTGGTAGCGATCACCAATGCACACCTCGTCGTCGCCCAATCCCTCCACCGTGAAGTTCTCGCCGAACTGTCCGTACACGAAGTCTTGTCGCCCAAGCTCGCGTTCCCAGTACCGATATGAGTCGATTTGGTAGACGAACACAGCACGCTGCTCGCCTCCGTGCCCGGCCAGATCGCCTTGACCATCGCCGTCGACATTGAGCTTCCGGACCCGGCGGGGTCCGGAAACGGGGTCCTTGAAGACCCCTGTGAAGACCGTCCTCCCTTGCCAGGACACGTCCTTCGGCATGCCGACGTTGACTGACAACAGAGTGCCAACGGGTTGGGCGGCTGACTGGGCTGATTCAGCTCGCTTGGGTTGCGGGTCGCTCGCAACCGCCGCGGCGGAGGCGCCGTTCGTCATCGTTCCTCCAATTCGGTGGTGCGACCCGCGGCTCACGCGACGGCGTCGTCGAGTTGGGTACGGCATGCACAACCGTGGCCGCGTCGGAAGGGTGGCAACGTCGTGAACCTACCCCATCCCAGTCCCGAACTGCCCATGAAAGGCCTCGTCCGCGTCGCTTCGAGTGCCGGTGCTCCGGCACCGCCGAGGGTCAGGGGAGTCCCCGGTCATCTCACACGCTCCACGGCAATCCCGTGCGGAGCGGACCCGGACTCCCGACCTTCTGGGCTGATTCCAGGTCGGCCCGGTGCCCGTCGCAGGCTTCGACCGCGTGCCACTTGCCGGCCCCGTCCTGGAACCGCCCTCGCCATACGGTGATGTAGGGGCAGTGCTGGGCATGCCCGGTCCCATTCTCCGCCTGGATGAGTCGGAAGCACCGCTCGGAAAGCAGGCAGAACGCCTCGGCATAGTGATCCACGGGTCCACGGTAGGGCGGGGGAGTGACTGACGCAGCCCTCGAGCGGCTGAGGCCGAGCGGGCCACACCAGCCCCGGCCGAACCCCCGGTTTCCGAGCTGGCCGTCCAGGGGATGATGCAGGCCCGCACAATTCTCTGGAAATCTACCGGGATATGTCGATCTGACGCTCCCCCGTTCGACGCAATGGTGAGAGGCTGGGAAGGCCCCGCCCTCCAGACAGAGGAGTCACGATGCCCCGTTACCTTTCGATGATCCGAGTGGACGAACAGAATCTCCCCGACGTGAGCGCAAGCCCCGAGTTCGCAGAGCGGATGGGGGCTCTGTTCGAGGAGATCACGAAGGCCGGCGTGATGCTGGACACCGCCGGGCTCACTCCGACCTCCGAGGGCACCCGGATCACCTGGACGGGCGGAACGCTCAGCCACAAGGACGGGCCCTTCACCGAAAGCAAGGAAGTCGTCGGTGGTTACGCCATCCTCCAGGCCAAGGACAAGGCAGAGGCCCTCGAGTGGACGAAGCGATTCTTGCAGATCCACCCGGAGCACTGGACCGTCACCGCCGAGATCCGCGAGATCGCAGAGCCCTGACCGGCAGCGTTTGCCCTACCCCGATGCGACTGCTCTGATGGGTGGTCGTGACGACGTCAGGCCCGACCGATTCGCTCGAAGCGGTGTTCCGGATCGAATCCGGACGCATCATCGCGGGCGTCGCTCGCATCGTGCGCGACGTGGGGATCGCCGAGGAGATCGCACAGGACGCGCTGGTGGCTGCGCTGGAGGCATGGCCAGAGACGGGTGCCCCGAGCAATCCGGGTGCCTGGCTCATGGCCACTGCCAAGCACCGTGCGATCGATCTCGTGCGCCGCAAGGAGACCTACGCTCGCAAGCTGGCGGAAGTTGGTCGGACACTGGGAGACGTGCCACCGATCGAGCCGACGGACGCCGATGATATTGATGATGATCTGCTACGGCTGATCTTCATCGCGTGCCATCCGGTGCTGTCGCCCGACGCCCGTATCGCTCTCACCCTTCGGATGATGGGCGGGCTCACGACGAATGAGATTGCCCGGGCGTTTCTGGTGTCGGAGCCGACGATCGCACAGCGAATTGTCCGCGCCAAGCGGTCGCTTGCCGAGGCCGGGGTACCCTTCGAGGTCCCATACGGTGCCGACCGGGCGGTCCGCCTGGCGTCGGTTCTCGAGGTCATCTATCTCATCTTCAACGAGGGCTATGCCGCGACGGCCGGCGAGGATCTGCTGCGCCCCGGCCTGTGCGAGGACGCCCTTCGCCTGGCTCGCGTCCTCACCGGTCTGATGCCGGCGGAGCCGGAATCCCACGGGCTCGTGGCACTCCTCGAATTCCAGGCTTCGCGGATTGCGGCTCGTACGGGCCCGACCGGAGAACCGGTGCTACTTGCTGATCAGGATCGATCCAAGTGGAACCGAATGCTCATCCGGCGCGGCAGCGAGGCCCTCCTGCGAGCGGGCGACGGTCCGTACTCGCTTCAGGCTGCGATCGCCGCGTGTCACGCGCAAGCAATTCGTTTCGAGGACACCGACTGGACGGCGATCGCCGTCCTTTATCGCAAGCTCATGGAGCTGACGCCGTCGCCGGTCGTCGAGCTGAACCGAGCCGTGGCCGTCTCGATGGCGGAGGGACCCGAGGCCGCACTGATCCTCGTGGACGCCCTGGTCGAGGATCCGACACTCAAGAGCTACCACTTGCTGCCGAGCGTTCGTGGCGATCTGCTCGAGCGCCTTGGGCGGCGGGAGGAGGCGCGTGGGGAGTTCGAGCGGGCGGCATCCATGACCCACAACGAACGCGAGAGGGGCCTGCTGCTGCAAAGGATCTCTTGCTCCCAATCCTCTCCTTAGGGAGACAGACACCTGGCGAACCCGATCGACCTCGTCTTGTGGAGTGATCCGCGCAGCCGCGCACATCCCACCGCTCCTTCACCTAGCCTCTTGCCCATGAGGCACCAGGTCATAGAGGCCGAGGGGACGAGGATCCACTGCGTGGAGGAAGGCTCTGGTCCGTTGGTTCTGTTCGTCCACGGATTCCCCGAGTCGTGGTTCTCCTGGCGCCGTCAACTGCCGGTGATCGCCGAGGCCGGTTTCCGGGCAGTCGCCATCGATGTCCGAGGGTATGGGAGGTCCTCCGCCCCGTTCGAGGTCGAGGCCTACGGGATGCTCCAGCACGTCCGCGACAACCTTGGGGTGGTGGAGGAGTTGGTCGGTCCGGACGGCCCGGCGATCGTTATCGGCCACGACTGGGGGGCTCCCATCGCCGCCAACTCCGCACTCCTGCGCCCGGACATCTTCACCGCGGTTGCGATGCTCAGCGTCCCCTACAACCCTCCGGGCGGTCGGCGGCCCACGGAGGCCTTCGCTGAGATGGGGAGACTAGCCGGGCAGGAGGAGGAGTTCTACATCAACTACTTCCAGGAGCCGGGGCGGGCCGAGCGTGAGATCGAGGCCGACGTTCGATCGTGGCTGCTCGGCTTTTACATCGCCGCGTCCGCTGACGGGGTCAGGTCGGCGTCCGACAGAGGGTCCATGGCCACCGTGGCTCGGGGCACGATGATGCGAGACCGCTTTCCCACCACCCGGGTGCTTCCCGATTGGATCACCCATGACGACCTCGAGTTCTACGTCCAGGAGTTCGAGCGGACCGGCTTCCGGGGACCCCTCAACCGCTACCGAAACGTCGACCGTGACTGGCAGGACCTCCAGCCCTGGAGAGGCGCGCCGATCAGCGTTCCGTCCCTGTTCATCGGAGGCGAGTATGACGGTCCGACAATATGGGGGAGTCGGGCCATCAACCGCTTTGCCGACACCCTGCCGGACCTCCGGGGAAGTCATATCCTCCCCGGGTGCGGTCACTGGGTCCAACAGGAAGGGGCTGATGAGGTGAACCGGCTCCTGGTGGACTGGCTGAAGTCCCTGTAGCCCCCGCGGGGATCAGCAGAGGGATCCCGACCAGCACATCCACTGGGGAGAGAGGGGCCCGGCGGCCGAGACGGCCCAGAAGCGCCGCGACGCGACAACGGCGTAGCGGGGCACGAACGGCGCCCGGCGGCGGGGGCGGCGACCCGAACCGGGCTCGCTGGACCGCCGGCGACCACTGAGTCCCTCATTTCACTAGATTGGCGCGGAGCTCGAAGGAGCCGTGGTTCTCGACGGCGACGACGCCGGCGATACTGGGTGCCTTGATGGAATAATCGGCCATCGTGATCGGCATGTCGGCCAGGAGGACAATGCCCGTCTTGGTCTCCTGGTACTGAAGGGTGAGATGCACCACCTTTGAGACTCCGTGCAACCGGAGCGTTCCACGGGCTTTGGCCGCATAGATCTTGCCGGGGATGATGTTGGGCAGGACAATGGGGTCAGCCAGGGTGAACCCGGCCGTCGGATACTTGTTCGTCTCGATGGCGTTGGTCTTGAGGACCGTGTCGCGAAGGCTCTTGTCGCTTTTCAAGGTGGCCATGTTCACCGTGAAGTTGGCCGCGGTGACCTGCTTACCCACTACCGTCACCGACCCGGTTACATCGCCCGTTCGACCGGTTGCGGTATCCGACGCGAGGCCGCCGACGACCTTCTCCTCCACCCGATAGCCGGCGATCGTGGGCTCGTCGACCGGTCCGGCAACCACCGTCCAATGGCCGCTGAGATCGCTTCCGGACGCGGCCGTCGACAAGGAGGCGCTAGCCCGCAGAGTGAGCGGCGCGGCCGAGCTGCCGCTCAGCATCCAGAAAAAGCCTGCTCCAGCGAGCACGATCACTCCGAGGACAGGGATGAGAATCCACCGGATGTTTCTCTTCACGAATGCCTTCATGGGTTTGGTTCCTTTCGTTGGAATGAGGTGCCGGTACTCGATCCGGCATGCAAGTAGTTGCTTACATTCCCTCACCATAGGCCTCCACCGGTGTGAAAGCAAGTAGTTGCTTGTATGCACTTGTCGAACCCCGGATTGAGGGGGCACCCGACTCGTACCTACTTGAAGGTAAGTGATTACTTGCTATGGTGCAGGGAGACGCCAGAATCCGGACCCACTCTCGAGGAGAACCCTTGGCCGAACCTGTGACCGATGTGACGATGTTCGACGCCGCCCTAGCCGTACTGGCCGAGCGAGGGTATGCGGGGGCCACCACGCGGCGGATCGCAGAGGCGGCTGGCATCAACGAGGTGACCCTGTTCCGGCGATTCGGGGACAAGCGCCAGCTGATCCTGGCCGCCATCCATGCCGACATCTCGCGACTCGCCGACAACGGGCTCACCACAACGGGAGACATCGAAGCCGACCTGATCCGGGTGGTCGAGTACTACTCGGGCATCTATCAGCACCGAAACGGACTGGTTGGCACGCTCCTCCTCGAGGGAGCGCGGAACCCTGACGTGGCCGCCCTCATCAAAGAACCTCTCGGGGCCATGTCGCGACTGGCTGAAATCTTCGCCGGGTACCAGCGTGTCGGACAGATGGTCGAGGAACCCACCGACTTCGCCGTCCAAGCGCTTCTCGCCCCCCTACTCGTCATCACGCTTCTGCGAAGCGTGACTTCCTCTGAGATCGAGTTCCCGGATGCCCGGACAGTTGTTCAGCGATTCCTGAAAGGTCGCCTCGCAGAGCCCCAGACAATGGCGTGATCCTCATCGACATGTGCGCTTCTCACCGGGTGATTACCGACATCACCCGGAGCTCCGCCCACCGGGCCTCGGGTTTGCCCGGCGTCGTCAATCTGGCATGGTCCTCCTCGAAAAGGCAGGACAGCTCTTCGGGCACAACGCCCCCACCGAAGGACTCGGCGACGGTGCGAGCCGCTCGGCCCGGATAGGCGGACCCTGGGCCGCCGGGCCCCTCTCTCCTGACCAGCCCGTTCCCTGAGAGCGGGCGACGGGAATCGAACCCGCGTTCCGAGCTTGGGAAGCTCGTGTTCTGCCTCTGAACTACGCCCGCGTCGGCGGCAATGGTAACCGACAGGATGCCCCTACCGCTCAGCTGGCCACTCGAACCGGCACTGGCCCGGCACCGGTTCGGACGGCAAGGGTTCACCGGAGCTGGTCGACATGGCGCACACGTCCCTCGTCCCGAGCGAAGAGCACGTCGTTGTAGCCCTGTCCCGGACCCACCATCTCGAAGGTGATGGGTGGAACGAAGGTCAGGTAGAGCGCCCGGCGACCGGATGCCCGGTGATCGGTGGGAGGAGGAGCGGCATGGAGCGTGTGGCCGAAGTGAACCGTTACATCGCCCGGTTCCGTCGATAACGGGACCGTCGGCAGGCGTTGTGCCTCCTTCGGACGAGGAAGCCGGGACGTGCCCTGATGTGAGCCCGCGATCATCAGGAGCTGGCCCGACGCGGCAGATGCCGGATCGAGCTGGATCCCCACGTTGAGCATGGGGCACTTGACCGGGTGTCCGCCCATGCCGCAGTCGCGGTGCCAGGGGAGGTCGGCCAGACCGTCGGAGGCGCCCGGGACCTTGATGACGACACTGTTCCCATCCAGACGATCGCGCGCGTCGCGGAGCTGGGGACCGCCGAGGGCGGCGATGCGGGCAAACCGCGGGTCGTGACCCAGGCCGGCGATGTGTTCCGACTGGTCGTTCAGGTAATTGACCCTGTTGCACACATCTCGACCTTCGACGGTCGTCCACCACGAGCGCCGATCGTCGGGTCGGGCCGCCTCGACGGCCACGGCGACATCGGCCCGCAGGGCTTGGACCTCGTCCGCGTCCAGGACCCGCCGCAGATGGACGAACCCGGCCCGCCTCAAGAAGTCGGCGATCTCCTCCTCGGGATCGGCGAGGTCGAAGGTTCGATCGAGGTCGAGCGGCCGTCCCCGGTCGTCGCACACTGTCGGCGGAGCGTCGATGTCGTACATGGCCTGCCCGTGGAAGGCGACCCGCAGGGGTGGTTCCCATCTCACCAGCTGTCCGAAACTGCCCCGGGACACGGTGATCCGATCGGCGTAGAGCATGGCGAAGCAGGACCGGAGCTCCCACACGAAGGCGCACCACTCGTCATGGGCGAGCTCCACCACCGTGGCCGCGCTCTCAATTCCCGCCCCGACGGAGAAGGTGTGGGCACGGGGATGATACGTGTAGGCGCGACCATCGGGCAGCTTGAACGCGAGGGGTCGGACGAAATCCATGTCCGCGTCGGTGAACACCCGGCCCCGTTCCTGCAAGAGCGCGGGGAGCTCGTCCTGATGGAACTTGTCGAAGTCGATCGGTCCGAATCGCTCAGATTCCACCACATCAACGTAGTCGCGGGCCGCCGACGGTGTGATCAGGCGGCGACGCCCTGCTGGCGGCCCGTGTTCAGTGCTGGCCGAAGATCTGGTCGAAGATCCCGTCGATCCCCGAGCCGTGCAGTGTCATCCCCCCGTCGACGACGATGTTCTGCCCAGTGATGAAACGCGCCATGTCCGAGCACAGGAAGACCACGACGTCGGCGATGTCCTCGGGCTGCCCGATGCGGCCGACGGGTGTGGTTCGCTCGTAACGTTCCTTCTCGTGGGGCAGGAATTTCAACAGAGGCTGGGTCAGCGCGGTCAGGATCATCCCCGGTGCCACTGAATTCACCCGGATCTGTGGCCCGTACTCGAGTGCGGCCGACGCGGTAATAGCGGCAACACCGGCTTTTGCCGCCGAGTAGGGTGCCTCTCCGGCGGCCGGCCGCGTGCCGCTGATGGATGACGTCGAGACGACGCTCCCACCCCCCGACGCTCGGATGTGCGGTATCGCGGCGCGGAACCCGAGGTACACGCCGGTCAGGTTGACGGCCAGTAACCGGTTCCACTCTTCGAGCGGCCATTCGTGCAGCGCCGACTGGTTGCCGGTGCCTGCATTGTTGAACAGCGTGGTGAGGCCGCCCATCGCCTTGACCGCGTCATCGACTGCGGCGGACAAGGCGTCGGGATCGGTGACGTCGGCCACATGGGCGGTTCCTTCGATCTCGTCGGCGACCTCTTGAGCCGCGTCTCCGTTGACATCTATCACCGCCACCCTGGCGCCCTCTTCCGCCATCCGGCGGGCCGTGGCCCGCCCGATGCCCGAGGCGCCCCCCGTCACCACCGCGCGCCGGCCTTCCAGTAGTCCCATCGATGCCTCCTTGCCTAGGGTGACGACGCTACTGGCAAGATTCGGCATCGGCTCTGCGTTCTGCCACGGTGCGATCTGGCGGTATGGATAGGATTCGGGCCGACACCACCTACGGGAAAGAGACGGAGACGCGCCCGTGGATATCACAGGAAGTGCCCTGGTCACCGGGGCCAGTCGAGGGATCGGCCGGTCGGTCGCCATCGAGCTGGCCGATCGCGGGTTCGACACGGTGGCGACGATGCGCCGCCCGGAGGACGGTGCCGATCTGGTCGCGGCCACCAGCGGCCGCATCACCGTGGCCCACCTGGACGTCACCGATCCCGACAGCTACGACCTGCCCGGCGACCTCCGGGTGGTCGTGAACAACGCCGGCGTCGATTCCGAGTACCTGCCCGTCGAACACGGCAATCTGGATGATTGGCGCGCACTGTTCGAGACCAACGTCCTCGGCGTGGTCGGGATCATCACTGCCGCCATCCCGGTGCTTCGGGCCAATCGGCCGGGGGTGATCTGCAACATCTCGTCCTCCTCGATCTTCGCCGCCGTGCCGTTCTATTCGGCCTACCGGGCCACCAAGGCGGCCGTCTCCGCCCTGGGGGACAGCCTCCGGGTGGAGCTGGAGCCATCCGGCATACGGGTGGTGGAGATCCTCCCGGGTCCTGTGGACACCGACATGTTCCAGCTGAGCACGGGCGAGCAGGCAGCGACCCGGTTCGAACGGTACCGGGGGATGGCCGATCAGGCGGCCACGCTTCGAAGGGAGGCCGCCGACCCGCTGGTCTCGTCACCTGCGGACGCGGCCGTGCTCATCGTTGATGCCATTCTCGATGACGGTGGACCGATGCGTTATGGCTGTGACCCGTTGTCCATCGGCCTGCTCGACCTCTGGCGGCAATCCGACGACGAGACCATGTTCGAGCTGACCGGCCGCTCGTTCATCGTTCCTGTCGATTCGACCGACCGGTGATCCGGCTGCGTCCGGCCCGATCCCCTACGTTGCTGCTGGTTCGAGGACGAGGGTGACGATTTCGAACGGCGAGACGTCCAGGGCAACCTCGTCGTCACGCACGGGGATCTCGTGCCGCTCCCGTTCGAGCAGATCGGAGAGGGCTGCCCGACGGAGCTTCCACGGGGCCCGGACGGTGACCGGACCCCGCTTCCCCCAGGCCTCGTAGAGCCGGACGACCAGCGCGTCAGGCCTGTCGTCGGCGCGTTTGACGGCCTCGATGACGACGTGGGCGGTGTCGAGGGAGAGCAGTGAACGAGTGGGTGCGAACGCGCCCTCGTGCGGGGAGGTACCGACCGTCCGGATCGGCACGTTGAGGTCGTAGCCGGCGTCGATCACCCCTGCGCCGCGTAGATCGCCCACGTGGGGGAGCAGGCGGTACGTGAACCGGTGGTGCCCGCGATCGGCCAGCGGGTCGGGCCAGGTCGGGGCCCGCAGCAACGACAGCCGGATGACATTGCCCGAAATGTCATGGCCGTACTTGGAATCGTTGAGTAGGGCCACCCCGTACCCGGGCTCGGACAGGTCGACCCACTTGTGGGCACAGACTTCGAAGCGGGCGACGTCCCAGCTGGTGTTGGCATGGGTGGGCCGCTCGACGTGGCCGTACTGGATCTCATAGGTGGCCCGCAGGCTGCGCACGTCGACCGGGAAGGAGACCTTGAGGAGCCGGTTCGTCTCGTGCCATTCGACCTCGGTGTCGAACTGGATGTGGCGCGAGCCGGCATCGAGCCGGATCACCTGGGTCAGTGACGAGTCGCCGAACCGGCGGGTGACCCGGATGCCGGCGCGGAGAGGTCCGTCCTCCACCATGTCGACCGATTCGACCTCCACCAGGTCGATCGACTGCTCGAGCGCGAACCGGTCGATGTCCCAGGCGTCGTAGAAGTTGGGGTAGTCGGGATGGAGCTGGAAGTGGTTTCCCCGCTCCCCGGGAGCCAAGACCTGCCGTTCGGCCGACTTGTCGTAGATGGAGGACAGCAGACCGTCCTTGTCGAGCTCGATGCGTAGGTGATCGTTCTCGAGGAATGTCGGTGTGACGGAGACAGCGACTGGGGCCACAGGGTCGCCACCGGGGGGGCCGACGGTCACCAGGTCGTAGACCTGGAAGCCGCAGGGAGGAACGGTGGCTTCGAAGATCGCGCTGCCGTCGGCGCCGCGCTGGACCGGGTGTGGCCGGCCAGAGGAGTCGACGGCGGCTGTGACGCCCTCGGGTGCATCGACGGTGATCAGTTCGCGGCGACCATGGGAGAGCGAGTTGAAGGCCACCACCGGGAGCGTGCACGCGGTCGTATCGATGGCACCGACCACCAGTTCGAGGGCGCGGTCCGTCAGACGCCCGGTCTCATCCAGGATGTGGTCGTGATCGCGTGCGGTGTCCTCGTAGACCCAGTGAATTCCCGAGCCCGGGATGATGTCGTGGAACTGATGGACCAGGAGCAGCTTCCAGAGATCGTCGAGCTGATCGCTCGGGTCGTCGGGATCGGGGGCCAGCGACGACCACAACTCGCAATCCCGCAGGGCGAACTCGGCGCGGCGGTTGCCCAGCTTGGTGGCCGCCTGGGTGGTGTAGGTGCCCCGGTGGTACTCCAGGTAGAGCTCACCGGCCCAGACCGGTGGATCGGCGATCTCCGCCTCTGCCTCGGTGAAGAACGAACGTGCGCTCTCCATGGTGAGCCGTGGCATCCCGTCCATGTCGCTGAGCCGCTGAGCTGATTCGAGCATCTCGGCTGTCGGCCCGCCGCCGCCGTCACCCCACCCGAAGAGATAGAGGGACCGGGATGCACGGTCGTGATCCTTGAAATTCTCGACTCCGAATCGGAGCTCGCGGGCACTGACGTTGCCGCCATAGGTGTCGGCAGGAGGGAAATGGGTGAACACCCGGGAACCGTCGATGCCCTCCCACAGGAAGCTGTGGTGGGGGAGGACGTTGTACTGGTTCCAGGACAGCTTCTGGGTGAGGAACCAGCGGATGCCACTCTGCCGCATGATCTGGGGGAGCGCGGCCGAGTAGCCGAAGACATCGGGCAGCCACACGTCTTCGGTCTCGATCCCGAATTCGCGCCGATGGAACTGCTTGCCGTAGAAGATCTGGCGGACCAGCGATTCACCGGAGGGAATGTTGCAGTC
>JBEKIU010000063.1:0-22546 GCA_050011635.1 Acidimicrobiales bacterium
GGAGGCCGTGCAGATGGCCGACCACCACTCGTGGGGGTCCTGCTCGGCCCCACCCCCGTCGAGCAGGTGCAGGGCCACCGGCTCGGTGGCATGGGCCACGATCCGTCCCGCGGTCGACACCACCGCCACCTTCGGCCCACCGGTGCCGAGGTCGACGGCCAGCACGTACCCGTCGGCGGCCGGGCTCATGCCCTGACCACCCACGCGTCGACCCTGCGGATCGCCTCCCCGTCATCGAGCTCGAAGGCGGTGCCGGGGCCACCATCCCCCGGAGGGGTGGTGGTGATCGTCCGGGCCAGCACCTCCCGCCCGATGACGTCGAAGAGGGGCGCGAGATCGTCGATGCCGACCAGGTTGAGGTGGATCCAGTCGGAGACGTCGAGGCCGGCCGACTTGCGCAGCTCCTGGAGGTGGCGGATCAGCTCGCGGGCCAGGCCACGTCGCCGGAGGCCGTCGTCGAGGCCCAGGTCGAGTGCGACCACCTCGGCAGCGTCCGGGGAGACGGCAAAGCCCGGCTGGGCCCGGACCCGGAGCTCGACCTCGTCGCCGCCCAGCTCGACGGGTCCGTCGGCCAGCTCGACCACCACCGGCTTTCCGGCGGCCAGCCCGGCCGCAGCGGCGGCGGCGTCCACCGTGCCCATGGCCGCCCGGAGCTGCTGGACGCGGGATCCGAGCCGGGGACCCAACAGCTTGAAGTTGGGCACCAGCTCGTAGGTGAGCACGTCGCTCAGCTCGTCGATGGCCTCGACCGCATCCACGTTGAGCTCGTCCTCGACCACCCCCGCGGGTGGCGTCGGGCTGCCCGGCGGCAGGAAGACCAGGGCCCGGGCCAGCGGCTGACGTACCTTGATCCCCGCCTCGGCCCTGGCCGCGCGTCCGAGCGAGGCGAGACGACGGGCCAGGGCCATCCCGGCGTCGAGGGTCGGGTCGAGGACCTCGGGCCGGAAGTCGGGCCAGTCGGCCAGGTGGATCGAGTCGCTGTCGGCGGCATCGGTGAGGTCGCGCCACATCCGATCGGCCACGAACGGGCACATCGGGGCCAGCAGGCATGCCGTCGTCACCAACACCTCGTGCAACATGGCCTGGGCGCCGAGCGAGTCGGCCGGGTCGGCATCGGGATCGGTCCGCCAGAATCGGCGCCGGCTGCGACGCACGTACCAGTTCGAGACGTCGTCGACCAGCTCGGCGATGGCCGCGGCGGCCGGGAATGGCTCGTAACCGTCGAGGGCCTCGGTGACGGCGGCCACCGTCGCCGCCAACCGCGAGCGCATCCACCGGTCGAGGACCGAGCGGTCCTCTGGCGCGGGGATGGCCGGGTCGGCGGGATCGAAGTCGTTGAGCGACGCATAGGTGGTGAAGAACGACCAGGTGTTCCACAGGGTGAGCAGGGTGTCCCGCATCGATGCGTCGATGGCCTCGAAGCTGACCCTGGTCGGCGTCCAGGGCGAACCCTGGGAGAACATCCACCACCGGAGCGGGTCGGCGCCGCGGGTGTTGAGGATCTCCCACGGGTCGATGACGTTGCCGACGCTCTTGGACATCTTGCGGCCGTCGGCGTCCACCAGGTGCCCGAGGCAGAGCACATTCCGGTACGGGGTGGCCCCGCGCACCAGGGTGTTGACGGCCAGCAGCGAGTAGAACCAGCCCCGCGTCTGGTCGATGGCCTCGCAGATGAAATCGGCGGGGTAGACGAACCGGTCGCCCGATCCCTCGGCCTGCGGGTAGCCCCATTGGGCCGTGGGCATCGAGCCCGAGTCGAACCACGCGTCGATCACCGGTTCGACCCGTCGCATCTCGGTGGCCCGGGCCGCATCCGTCGCGGTCCCACCCGCCGGGGCCGCGCACTCGGGACAGGCGAAGGTGACCGCGTCGATGTCGGGCCGATGGGGATCGACCCCGGTGACGTCGCGCCCGGCCAGCTCCGTGAGCTCGACCAGCGATCCCACACAGCGCACGTGGCCCTCGCCGCACCGCCAGATGGGGAGCGGCGTTCCCCAGAACCGGTCACGGGACAGGGCCCAGTCCACGTTGTTGGCCAGCCACTCCCCCATGCGGCCGTCCCGGATGTGCTCGGGGTGCCATCCGATGGTCTGGTTCTCGGCCACCAGGTCGGCCTTGCGGGCAGAGGTCCGCACGTACCAGCTGGGCTTGCCCCAGTAGATGAGCGGCGTGTCGCAGCGCCAGCAGTGCGGGTACGCGTGGGCATGGGGGTGGCGGCGCAGCAGGCGGCCCGACGCCTCCAGCCGGTCGTTGACCGCGCCGTTGGTCCCGCGCACGCGCTGGCCGCTCAGCCACGGCACATCGGCCGTGAAGCGGCCGTCCGGACCGACCGGGTTGAGGGTGGGCAGGCCGTTCTCACGGCCGGCCTGGCGGTCGACCTCACCGAAGGCAGGGGCCAGATGGACGACACCGGTGCCTTCGTCGGCCTCGACGAAGGCACCCGGCACCACACGCCAGCCGTCACCGGCGGCCGATCCCGGCGGAGGGTCCAGATCGTCGAAGGGGCGTTCGTAGCGGAGCCCGACCAGGTCGCGTCCGGCCAGCCGGTGCTGGGCCACGGCGCCCTCACCGAAGACCTGCTCCACCAGATCGGCGGCCACGATGGCATCACCCACCACCGCGTAGTCGAGGTCGGGGCCGACGGCGGCACCGGTGTTGGACAGCAGCGTCCAGGGCGTCGTCGTCCACGCCACCAGGGCCAGGCCGGTGAGCGTGTCGCGGTCGAGCGCGGCCCGCAGCCCGGCGGCGGCCTCTCCCTCGTCGGCCAGGGGGAACAGCACGTAGGCCGATTCGTCCACGACCTCGCGGTAGACATCGGGTTGCCCCAGCTCGTGGCTGCTCAACGCGGTCCCGCACCGGGGACAGTACGGGACCACCTTGATGTCCTCGTACAACAGCCCCTGGTCCCAGAGGTTCTTCAGGTTCCACCAGACCGACTCGACGTACTCGGGGGCGAAGGTCCAGTAGGCGCTGTCGCTGTCGATCCAGTACCCGATGCGGTCGGTCAGGGTCTTCCACTCGTCGACGTAGTTGCGCACCGACTGCCGGCAGAGCCGGGTGAACTCGGCGATGCCGACCACATCTTCGATCTGGCTCTTGGCCGTGATCCCGAGCTGCTTCTCCACCTCGACCTCGACCGGCAGCCCGTGGGTGTCCCACCCGGCCTTGCGGGGCACGGCGTAGCCACGCATCGTCCGGTAGCGGCAGAACAGGTCCTTGTAGACCCGGGCCCACACATGGTGCAGACCGGGACGCCCGTTGGCCGTCGGGGGCCCCTCGTAGAACACCCAGGGCTCGGCGCCGGCCCGCAGCTCGACGGAGCGCTCGAAGACGCGGTGCTCACGCCAGCGGGCCAGCTCGTCGGCCTCGACGACGGTGAAATCGGCTTCGGCGGGGACCGGGCGGAACAACGGGTACGTCCTCTCGGGTCGGGTCGGGGTCGGGTGGGGTCGGGGTCGGGTCGGGTGGGGTCGGATCGGTGCGGGTGGGGCGGGGTCGGGTGGGGTCGGGTGGGGTGAGGTCGGGTCGGTGCGGTTCGGATCGGCGGCCGGGGCGGGACCGGATGCGGGACAACCCGCACGGCCGGACCCCACGCAGCCGGGAGATCCCAACCCTGGTGCAGGTGCGGATCAGATACTACGGGCGCAGACGGGCCACAATTACCCGGTGCCCGAACTCCCCGAGGTCCAAGCCCTGACCGCCCGCCTCAGCGCCCGTATGGCGGGCCAATCGATCGACCGGTGCCGGCTGGTGTCGTTCTCGGCCCTGAAGACGGTAAGCCCGGCCCTCGACGAACTGGTCGGTCGGGTGGTCACCGGCGTCCAGCGCCGGGGCAAGTTCGTCTGCATCGACGCCGACGGTCTGTGGCTGGTCGTCCACCTGGCCCGCGGCGGGTGGATCAAGTGGTTCGACAGGCTGCCGGACACCGCGCTGCGACCGGGCCGGAGCCCGATCGCCCTGCGGGTCGGGCTGGGCGACGGGGCCGGGTTCGACGTCACCGAGATGGGCACCGAGAAGCGGGTCGCCCTGTGGGTGGTCAACTCGCCGGAGGAGGTCGAGCCCGTCGCCGCCCTGGGCATCGACCCCCTCGATCCAGGGTTCACGGTCGAGCGATTCGGTGCGCTGGTGCACGGGACGTCGGCCACCCTCAAAACCGCGCTCACCACCCAGACTCTCATCGCCGGGGTGGGCAACGCCTACTCGGACGAGGCCCTGCACCGCGCCGGGCTGTCCCCGTACAAGAAGACGACCACCATCGACGACGCCGACGTGGCCCGTCTGCACGCCGCGTTGGTCGGTGTGCTCACCGATGCCGTCGAGCGTTCCTCCATGCTCGGGCCGGCCGAGCTCAAAGGGGACAAGAAACGGGCCATGCAGGTCCACGGGCGCACCGGCGAGGCGTGCCCGGTGTGCGGCGACACCATCCGCCAGGTGTCGTTCGCCACCAAGTCGCTCCAGTACTGCCCGACCTGCCAGACCGGCGGCAAGCCCTTGGCCGATCGGCGGCTGTCCCGCCTGCTCAAATGAGCGGCGGTCACCCAAATCATGGCACCGCAAAAGACCAGGTCAGGCCGGTGGACCCCTCCACCATGCGGCGATGTCCGGTGGACAAACTTCCTGGTAGAGGTGGTTTTCCGGCTTCGGTGATGGCGGAGATATACGAACGAATTGTGGACAAATTGTGGAGTAGGGTTATTTCCTAGTTTATTCCTAGATATATAGGAAATAGAACGAGGAAAGTCAACTCGGCCGAACATCCGGCCGTCGGACGCCCCCGGCTCCGGGATCCCCGACACGAACCACGAAGGAGCTCCATGCTCTCGCAGCATTCCCCCCGCCCCAATCACATCCGTCGCCGGACGGCCGCCGTCGCCGTGGTCCTCGGGATCGCACTCCTGGCCGCCGCCTGCAGCTCGAGCTCGAGCTCCCCGACGACCACGGGAGGCGGCGGGAGCTCAACGACCTCGGGCGCCCCGGTCACGCTCCGGCTGGGCTACCTCACCAACCTCACCCACGCGGCCGCGCTCATCGGCGTCCAGGGCGGCTACTTCAAGAAGAGCCTCCCGAGCAACGTCACCCTGCAGACCTCCACCTACAACGCCGGCCCGGCCGAGGTCACCGCGCTGCTGGCCGGCTCGCTCGACGCCGCGTACATGGGCCCCAACTCCGCCATCACCGCCTACACCCAGTCCCACGGCCAGGCCATCAGGATCATCTCGGGGGCGACCTCGGGTGGGGCCGCCCTCGTGGTCTCCTCCTCGATCACCTCCCCCCAACAGCTCAAGGGCAAGACACTGGCCACCCCGCAGCTCGGGAACACCCAGGACGTCGCCTTGCGCACCTGGCTGCGGAAGCAGGGCCTGACCTTCCCCGGTCCGAACGGCGGCAGCGGTGAGGTCAACATCCTCCCCCAGGCCAACGCCACCACACTGACCTCGTTCGAGGCGGGCACCATCGCCGGGGCGTGGGTCCCCGAACCGTGGGTGACCGAGATGGTGAGCAAGGGCCACGGGCACATCCTGGTCAACGAGAAGTCCCAGTGGCCCAAGGGACTGTTCTCGACCACGGTGCTGGTGGTCAGCACCTCGTTCATGAGTGCGCACCCGGACGTGGTCACCGGTCTGTTGAAGGGCCAGCTGGCCGTCACCGCCTTCATCAACGCCTCGCCGACCAGGGCCCAGGCCGCGGCCAACACCGCCCTGACCGCACTGACCGGCAAGGCACTGAGCGCCGGCGAGCTGGCCACCGCATGGTCGGACATGACGTTCACCAACGACCCCATCGCCTCGTCCATCGTCACCGACGTGGCCCACGCCAAGGCGGCCGGATTCGCCACCTCGAACATCAAGGGGATCTTCGATCTCGGGCCCGTCAACACGATCCTGACGGCCGCGGGAAAGCCGGCGTTGACGTCGTGACCGCACCCCTGGCGCCCACCCTGAAGGTCGATGCCCGGGCACCGGCGGTGACCCTGACCGGCGTGTCCAAGCGGCACGGCACCGGGTCGGCGGCGGTGGTCGCCCTGCAGGACATCGCGCTGAGCGTGGCCCCCGGCGAGTTCGTCTGTCTGGTGGGCGCCTCCGGATGCGGGAAGACGACCCTGCTCAACCTCATCGCCGGACTGGACCGGCCCACGGTGGGCACGGTGGACGTGAGCGCGCCCGGAGGCGAGGGCAACCACGGCGCATCGGCCGGCGACCTGTCGGCCGGTCCGACCGGGGGCACGGCGACGGCCATGCTCTTCCAGGATTCGGCGCTCTTCCCGTGGCTCACGGTGGCCGCCAACGTCGAGCTGCCCCTCAGGCTCCGGGGCGTGGGCAAGGGCGAGCGCCGGGCAGTGGCCGAGGACCTTCTCGAGCGGGTCCACCTGGCCGGCTTCGGGCCCAAGCGGCCCCACGAGCTCTCCGGCGGGATGCGCCAACGGGCGGCACTGGCCCGCGCCCTGGCCCAGGATGCCGGCCTGCTGCTCATGGACGAGCCCTTCGGCGCCCTCGACGCCATCACCCGCGATCTCCTCCATGACGAGCTCGAGTCGTTGTGGACGGACCGCGGCTTCACCGTCCTCTTCGTCACCCACAACGTGCGGGAGGCGGCCCGGCTGGGCGACCGGATCGTGCTCCTGACCAGCCGCCCCGGTCGGGTGGCGGCCACCTTCCCGGTGGCTCTGGCCCGGCCCCGGCGGATCGACTCGATCGAGATCGCCGGCCTGGCCGCCGCCGTCACCGACCAGCTCCGAGCCGAGGTGGGCGCACATGGCGATTGAGCCGCCGCTGACCTCGGATCCGGCGGTCGAGACCGCAGGCGACCCTGGCCCCGGGGACGACACCGTGACCGTCACCCCGGCCCCGACGTCGCTGGACCGGACCATCGCCGGGCTCGACGCCCTGGAGGCCGAACAGTCGACCACGGCTCGCCTGTCCGAGCGCCTGTGGCGGGCCACATGGCCCAAGCTCATCGCCTTCGGCCTCATCCTGTTGGTCTGGCAGGTCGCGGTGTGGGTGCACTGGAAGCCGTACATCCTTGTCTCACCGGCCACCGCCACCCGGCAGCTGTGGGAACTGCTCGGCACCAGCTCCTTCTGGCAGGCGTGCTGGGCCACCGCGCAGCAGGCCGTCATCGGGTACGCGCTGGTCGTCGTGATCGGCGGCGTGGTCGGCACCGCCGTGGCCAGGCTGCGCGTCCTGCGGGCCGGCGTCGGATCGCTGATCACCGGCATGCAGACCATGCCCTCGGTGCTCTGGTACCCGCTGGGCGTCATGGTCTTCGGCGTGAACTGGAAGGCCATCATCTTGATGATGGTGCTCGGAGCGGCACCGGCGGTGGCCAACGGCTTCATCAGTGGCATCGACCAGGTGCCGCCGGCCCTGGTACGGGCCGGACGGATCCTCGGCGCACGGGGCCTGGCCCTCGAGCGCCATGTGGTGTTGCCCGCGGCCTTCCCGAGTGTGCTCGGTGGCCTGAAGCAGGGATGGGCCTTCGCCTGGCACGCGCTGATGGCCGGCGAGTTCCTCATCCTGGTCACCCCCCTGAGCCTCGGGGGCCGCATCGTCAACGCGGATACCCAGGCCGACTATGGCGTCGTGGTGGCCATGATGATCGTGATCATCTTCATCGGGATCGTGGTCGACTACGGCTTCACCGGGATCAACCGCACCGTGCTCCGGCGCTACGGACTGCTGGACCCGGCCCACCGGTAAGCCGACGCTCCGCCACCGCGTGGGAAACCTCTGAAAGAATCGAGCCGTGTACATCTCCGCCAAAGTCGATTACGCAGTGCGGGCCCTGTGCACACTGGCCGACGCCGGCGACAGCCCCGTCACCGCGGAATCCCTGGCCAGCTCGCAGAACCTGCCGGCCAAATTCCTCGAGAGCATCCTCAACGACATGCGGCGCGCCGGCCTTCTCCTCAGCCAGCGTGGGGCGGACGGTGGCTATCGGCTGTCGCGGCCGGCCGCGTCGATCACCGTGGCCGACGTCATCCGCCCCCTCGACGGGCCCCTGGCCGAGGTCCGTGGGCTCAGACCGGAGGCAGCCAGCTACGAGGGCTCCGCCGAGCACCTCCAGACCGTGTGGGTGGCCGTGCGGTCCAGCCTCCGGTCGGTTCTCGAGCAGGTCACCATCGCCGACATCACCAGCGGCGACCTCCCGAAGTCGGTCCTGAAGATGACCACCGACCCGGACGCCTGGCAGTCCCACTGAGGGAGCCGGTTCGACGGGCCTGATCCAGGGGCCCGGACCGCCCTCTACGCTGCCTCTCATGGATCCGGCAAGCACAGGTCCGGCGGACCCCGGAACCGCCGAGCGGACGAGGGCGCGCCAAGCCGACAACCTGGTCCTGTGGATCGTCTGCCTGGCCCAGTTCATGGTCGTGCTCGACATCTCCATCGTCAACGTCGCCCTCCCCTCCATCCAGAAGGACCTGGGCTTCAGCGCGGCCAACCTCCAATGGGTGGTGACCGCCTACTCGCTCACCTTCGGGGGCCTCCTGCTGCTGGGGGGCAGGCTGGCCGATCTGTTCGGACGACGTCGCATCCTGCTCGTCGGGCTGGTCCTGTTCACCGGGGCCAGCCTCATCGGCGGCTTCTCCCAGAACCAGGGAACCCTGATCGCCGCCCGATCGCTGCAGGGGGTGGGCGCCGCTGTGCTGTCCCCGGCCACCCTGACCATCCTGACGGTCACCTTCACCGAGCAGCGGGCCCGCGCCAAGGCCCTCGGGGTGTGGAGCGCGGTGGCGGCCGGCGGCGGGGCCGCAGGTGCGCTGTTCGGGGGCATCCTGACCCAGTACCTGTCGTGGCGGTGGATCCTCTTCGTCAATGTTCCCATCGGGATCGTCCTGTTCCTCTTCGCCCGGGTGTTCCTCGTCGAATCCCGCGCCGAGGGTCCCCGCCGCCGATTGGACGTGGTCGGCTCCATCACGGTCACCGGTGGGCTGCTGGCTCTGGTGTACACCATCGTGCACACCGACCAAGTGGCGTGGACATCGGCGTCGACCCTCATCACCGGGGCCGTCGCGCTGGTGCTCCTCGGAGCCTTCGCCGTCATCGAGACCAAGCTGGCCGACCACCCGCTGGTTCCCTTCCGGCTGTTCCGGTCGCGGGCGCTCACCGGGGCCAATCTGGTCATGTTCTGCTTCGGGGTGGCCATGTTCGCCATGTGGTTCTTCCTCTCGCTCTACCTCCAGCAGGTCCTCGGCTACGACCCGGTGATCACCGGCCTCACCTTCATCCCCCAGACGGCAGCCATCGCCGTCGGGGCCACCATCGCCGGACGGATGGCACCGAGGCTCGGCCCCCGCAACGTGCTGATCGCCGGTGCGCTCCTGGCCGCCGGGGGCCTCTACTGGCTGTCGCACATCCAGGCCGGGGACACCTACTGGACGGGGGCGTGCGGCGGCGGGATCATGGCCACCTTCGGCATGGGCCTGGCCTTCACCCCCATCGCCCTGTCGGCCACCGGAGGGGTCCGCCGGGAAGAGGCCGGTCTGGCCTCGGGCCTGGTCAACAGCAGCCGGCAGATCGGGGCCTCCCTGGGGCTGGCCGTGCTCTCGACGGTGGCCGCTTCCGACATCTCCTCGCAACTGGCCGGGCGGCCGGTCACGCCTGAACTCGAACGGGTGGCCATGACCGCCGGCTACGCCCGGGGGTTCCTCATCGCCTCGGTGGCCGCGCTGGTGGCGAGCCTGTTGGCCCTGATCATCCCCAGGAATGCGGCCGCGCTCACCCCCGCGCCGGTCGCCGCTCAGGCCTCGGCCGGGCTGGAGGTCGGAAGGGCACGACTGGCCGAATCCTGATCGGCCGCGTCGTCGCCGCCCCCCGAATGGCGGGTGCCGACAATGGACCGGGGCCAGAGGTGGCGGGTCAGCACGACATTGAATTCGGCGGCATAGACCGTGACCATGGCGCCGAGGGCGATCCACCAGATGAGACCGAGGACGGTGGCGAACGTGCCGTACAGGCTCGAGAGGTGACGCAGCTGGTGGCTCACGAGCAACGCGCCGGTGAACTGCAGCACCGTCCATCCGACGCCCCCGATGACCGCCCCCGGCCACACCGCCCGCTCGTCCCTCGGGATGTGCACGATGATGGCGAACCCGCCCCAGTACATGAGGATGTTGACGGCCAACGACAGCACCAGGCCGACCCAGGCCGAAAAGGTTCCGAGCCGCCCGAAGGCGCCGAGCCCGGCCAATGCCCCTCCGGCGATGAACCCGGCGCCCAGCACGGCCAGGAAGCCCGCCGCCCGCGGGATCCAGTCCCAGAAGCCGGGCAGCTCGTCCCGGCGGATCCCCCACACCACGGCCATCATCACCTGCGCGCTGCGGCTCAGCTTGAGGCTTCCGTAGGCCAGCCAGAGCAGCCCGACGGTGAGGGCCAGCGCGTTCCCGGTGGACAGCTGACGCACGTTGTCCCTGAGGTCGGAGCCGACCACCGGAAATTGGCGCAGGGCGGAGTTGATGATGTCGTCCTGCAGCCCCGGGTGCCCGCTCAGGACGATGCCCACCACGGTGAACAGCACCAGCAGCAACGGGAAGACGGCGAGGAAGGCGGCATGGGAGATCTGTGCGGTCAACCGGCCGGCCCGGTCGTCGGAGTACTTGCGGGCGACGGCGCCGGCGACGGCGGTGGTCCGATGCCGTTGCTGGAACCGGTCAACCGCGGCCACCACCCGCGAGGCCGAACCGGTCAGGCGCCCCCGAACCCGATCGAACGCCGACGCCTGATCGCCGTCACCCACCGACGAGGCCTCCTCGACCGTGGCGGAGGTACTCGGCTCGGAGGCTCCGTCGGTCGTCCTCGCCCATGAGCACGTACGCCGACGCCGCCCCCTGGCGTCGGTAGATCGGGTCGGCTCCCTCCCACCAGCCCGCGGACCGGAGCGGGTCCTTGGTCACCTTGCCACTGGCCGTCTGGGGGAGACCCGTGGTGATCCGGACGTATGAGGGACTCCACTTGGTGCCCAGATCGGGTTGGGAGTCCAAAAAATTGGCAAAGCCCTCGGGGTCGAACTCACGGCCCGGGAGCATCTCGAAGGCGGCCATCACCTGGTCGCCGGACCGGGGGTCGGGCACCGAGTACACGGCCACGGTGGCGATGCTCTCGTGGCGGACCAGTACCCGCTCGATCGGACCGGCGGTCAGGTTCTCCGAGTCCACCCGCATCCAGTCGCCGCGCCGGCCGGCGAAGTAGAAGAAGCCGTCCTCGTCGCGGAAGGCCAGATCCCCGGTCCAGTACCAGCCGTTCCGGGTTCGGGACGAGGTGGCCTCCTCATCGGCGTAGTACCCCTCGAACCCGCCCACGCCGTCACGATTGACGATCTCGCCGATGGACGAGGCTCCGTTGACCAACCGGCCGGTGGCGTCGAACCGGGCCGGCGGGCATTCCTCCTGGGTCTCGGGGTCGACGATGACGATGTCGCCCACCGGCCGGCCGAGCGAGCCGACCGGCGTGTCCGGGGTCCGGCTGATGGCCACCCCCCCTTCGCTCGAGCCGTACCCTTCGGTGAGCACACATCCGAACCGGCGTTCGAAGGCGGTGTGGTCGGCCACCGAGGCCTCGGTGCCGAACCCGCGCCGGAGGGTGATGGAGGCGTCCGCGGGTGACGGCGGGGTGGCCAGGACGTAGGCCAGGGCCTTGCCCACGTAGGTGAACGTGGTGGCCCCGTACCTGCGAACGTCGGCCACGAAGCCCGACGCCGTGAATCGGCGGGCCAGGGCGACGGTGGCCCCGACCACCAGCGAGGGTCCCCACAGGACCATGAGCGCGTTCCCGTGGAACAGCGGCATGGTGCAGTAGGCCACGTCGTCACGGCCGAAGCCGTAGGCCTCGGCCGACCGGACCGCGATCGACGCCAGCCGGCCCTGTGTGCACCGGACCGCCTTCGGGGCACCGGTGGTCCCCGAGGTGAACAGCAGGAGATAGAGATCATCCCGGGCAGGGGCGCACGCCGCCACCAGGGACCGGCAGTCGGCTCCCGCGTGCGGCGCCAGGAGATCGGTGTACCCGGCCCCGTCGACGCGGATGACCCGCTCCGGAGGCACAGGGAGCTCGAGCCCGTCGAGCAGGCGGGCGCCCTCGGCGTCGGTGACCACCACGGCACAGTCGGTGCGCCCGATGTCGCCGGCCAGGGCCTGGCCCCGGCGGGTCGGGTTGATCCCGACGACCACCGCGCCGGCCAGAGCCGCCGCACCCAACCAGAAGATGTACTCGGGGACGTTGCCGAGGAGCACCCCGACATGGAAGGGATCGGGACCGGCCGCGGAGCGGATCCACGAGGCGCGGGTGGCGCTGGCCGACACGACCTCGCGCCAGCTCCACTGCTCGTCCTCGAAACGGAGGGCGGGATGGTCGTCCTCGGACCGGGCCACCAGAAGTTCGGCCACGCTGGGTCCGGGGTCGGCGCCGGTGGGGACGGCGGTCACGGTCGGACCTCCACCACGAGGTTCTGCACGGCGCGGCCGATGCGACCGACCACGTCCCAGAGCGCCGACTCGGCCGCCCCGATCCCCGGGGTCCCGAACCGGGTGCGGGCATCGAGGCAGATCCACTCCCCGACCGGCGGGCGATGAACCGAGATGGTGAGATCGGGGTTGATGAAGGAGCTCGACCCGAACCCGAGCTCCGCTGATACCCCGTTGCCGAAATCGGCTGCCGCCGCCACCCGCTGCCACGGTGAAGGCGGCTCGCCCAGCACCACCGGACAGCGCAGGCGGAACCACACCGTGGCCGGACCCAGGTCGTTGGTGCGACCGTTGACGAACCGCATCTCCATACCCTCGTTGTGGAAGGCGGTTCGGTCGCCGACCATCATCGGCGTCGAAGCGATCCGGTCGGGAGGCGCGGGAGGGTCGTCCTCGGGGACCGTCGGCTCCGCCCGCCGGTCGTCGGGGGCCCGGTGGATGCGGAGGGACCGCGACCACGCCACCTCGACCCCGTCCGCCTCGACCACCGTGTCGACGAGCTGTGCCCTGCGGCCGGGCTTGACCAGCGAACTGGTGACGGCGAGCCGGGTCATCGGGACCGGGCGGAGCAACTCGAGTGTGATCCTGACCAGCTGCAGATCCTCTCCACCGGGATGGGCTTCGACGGCCCGGGCCACCACCGCAGCCACCGGGCCCCCGTGCAGCGCGTGCGGTGACCACGGTCCCCTGGCCCGGTCGGTCGGCACCAGGTGATCGCCGTCGGGAATGAACAGTGCGGCGCCGTCGTCGCCGGCAGGTGTGGAGGCCATGGGATCGACGCTAGGTGGGCCGCGCCTGGGCGTGCCAACGTCTCGCGCCCCGGCCTCGCACCGCTCGCCCGCCGCGGCGCACCGCTCGCCTACCATCTGGGCAACACAGACCGTCGGGACGCCCCATTCGGGCTCACGGCACCGGACGAGGGAGGACCATGGCCTCAGGCACGGCAGAGATCGACATCGACAGCTCGGCGGACAAGGTCTGGGCGGTGATCGGTGACTTCGGGGGTATCGGCGGATGGATGCCGGGGATCGATTCGTGCCGAGTGGAGGGCAGCGACCGGATCCTCGACACGATGGGGATGACCATCACCGAACGCCTGGTCTCGAAGGACGACGCCGGACGGGCCCTGACCTACTCGATTGCCGACGGCGCCCCGGTGGAGAGCCACGAAGCGACGATCACGGTGATCCCCACCGGAGACACCAGCCACGTGACCTGGGTGGTGGAGGCGACCCCGGATGCCATGGCCGATCTCATGGCCACCGTGTACCAGCAGGCCCTCGAGGGACTGAAGGCCCACGTCGAGGGATGAGCACGCCCGCCTCCGCGATGGCTCCGGACCAAGGGGGCCGGTGGGCGGTCCAGGCCCAAGCCCGGTCGACCGCCCCTATCGAGGAGGTGTGGCCGCTCGTCGGGGAGGCTCGCCGCTGGAAGGAGTGGACGTTCCTCACCCGTTCGGATCTCGTGCGGACCGGCGACCCTCCACCGGACGGGATCGGGGCCGTCCGCCGGTTCACCAAGTTCGGGATCGGGTCACGGGAGGAGGTGGTGGCGTGGGAGCCTCCCCATCATCTGGCCTACACCATCGTGAAGGGCTTTCCGGTTCGTCACTACCGGGCCGACGTCGTCCTCGCACCTGACGGCTCGGGCACCACCGTCTCGTGGTCGGCGACGTTCGACACGATGATCCCGGCCACCGGCCGTCTCATGGCGGTCGTCGTGGCGCGGATGATCGGCGGGTTCGCCTCCGGGGCGGCCGCCTACGCCGGGCAGCTCCACGACCAGATCCGCTGAGACGGGCGGCGGTAGCGGGCGGGCGGGCGACCGACGGCATGGCCACGGGGGGTGGGCCGGGTGGGCCACCGGCTCAGGACACCGTCAGTTGGAGCCGTCGAGCCCGGGCCTCCACCTCGTTCCGGGCCCGCTCGACATCGACGGTGGTGCACCGGCCACCCTCGACCACCTGACGGCCGGCCACCCACACGTCGGTCACCAGCCGGGAGGATGCCGCCCAGACCAGGTGATCGACCAGCTGGGCGTCCTCGAGCCAGGGGACGAAGACCGGGTCGTCGAGGTCCACCACGATCATGTCGGCCCGCGCTCCCACGGCCAGCACGCCGAGGTCGGGGCGACCGAGGGCCAGCCCCGCCCCCCTGGTGGCGAGATCGAGGACCGCCGTTGCGCTCAGCGCGGCCGCGTCCATCTCGCGGGTGCGGGCCAGCAGGGCGGCGAACCGCATGTCCTCCCACAGGTCGAGATCGTTGTTGGACGCCGGTCCGTCGGTGCCGAGCCCGACCCTGATGCCGCGGGCCAGGAGCTCGCACAGCGGGGCCACCCCCGAGGCCAGCTTGGCGTTGCTCTGGGGGCAGTGGGCCACGGCCACGTCGTGGTCACGGTAGATGGCCACGTCCTCGGGCGACAGCCAGATGCTGTGAGCGGCCAGTACCCGACCGCCGAAGACACCGGCATCGGCCAGGGCAGAGGGGGCCGACCTCCCGTGCTCGGCCAGGAACCGGACGCCTTCCTGCTCGGTCTCGGCCAGGTGGATGTGGAACAGGGCATCGAGCTCCCGGGCCGCGTCGGCGATGTCGGAGAGCACCGGAAGGGGCACCGTGTAGGCGGCATGGGGGGCGAAGCCGACTTCGATACGGTCGTGGTCCCCCTGGCGCCGGGCATGGAATCCGACGATCTCGGCGATCCTCCTGTCCCACCACCCGTCATCGGAGGGCGCACCGGGCAGTTGGAGGACTCCGGGGGTGACCAGGGCCCGCGATCCTGCGGCCACGACGGCGTCGGCCAGCGCGTCCTCGAAGAAATAGGCCTCGCAGGTGGTGGTCACCCCGAAGCGCAGGAGCTCGGCGGCGGCCAGGGTCATGCCCCAGAACACATCGTCCTCGGTGAGATGGGCCTCCTGCGGCCACAGCACCTCGTTGAGCCACTGGTGGAGGGGCAGGCCCTCCCCCGACCCCCGGAACAGGGTCATCGGGGAGTGGCAATGCACGTTGACCAGTCCGGGAAGGAGCGCGCCGTGGACACGGACCTCCCGGGGTGGACTCCCATGGTCCGGCGATCCGGCCGTGCCCACGTGGGTGATGGCACCTCCGGACACCTCGACCACGCCGGGGCGCAGGACCGGGTCCGAGCCGTCGCACGGCACCACGGCATCGGCCAGGTAGCGGACGATCGGGTCGGGGCGGGCGGGACCGGTGGCCGAACTGTCCGAACCGGTCACGTCGTCGGTCGGCCCGCCGGACCCGGGCCCGGGTCACCGCACTCCTCGGCCTCGATGGCCCCGATCTCCTCGATGCGGGCCACATGCCGGCCCCCCTCGAAGGCCGTGGCCACGAAGACGTCGACGATGTCCAGGGCCAGCTCGGTGGCCACCACCCGGGCACCGAGCGACAGCACGTTGGCGTCGTTGTGGAGACGGGCAAATCGTGCCGTGTACTCGTCGTGGCACAACGCGGCCCTGGCGCCGTGGACCTTGTTGGCCGAGATGGCCTCGCCCTGGCCACTGCCGCCGATGACGATGCCCAGGTCGCCGCGTCCGGTCACCACGTGCCGGGCCACGGCGGCGCAGATGGGCGGGTAGTCCACCGGCTCCTGCGAGTACGCCCCGATGTCCTCCACCTGGTGACCATCGTCGCGGAGGTGGGTGACGACCGAACCCTTCAGGATGTAGCCGGCATGGTCGGACCCGATGACGAAGTGCACCGCCCCACCATAGGCATCCCCCGCATCGGTGCGCGGGGCCCGGCGTGGTGCCTGCGCGGGGCCGTGCGCGGTCCCGGATTCACCCGGATCCACCCGGATTCACCCGGATTCACCCGGGTCAGTCGCTCAGTCGCCCACCCGGCGCAGTCGCTCACCTCGATTCCCGGCTGCCCCACGCCGGTTCGGGGACGGGCCTCGTTGATGCAGGCCTCGTTGATGGTGACCTAGTTGATGGTGATCGAGAGCTTCTTGGTGGCCGAGGTCGGCGGCGTGACCGCGGACTTGGTGTCCACCACCTTGACCACGAACGTCTCGGTGCCGGCCGTCGTGGCCTTGCCCGAGATCACGCCGGTCGAGCTCAGGGTGAGCCCGCGCGGGAGCTTCCCCGACTTGAGGGACCACCGGTAGGGCGCGATGCCTCCGGAGGCCTTGAGCGTGGCCGAGTAGGCGGACTTGGTCTTCTTGTAGACCGAGCCGGCGTGCAGTGTTGTGGTGGTGATCTTCACCGGCACCGCGGCGGTGACCGTGAGGGTCGCCGGGGTGGTGGTGGCCGAGCCCACCGCGTTGGTGAACACCGCCCGGTACCGACGGTGGTTCTCGGCCGCCGACGTGGTGAACGAGTAGGTGGTGGCGGTGGCCTTGGCGATGGCGGAGAACGTGGTGCCGCCGTTGGTGGACACCTGCCACTGCACGCTGGGCGTGGGGTAGCTGGTGGCGGCGGCGGTGAAGGTGGCCACGGCCCGCTCGTGTACTGCGTCGCCGGCCGGCTCGGTGGTGACGACCGGCAGGGTCCGGAGGGTCAAGGTGGCCGGGGTGGAGTCCACCGTGCCCACGATGTTGGTGAACGCCGCCTGGTACTGGTTACCGTTGTCCCCGGCCACGGTGGTGAAGCTATACGTGCTCGACGTGGCCCCGGGGATGTTGGTGAACGTCGTCCCGCCATCGGTGGAGACCTGCCACTGGACCGTCGGTGCCGGTGTGCCGTGACCGGCCGCGGTGAAGGTGGCCGGCAGGCCTTCGTTGACGGACTCACTCGCCGGGTTGGTGGTGACGACCGGTAGGGAGTCCACCGTCAGGGCGGCGGGGTCGGTGTCCACGGCGCCCACCGAGTTGGTGAACAAGGCCCGGTACTGATTCCCGCTCTCTGAGGGCTCGGCGGTGACGGTGTAGGTGGTCGAGGTGGCCCCCAGAAGGTCGGCGAACGTCGTCCCGCCATCGGTGGAGACCTGCCACTGGACCGCCGGTGCCGGGTTGCCGGATCCGGCTGCGGTGAAGGTGGCGGGCTTCCCGGCGTCGACCGTCTGACCCGTGGGTTGGGTGGTGACGCTCGGGACCGAGCCGACGAAGCCGTAGAAGTCCACGGTCACCGCCGCGGCCGCGGACGTGGTGGCAAAGGTGGCGCCCGCGTTGTTGACGATCCAGGAGGAGCCTCCCCCTCCGCCTCCACCCGAGCCGCCGTCCTCCGCGGTGTCGTCGGTGCTGCCGGCCCCGCCGACATACCCGCCGCCGCCGCCTCCGTTGGCGGCTGACTCACCCGCCGAGACAGTGTCCAAGCCGTTGCCGCCGGCGCCTCCGCCGGCACTGTCCCCGGTGCTGTTCACACCCCCGGCCCCACCGGTGTTGCCGGCGTCGATGTCGGTGGCCCCGGTCGCGCCGGTGGCCCCGCTGGGCCCGGCCCCGCTCGGATCGGCCGACGATGTCGAGGACCCGGAGCCAGCGGCGCCGCCTGCACCACCATCGGATCCGGACAATGTGGACTCACCGCCGCCACCGCCGCCGCCGGCCACGACCAGCGGGGTCACACCGGCCTCGCAACTGGTGCCGGAGCACACGGCGCTCGAACCGCCGCCACCGCCGCCGCTCCCGTCGGCACCACCCTCACCGACGCATTCGCCCTCGATGTTGGCGCCGAGGCAGTAGTAGCCGTCGCCGCCGGCGCCGCCGTTACTGAAGCCGACCCCGCCCGCGCCCCCGGTGGCGGCCACATCGGCGTCGTCCGGAGCGGTGGCCCCGGCACAACCGGTGACCGCGGTGAGGTGCTGGCCGCCGGTGACCGGGACGGTCCCCGTGACCGAGGACGCCACCCCGCCGGCACCGCCGGAGGTGCTGTACAACGCTCCGCCTCCGCCGCCACCGACCCCACCGACGGCGGTGAGCGTGGCCGTGCTGGCCAAGGACGGGACCGAGGTGGTCGACGAGACGCCGCAGGCCTGGGAGTCGGTCCAGCTCGACAATTTGGTGAGTACCGGGGTGCCGAAGGTGAATTGGTCGGGTTGGCTGGGAACGGTGGTACCGCTCGGGGTGGTCACGGTAACGTCCACCGTTCCGGTGCCGGCCGGCGAGGTGGCGGTGACCGAGGTGGACGAATCCGCGGTGATGGATCCGGGGTTGCCGGGCCCGAAGTCCACCGCCGTGGCACCGCCCAGGTTGTCACCGGTCACGGTCACGCTGGTGCCGCCGGTCACCGGGCCGCCGGCAGGGCTCACCGCGGAGAGGGTGGGCGGGGGGACGGACAGCGCGTAGCTGTACTGGTCGGCCGTCGAGATGGCCGAGGTGCCGTCGGGGGTGGTGACGGTGATGTCGACGGTGCCGGTGCCCGGCGGGGAGGTGGCGGTGATCGAGGTGGTTGAATCGACGGTGATGGTGGCCGGGATCCCACCGAAGTCCACCGCGGAGGCGTTGGCCAGATCGGAGCCGGTGATGACCACGCTGGTGCCGCCGGCCGGTGTGCCCGACTTGGGATCAACGCCGGTGATGGTGGGGGCCGGGCTGATGGTGGTCGTGGCCTGGGGGACCGGTGCGGCATAGGTCGGACTGCTGCCCGATCCGCAGCTGGCGCACGAGGGGTAGCCATCAAGCCCACCAAAGAGACCGTGGTGGTGGTCACGAACTCGGTGAAGTCCACCGGGACCACCGTCCCCGCCGATCCGGTGGCCGTGAACTTGGCCGTCAAGGTGGGCATCGTGAGATTGTCCCCACCGGCGACGGTGGTGTTGGGATTCAGATAGGTCTGGAGGTAGGGGTACACCGTCTTGTAGTCACCGCTGTCGATGTGCGCGCTGCAGGCATCGCTGACCGGCGCCGTGCAGTAGGTAGCAGCGACGTTGCCCGACGTGGTGGCGTCTCCCCCGGTGACCTCGACCGAACCGGGCACGTAGGTCAGCCCACTCGGCACCGGCACGATGAGCGAGAACTGCCCGGCGCTCTCGACGGTGACGGTGACCCCGTCCCCGGTCTCGGACGACGGGATGCTGGTGGCCACTGGTGCCACGGTCATGGACAGGGTTGATCCGTGGACCACGGTCGACGGGACCGAGACGGCGGTCTGGATCTCCTCGACGACGCTGGTGCCCTCCACTTCGTCGCCGAACCATTGGCCGGTGGACGGCCGGTAGGTCATGGTGGCCGTGGTGCAGTTGCCGGCGCTCGGATAGGTGTCGCCCGGTGCGCAGTAGGCGAAGGTCAGGGTCTGCGCCCCGGTGGTGACCGTCGCCGGTGTGTAGTTGATGATGCCCGAGGTGGCCGTGGTGGTGACGGTGGCCGCTCCGCTGGCCGGTTGGGAGACCACCGTCAGCGATGAGGGATTGACTGCCGAGGCCCCTCCGGTGACCAGAGTGAGCACGTTGAACTGGTTGGGCGGCGAGGTGGTTCCCGGCGTGTAGCCCGCGGTTCCGTCGCTGATGAGCGGCGCGCTCGACGCGCCGGCCGGCGCGGCCACGACCACGGCCACGGCCGTGCCGGCCATGGCGAGGAATGCCACCGATGCCACCTTGACCACATTCTGGAACCGGCGTGACAGCGTCCGATTCTGGAACCGGCGTGACAGCGTCCGAAGCCCGATCACCGCGTCCCCCTCCCTCTTGTCCCCCGGGTCACCCGCTGACCCTGGCCCCCCAGATACCCGGTCGCCGAATCGCGTAAACGGCAAAATTTGGCGAAGTACCATGCCCGGTCGCCGGGCCGCGTAAACAACAGATTCGGGCGAACGGTTTGAGACGGCCGAAACGGCAGAGACGGCAGAGTCGGCCGAAACGGCAGAGACGGCCGAAACGGCAGAGACGGCCGAAACGGCAGAGACGGCCGAAACGGCAGAGTCGGCCAAAACGGCAGAGACGGCCGAAACGGCAGAGAAGGCGAGCCACGGTTCCCACCGACCGGTGCCGGATCGAACGCTTTCCGACTTCCCCAGCCCGTCGGAGTGTCGCACCCCCCTGGCAACCTGTGACATGGCCGTGATCGCCCCGCAGACCGAGCAGACCCAGACCAGTCGGGTGGCCGCGCAGGCCGAGGCGACCGACCAGACCCAGACCGTGCAGGCCACCCAGGCCGAGCCCGACCAGGCCGGGGCGCAGGGCCTGTTCGCTCTTGGTCCTGGCCTACAAGACCGGCCTGTCCGCCCGTCTGGCCGAAGGGAGCCACTACACCCGCACCGGTCACCACTCTGCGGCCGAGCTCGTGGCCGCGGCCACCGGGGACTCGGTCGGGGAGGCAAAGGACCTCATCCGTCTGGGGGAGGCCCTGGTCGATCAGCCCGAGCTGGCCGAGTCGTTCAGGGCCGGCAAGCTCTCCCGCCGGCGGGCCGCCCGGGTGTCGGACGCGGTGAAGGTCAACCCGGCCAGAGAGGCCGAGCTGGTGAGCACTGCCGAGTCCGACTCCGAGGCCACCTTGAAGGAGCGCTGCCACAGGGCCAAGGTCGAGGGCCGCTCGAGTGAGGCCGAGGCCCGCCACTTCCAAAAGCTGCGAGAGGACCGGAGGTGTCGGACCTTCACCGACGACGACGGGGCCTTCCGCCTCCAGGCGGTGCTCGCTCCCGAGGTCGGGGCCGGGGTGCTGGCCGCCTTGGAGGCAGAGACCGACCGGCGGTTCACCAAGGCCCGCGCAGAGGGCCGCTTCGAGACCACCGACGCCTACCGGGCCGACGCCCTGGTGGCCCTGCTCACCGGTCAGGGGATCCTCGGACCGGGTGGGGACGGAAAGGACCCGGCCCCAAGCGGGCGCAGCTCCGACCCGAAGGCCACCGTCTCGGTGGTGGTGGACCTAGAGGCCCTGCGCCGGGGCTCGGTGGCCGAGGGGGAGCGATGTGAGATCCCCGGGGTGGGCCCGGTGGGCGTCGACTACGCCCGGGAGCTGTTGGGTGAGGCCCTGGTGGAGGTGCTCATCGCCAAGGGCACCGACGTGACCACCGTCTCCTCGGCCGGACGCCACATCCCAAAGCCGCTCCGATCGGCCCTCCTGCTCCGGGACCCGAGGTGTGTGGTGCCGGGCTGTGACGCCCGCCTCGGTCTCGAGAACGACCACTGGGTCACCGACTTCGCCAAGGGCGGCCTCACCGCCCTCGACAACCTGGCCCGGATCTGTCGCCGGCACCACCAGGACCGGACCCACCACGGGTTCGAGCTGACCAGAACGACAGACGCTTGGGTGTGGACCGCCCCCGAGCGTCCGATGACCCCCAAGCGACGAAGACCCAAACGCAGGCCGAGGGCCAAGGCCCCACCACAGGGCACCGGCCCACCGCTGTTCGACCAGCCCCCGCTCGACCCACCCCTCCTCGACCGCCGGGAGTGAGCCGCGGGTCGAGCACGGGTCATGCGCGGTACGGGCTGGTTAGTATGCGGCATGACCTCTTCCTCATCGGTTGACACATCGCAATCACCGGCCGGCGCGGTGGCCCGGTCCCTCGACGGGAGGGTGCTCCTCACCCATCCCTTCTACCGTCGCTGGGAGGCGGGCGAGCTCTCGGTGGGCGAGCTCCGCGAGTACGCCGTCCACTACCGGGCCTTCGAGGCCGCGCTGCCCGCGGTGCTCACCGCGGTGGTCGACCGGCTGCATGCCGAAGGCGAGACGGCGGCGGCTGCGCTGGTGGAGGACAACCTGGCCGACGAGCTCGGCCGCCCCGAGCCGCACCTGGCTCTTTTCGACCGCTTTGCCGGGTCCCTGGGCGGGACGGCCACGGCCACAACGCCTGGTCCCGCGGCCGTAGCGCTCGTTGATACCTACTTCGAGCTCGTCGCCGATGGGCCGGTGGCGGCCCTGGCCGGGCTGGCGGCCTACGAGACCCAGGCATCGGCCATCGCCTCGTCCAAAGCCGACGGATTGCGCCGCTGGTACGGGGTGGACGCCACCGGGACGGAGTTCTGGGACGTCCACGCCGACATGGACGCCGAACACGGTGAGTGGGCCGTGGCCGCTCTCGACCTCCTCGGAGCCGAGCCGAACGAGGTCGGTGCGGCCGCCCGCCGGGGGGCCGAGGCGTGGTGGGCCCTGCTCGACGAGCGCCAGGCCGAGGCGCCGGCATCAGCCGAGCTCTGCCCCCACTGAGCCTCGGCCGAGTTCGGACCTCACCACTTGAGCCTCAGCCGAGCTCTGGCCGCA
>JBEKIU010000064.1:0-24271 GCA_050011635.1 Acidimicrobiales bacterium
GTAATCTGCTCATCGAAGAGTATGTCTCTTGGGACTCTGCTTTGCAGGCGCAGCAAATTGGCCTTGCATGGTCGACGAGCAGCGGCGGCAAGAATCATCCAGCAAAGGGAGGCACAGTGGGGACTCCGTCAACAGTCGATCTCAATGCACCGGTTTTATCCAAGCATGAAATCGTCATCAAGGCACCTCTCGACGTCGTGTGGAAGCTTCACACTGATGTGAACGGATGGACGACGTGGCAAAAGGACATCACAGAGGCACATATCGACGGACGTATGGAACCGGGTAACTCTTTCGACTGGAGCAGCTACAATTTTCCTGTCAGGTCAACGGTCTACGAAGTCACTGACCAGAGGCGTGTTCTGTGGAGTGGGATCGCCGGTGGAATCACCGGCATCCATGAGTGGCTCTTTATGGACACCCCGAACGGCGTGCAGGTTACGACGACCGAATCGTTTGCGGGCGACCCGGTCGATGCAGACCCTGGCGCGATGAAGGGAATGCTGGATACGTCACTGAACGCCTGGCTGGACAACCTCAAGATGGCTGCGGAGGCGAGAGGTAACTAAAGGCCCTGCAGCAAGCGGAAGAGGGTATAGCCAAGTGCCGGTCGGTGGCACTCTCAGGTATCCCCCTGATCCGGTGGTCGGGGGCACCCTCCGCTCTGGTCCGATTTTCTCACCCCCGAGGTAGAACACGTATCCACCGATCATGATGATGCAGACGATCGCAACAACGAGGCCGAAGGCAGTCCAGTGCCAAAACCTCTTGTCGGTCCAGTGGGGACTGATTGCTATTCCGAGCACCACACCGAGCCCCAATGCAAGGACGAATGCACTCACCCACAGAGCTACAGCAACACGAGTGAGGCCGCCCCTGCGCCAGTATTTTTGGTAGACGGCGGGTGCCGAGACTGGGTTTCCAAATGGAACTCGACGCCGAGGTCGAGGCACCCCGGAGATGTTCTCTGGTCCACCGTCGATCTGTTCCATCATCGCCCCCTCGATCAGAGATTCGCACACCCAGGGGAATGGGCGATAAGGCAGGTTGATGTCGCGTGCACATCCGGTGTTGGGGGTCACAGTGTTGCTCCCAGCGCAAGGCTGGTCTGATGGTCGCCTGCCTTCTCTAAAGTCTGAGCCCGTCAAGCACGTGAATGAGCATTTGGCTGAACTGTTGAACCACGTCGTTGAGGGTTCGGAAGAACAGCATCGACAAGGCGACGGAAAGTACGAAGATGCCCAACGCCACGAGTGCGACCGCCGACTCGGTCAGGGGTGAAAACCCCGAAACCCCCATTCGGTCGTATGCCTTGCCATCGTCCGAGTCCCAGGAGGGATCATCGAAGAGGTCAACCCCCTGGAGCCGTTTCACCGACATATCTATCAGCCTACCGTGAGGGGTGGATGTGCCCCACTGACCGTCACTGATGTGCCGATCAGCCACGGTCGATAACGCCCGGCCGATCCAGTGATCAGGGACACTTTATGGAAAGCTTTGCGGCGTGAGGCGGTCGGCAATCGGGGGATCGTTCGCAGTCATTTTGACTGCTCTCTTCGCTGCCGCGTGCGGTAGTGGGCCGTCAGAATCTGCGGCCCTCCAGTCCACGACCTCGACGACGACCAAGTCTGTGACTCTGACGGTAGAAAGGGTAACAGTCTCACCTCGGATAGGACTTCGCGATGGTCAGCAAGTTACTGTTCACGTCCAGGGTTTCGGGCCGGGCGTGCGGGCAATCAAGTTCTTCCTTTCCGAGTGTCAGTCACCCTTGCAGGTCAATCCCCTGGGGTGCGGGAGCCAGTTGGCGGCCCAGCCATTCGGTCTCACCGGCAGCAACGGAGATGGATCGGGGTCGGAATCCTTCACTGTCCAGTCCACTGCCGCAACACGACCTCTCAGCTCGGTGTTGGTTCCTTGCGACGGAACGTGCGTGATCGTGGCGACCACGGGAGCCAACGGCAACTACTCGTTCGCACCCATAACCTTCGCCGGGTAGTTACTATCCCACCGCTCCCGGTGTTTGGGGTCACCCTTGTCATCCACCGCGGCTATCTGGCCACTCAGAGGGAAAATCGAGTCACGGCCGAGTGACACTGATGGCTGGTTCAGCCTTCCCGTGTTAAACCTTCAAGTGGAGGGCGTTCGGAGCAGCACCCCTGCAGCGGAAGGTGCTGACTCATGGGTATCAGATTCTGGTGCCTTTCGGGGACGGTACATTCGGCAATGAGGCGAGGGGGCGGACCGTGAACATCAACAAAACTGGGAGATCGACCAAAAGGGGAGTGGCTGGTTTGTTAGGTGCCATCCTGTTGATCGGCGGCGTGCCGCCGGCTCTCCAGATGGCATCAACGGACGCCGCCGGGGCGGCGACCCCAGGGGTCCTGCCGGCGGCCATACCGACCTTGCCAGCAGCCATAGCAACAGTGACACCGACCGCACTAGCCTCGACGTGCGCGGAGGCCGACGTGTGCTCCACGACCTTTGAGGGGGGCGCCGCCGACGTCAAGACCACCAATGGTGACAGCTGGATTCTGACCGTTGCAGGCTCGGCCTCCCAAGTGACCGTGGAGCTCGACCGAACAGCATCGAGCTCACCAGTTGCTGTCGAGCTCCACGCCTGGACCCTCCCCGTTACCTCCGGTGGCTTCAAGTTCTCTGCGGCGACCGGCGTCGGCACCATCGACCCCGGGACCCAAACCAGCCCCTACGCCACTGTGGACGTCACCTTCCATTCCACAGCATCGAAGGTGGTGGCCGGAGCGTGCACTTCGGGATCTGAGACCCAGTACACCGGCACGCTGACCGGCTCCTTGAAATTGGCGACCGGACTAACGGGAGGAGGGGCCGTTAGTGCTACGTCCTTTACGGCCAAGTCGTCGGACCCGACCGTCACCGTGGACAAAAACTGCGCGGCGCCGGATAGCTGCCTGCCCTCAAGCACGGGGTTCGATGATTTCCAGAACCCTCTTGCCAATCCGAGCCTATTCGCCGAGGGGCTCTCGGGCACCTTCTCGGGCAAGACATTCGATGAGGTGACCATCGCGGATGACACCTCGTTGCCGAAGCCCGAGGGCGCCTATCGTATCGACGAGACCCTCGTGGAGGCCAAGCCGGCCAAGTGGACAGCAGCGACGAAAACCCTAGTCGTCACCGCGGAGGGGACGGGCGGTCTGATCACTGGATCGGTGACCATCAGCGGGGGGGAGAAGTCAACGGACTCCCTCCCTTGCACCCTGGGCGGAAAAAAGGTCGACAACGTCCTCACTTACTATGAAGACGCCTCGTGGAGCAGCCGGGCGGGACAGGCCTTGACCGCCCACAACGAGCTCGGCGGGAACTTGGTCATGCCACTCACCAATACCAAGGCCGCCATCTTTCTCGCCACCACTACCTAACCGGCAGAGGGCCGCGCCTGGCGCTCGACCTCGCCCGGTGAACGACCGGGTCGCGGTTCAGGTCCGCAGATCCGATGTCTGCAGGGTGTGACTCAATCTGACCGAGCAGAAGCAGGGTGGACAGGCAAGGTATGGGATACCCCCGCTGACTCGGATCGGGTGGGCTGCCAGGCCAAGCACCAGGTCCTTCCTTCGTCAATCGGCAAGACTGGGTGAAACCCAAGCTTCGAGGAGGTTGCCGATGTTCGCCCGACTGGTCAGGTTCACGCTCGCACCCGGAAGTGAGACGAAGGCACAAGGACTCGCCGACGAACTGACTCCACTTATCGCCGAGCAACCGGGTTGTCAGGCCGTCACCGTGTTTGGAGACCACAGTGATGGCGAGTACGGGATCTACGTCTTGTGGGATACGCAGGAACACGCCGACGCCGCCGCCGGCTTGGTGCGGCCCCAGCTCGACAAGCATCTCGCGGGGAGTGTCACAGCGCCGCCGCAGCCGAGGCTGTTCGCGGTTCTCGGGTCGGCGTAGGCATCGCTGTTTTGGCAGACCCGGGGTCGCTGATGTGCTGCTCCGGTTGCCCAGAACGCAAGTGGCGGACATGATGGGCCGGACAGGTGCCCTCTCCCGGCGTTCGGGGTCACCCTGTCGTCGAGGCTGGCTCAGGCTCGTGGCGAGGAGTGCCGATACCCTCAGCATTACTAGCGGGGGACGAAAGGAACAGTTTCTCCGGCGCACCGCCCCAAAGATGTGAGACGAGGCGGCCGAGTACGCATGGAAGATGGAGCGAATCAAACTGACAATCCCCCTCATCATCGTGTTGTGCGGGCTAGCGGTGGTGACGAACTCGCTCTATCCCCTGGTTGTGGTTGTCGCAGTTGGGTTGCCCTGCTCCGTTGGGATGTTCTGGTTCCTCTCCAAGCTGACCAGGGCAGCTTCTGAAACCCTCGGCGTACCGATCAACTGGAAGTCTGGCCCTCCTCGCCGGAGCGATGCCTATGAACGCTGGAGCGGGGAAGTCGGGATCACCCCGTACTCAGCACCGAATCGTTTTGGGGCTGGAAAGCGGACTCAGGCATAGTTCATCGGCTTTGGCTGTCGGGTGTCCTACGTGCCGGGATGTGACCCTGTCGCAGATGTTCTGGGACAGTCGGCTACTCGAATCAGGGCAAGCAGTGCGTGACCACAGGCCGGACCTCACAGTTGCCAGTCCAATCTCGGACATGATTTTGGTGAAGACGCAATATTCGGGATGCAACCTCGATTGCCTGATCTAACGAGGTCGCCTCCACAACTGCGAACCCGTGTACAGGTAATCGCGAGGCCCCTTCACCCAGACCATCAGGCGACAACCCGACCCGTACGCCATCAGCCAGTCCCCCGCTGATGGCGAATCCGCCAGACGATGGTTGAGCAGAGACGCACTGCAGTGCTGGTCAGTCCTTCGAGGGTTTACGGCGGCTGAACCCGCCCCCCCGTTTGCGTCCGGAGCTCGAGAGCGACACTCGATATCTCACCCGTCGCTCTGCCAACGGGTTCCAGGCTATGGAGTGGCGCGAAAAGGTTGCGTACTCAGCTCAAAGGTCGAACTCCGAAGGTGCGCCCGCGTCGGTGTGATGTGGTCGCGGCCGTCGCTCGACGGATGGTAGGGACGCGAGTGCAATGCCCAACGTGCGGAGGGCCATGATCTCGTCCCTGTAGAGGTCGCCGATCCGAGCAGGCGAGGGCGTGAGGCGTCGGCTCCGAGGCTCGAGCCGCACCGGGCCCTCGAGTCGACAGTGATGGAGCAACTTGAAATGCAGCTCGGGCTCAGCCATCGGTGCGGGCCAATTCACGCACCGTCGTCCGCTCTCAGGTCACAGAGAGGTGCGAGATCAAACCGTCGTAATGATCCTCCCTGCTATGCGCTCCGAGAGCCAGATCAACTGTCGTACGCGAAGAAGCGGTCAGCAGAGGCTTGATCTTCGAAGAATACCTTGATGACGGACAGAAGATCGTCCGGGTCGAACTCGAGAAGATAGATGTGATGTCCCCGGTAGATACGGCGATCAGATTGAGCCTGGGCATACACTTCAAACGTGCCTCGCGAGAAGTCGATCAGCTTGATTATGTGTTGCCGCACCTCATCGGGACCGCGGAACACTCCAGAAATGAGACTGTTTCCTGGCACCGAATACTCGACGTGAGGGGACAGTAGCTGTACCGCTTCGTCGACGTGCTCCTTTGAATAGCTGAGAAAGAACCGCCTTGCGTTGATCAGGCGCTGAGGCTCCGGCGTACTCACCATTGACTGATTCTAGACATCTCCCCTGTCCGTGGACCCGCGTGAACCGGGATCAACCAAGCGGTCCTGGCTCCGGTCTATTGGTGGGCACGAAGTAGTCAGGCCCCGGGCGGCGTTCACGATACCGACATGGCTGAAGGCTTGGGGGAAGTTCCCAACCAAACGCCGGTTGCCGGGGTCATACTCCTCGGAGATGAGTCCGACGTCGTTCACCAAGGCGGCAACCCGCCGGAAGATGGACATTGCTTCGTCGAGCCGGCCCATCAGCCGCAGGCAGCCGATCAGCCAGAGGGTGCATGGGAGGAAGCGTCCCTCGCGGCCGGGTAATCCGTCTACCCCCGATTCGTTCTGATATCGGAGGACGAACCCGTCCTCCGTGAGGTGCTCTTGGATTGCATCAACTGTTCGGACCACCCGCTCGTCCTCCGCGGGGAGGAACCCAACGAGGGGCATCATCAGCAGGCTGGCATCGAGTTCGACGCCTCCGTAGAATTGGGTGAACGCCCCAACGTCGGCGTTCCACCCACTCTCGCAAACTTCGGCATGGATCGCCTCTCGGGTGGCGGTCCACTTGTCCACGGGTCCCTCCAGACCGTGGACTTCGACGCCGCGAACGGCACGGTCGAAAGCGACCCAGGCCATGACTTTGGAGTGGGTGAACGGTCGACGAGGACCACGGACCTCCCAGATCCCATCGTCAGGATCGGACCAGTGGTCCATGAGGAATCCCATGATCGCCACTTGAATCCGCCAGATGACGGGATGCACGGCAATGCCATGGGAACGAGCCCGGTCGATGGCGTCCATCAGCTCCCCATAGACGTCGAGTTGGAACTGCCCGGACGCGGCATTGCCGATCCGCACGGGTGACGATCCCTCATAGCCGGGGAGCCAGTCGATCTCCAGTTCCGTCAAGCGACGTTCACCGGCTGGTCCATACATGATCTGCAGTTGATCGGGATCACCGGCGGCGACGCGTCCCAGCCATGCCAGCCAGCTCTCTGCTTCTCCGCGCAAGCCCGATTCGATCAGGGCCTCGAGCGTGAACGTCGCATCCCGGACCCAGCAATAGCGGTAGTCCCAATTGCGCACGCCGCCGAGGGACTCGGGGAGCGATGTCGTCGCCGCGGCGACGATGCCGCCCGTCGGGCCGTAGGTCAACCCCTTCAAAGTAATGAGCGACCGCAAAGCGAGATCTTCCCATTCGCCGTGGACCGGCAGAACCTGAGCACACCAATCGGTCCAAAACTGCATCGTCTCATCGAGCGCCCGTGCCGTATCGAGTACGGAAGGGGGATCCTCGTGAGACGGGTACCAGGCGAGGACAAAGGCCACCTCCTCCCCGGCATGGACCGTAAACTTCCCCTCGTGGCGCATCTTGATGCCCTTGAGCTCGATGGGGGAGTCGAGAACGACGGCATTCGGTCCGGCAATGGCGCGGAGGCCGCGGTCCGTTCGTCGGACCCACGGAACGTCATGTCCATATTCGAAGCGCAAGACCAACTCGGTCCGCATCTGCACCTCGCCCCCGACGCCGCGAACGATCCGGACAACCCTCGGATGATGATGCCGGGGGGGCATGAAGTCGATGACCTGTACGACTCCGGAGTCGGTGGTGATCTCGGTCTCGAGTACCATCGATTGACTCCGATAGCGGCGCGCGTGGGAGGTGACCGGTTCGTCAGCCATGATCTGCCAGGCGCCGTGCTTCTTCTCCCCGAGCAGCTTGGCGAAACAACTCCCTGAGTCGAAGCGAGGGAGGCAAAGCCAATCGATGGAACCATCTCGCCCCACAAGCGCGGCAGTCTCGGTATCGCCGATCATCGCGTAGTCCTCGATAGGTTGAGTCATGGTCCGCAACCTCAGGTCGAAAGGCCCAAATGACCGGGCGCGCCTCGCCGCTTGCAAGGACCGCACCGTATTCTTGCCATCATGATCGGGTGAGGATCGGGACGTCAACCAAGCGACCCCGATCGCCGGAACTCGGGCAACAGGGGAGCGGCTGGCGGCGACAGCGGCTGGTGGGCAGGGTGTGCTGTACGAAGACAGCTCGGCGAGGTCAGGTGCTGACGACCTGATGGGCGGCTTCTGTGATGTGGCCGACTGAGATCCCGGCTGCCTCCATGAGTTCCTGAGGCGTCCCCGAGCCAGGGAGGTCTCGGACCGCCAAGTGGGTGATCCGGGCCGGGTACCCGGCGTCGCTCAACGCTTCGAGTACTGCTCCGCCCATTCCGCCCGCCGGGTAGTGGTCCTCGACGACGACCAGGCGGTCCTCTGTCGCAGCCGCAGCCGCGAGGAGTGTGTCCGTGTCGATGGGTTTCAGCGAGTACAGATCGATGACGCGAGCCCTGATGCCGTCGCTTGCCAGCTGGTCGGCCGCGGCCAGACAGTTGTGCAGGGTGACGCCTGCGCCAATCAACGTCACCTGGTCGTCGGCGCTGGACCGGATCACCTTGGAGCCGCCGATGGGAAGGGCCTCCTCCGGTGGGTACAGCACCGGGTAGGCGCCGCGGGTGGTGCGCATGTAGACGATACCGCCACGGTCGGCCATCTCCTGTACCAGGAAGGCCGTACTGGTGCCGTCGCTTGGATAGAGCACCGTCGATCCGTGGACAGCCCGCATCATTGCCAGATCCTCCAGGGCCATCTGCGATGGGCCGTCTGCGCCGATCTCGACGCCGGCGTGCGAGCCACACAAGCGGATGTTCGCAGTCGAGATCGCTGACATCCGGATGAAGTCGTACGCGCGGGTTAGAAGGCGGCAAAGGTGGCGGCGAACGGGATGTATCCGCGTACAGACAGTCCGACTGCGGCCGCAACCAGTTGCTGTTCACCGATGAACATCTCGAAATAGCGTTCGGGATAGGCCTTGGCGAACTCCTCTGCGTGGGTGGAGTTGCCCACTTCGCCGTCGAGGGCGACCACGTCGGAACGGGCACCCACCGCAGCCAGCGCTTGGCCGAACGCCAGTCGGGTCGCCACCTTGGCACCCAGCTCGTAACGTGGCAGTTTCACCTCGCTACTGGGCCGGACCCGCGGCGACCCGTCTTCTGGTCGCGGCCCGCGGAGAGTGATATGGCGTTCACCTCCGAGCTCGATGATGGCTCGCTCGGCCATCTCGGCCGGGAGCGTCCGGCCGTGCCAGCCCTCTCGGTCCTCGACTTCGTCGAACCCACAACCCTTGCGGGTGCGGGCCAGGATCACGGAGGGCCGGTCTGCGCCGGCCGCGTCGGCGAAGGCCTGCTCGATCTCACCGAAATCGTGGCCGTCGATGGGGATGGGCTGGCATCCGAAGCCTTCGATCCTCCGGGCATATGCCTCTAGGTCCCAGCCCAGCTCCGTCGGGCCCCGTTGACCGAGCCTGTTGACGTCGACAATCACGGTCAGGTTGTCCAGCCGGTAATGGGACGCCTTGTCGAACGCCTCCCACATAGACCCTTCCGCCATCTCGCTATCGCCGCAAAGCACCCACACCCGGAACGGGAGCTCGTCGAGATATCGACCGGCCAGAGCCACTCCCACTCCATCCGGAAGCCCCTGACCGAGGGAGCCGGTGGCCACGTCCACCCACGGCAGCAAGGGGGTGGGGTGGCCTTGCAGGCGCGAGCCGAACCGCCGGTACCCGGTCATCAATTCATCGTCCGTGATGGCTCCGGCGGCTTTGAACATCGAGTACAACAGGGGCGACGCATGGCCCTTGGAAAAGATCAGATGGTCGTTGGTGGGGTCGTCGGGACGGTCCCAGTCATAGCGGAAATGGCGGGCCAGGAGGACAGCCATCACGTCGGCAGCGGACATACTCGATGTGGGATGACCGGAGCCGGCGGCTGTGCTGCAGCGGGCCGAATCCACCCGCAGCTGTTGACCCAGCTCTCGAACGGCGTCCAACGTGTGATCCGTCATGATTCTCCTTCCGGCGACCGCACCCGTCGGGCCCCACGATCGATGGACCAGAGGTGATGATGGTCCCGTCAACGCCCTCCTGTCTATTGGCTTTCTCGTGAGGGGACCGTGGCTGGCAGGTACTTGCCGATCTGCTCAGTGGCCTCGACCGCCTCGAGGGTGCCGAGCATGGAAGACATGGAGGCCGGGCGATAGTCAGGGAGCAGCACCCGCATCCGTCCGCACCTCCCAGCGGCCCTCCGGATGGCGCTCGTCGAGCGGTTTCGGGGGCCGACCCTGGAGCGACCATCGTCGGACCCGCCGATGTCGCCGCCCTTGTCGTGCACCTCACGACCGACACCGCTCTGACGGGACCGACCTACGATATCGACAGCGGGGCATGAGCCCAAATAGTGGAGGTGCCAGATGGCCGACTTCAAACCGCCCGCAGAGGGGATTCTGCTGGCCCACTTCATCGTCTCGGACGACGTCGAGCGCTCTCGAAGGTTCTACTCCGAAGTACTCGGCGGCAAGGTGATCTTCTCCGGAGACGTGACCTATGTGGCCCTCGCCAACAGCTGGGTCATTATCAATGTCGGCGGAGGCCCGACCGACGACAAGCCCGAGGTCACCCTGGAGACGCCGCGCGACCCCGACAGGGTCAGCAGCTTCCTCAATATCCGGGTCAAAGACATCGAGGCCGTGTACACCGAATGGAGTGCCCGGGGCGCTCAATTTCTGACCCCGCCGAAGCAGCACCAGTATGAGATCCGTTGCTACATCCGGGATCCCGACGGTTATTTGATCGAGGTGGGCCAAACCACCGACCCGGAAGGGGACTGGGCGCCGTGGTCCTGAAGGGGTCCAGCCATCGGGCGCAGGCCGTCGTCGACAGGCGATGGCGTGCCCTCGGGAACACGCCTTGGCCGCGACTTCAGTCAGCGACTGAGGCTTCCTCGATGGTCAGTTCTGCCGCGGGATCAACCTCGAGGCGCTCGTCGGGGATCGGTAGGCCGCTTCGAACCGAGTAGCCATAGGTTCCGGCATCGAGGCGTCCCTCTGCTCGATCAATAGCCGCCAAACGCTCTTCCAGCCCGGCCAGAATTGCTTCATCAGTGCCCTCCTCTGTCAGAGGTTGGGCCGAATCAAACATGTCGCCCGACTGATTCGCTGCCGTTCGGTCATTGCGGCCACCGGCAGTGACCTGCTCTATCAGGTTTTGCACGCCGAGACGCTCCGAACGAAGCAGCTCTCTAGCTTTGGCGGTCTCCATCGTCGTACCTCGCCTTCCCGGTTCCGTGTGCACGCTATCAAGAGCGCAGCTCTCCGGTGTCCGGTGAAGATCGCCTGCCCGTTCTCGTGCCGGAGCCGAATTCCGGGCCCGGACACCCTGTGCGCGTCGCAAGGGCATTCATCGCGATTCGATCGGTTCACCAGCATCTTGCTCTTCGGATTGGGGAGCGTGCCCGGGCGACGTCGGCTGGCGTGGTCAAGGTCGGAATGACCGCAGTCGGGTTCGGACCGCCGAGTGAGGACTCCGATCCGTCGGAGCGGCTCAGAGTCCCTTATGGTTTACGGTGTGGCCGGTCCAACACAAGAGGTTGCCGAACTCATCGTCCGTTGCCTGGAGAACGAAGGCGTCACCCATGTGTTCGGTATCCCCGGTGAGGAGAACATCCGCTTGGTGGAAGCCTTGTCTCGGTCTCCGATCCGCTACGTCTTGGTCCGACATGAACAGGGTGCTTCGTTCATGGCCGAGACGTACGGAAGGCTCACTGGGCGGGCCGCTGTGTGCTCGGCCACGCTCGGCCCGGGCGCCATCAACCTCTTGCTCGGCACCGCCGATGCCACCACGAACTCCACTCCGCTGATCGCCCTCTCCGCCCAGGTCGGAATGGACCGGAGCTTCAAGGAATCTCACCAGGGTGTGGACTTGGTGTCGATGTTTGCACCGGTTACGAAGTGGTCAGCGCTTATCGCCACACCTGGCGCAGTAACCGAGATGATCCGAAAAGCCTTCAAACTCGCCCAGACCGAACGCCCTGGCGCCGTCTACCTCGCCGTCCCCGAAGATATCGAGAAGGCTGCGGTTCCCGGAGACGTCGCACCGTTGCCGATCAACGTCCCGCGTCCGGACGAGCCGTCGCCGGGGCAGGTGGATCGAGCGGCGTCGATCCTCCGGGCCGCCGTCAATCCGATCGTGCTCGCCGGCCACGGGGCGACAAGGGCCAATGCCGGAAATAGTCTCCGCAGCTTTGCCGAGTCTCTCGGCATGCCGGTGGCTACCACCTTCCACGGCAAGGGCGTTCTGTCCGACGACCATCCCCTGGCGCTCGGAGCTGTGGGGTTCATGCGCCACGACTACGTCAACTTCGGGTTCGATCGGGCCGACGTGATCGTCAGTGTGGGCTATGAGCTCCAGGAGTTCGACCCGGTCCGGATCAACCCCTTGGGTGACAAACAGATCATCCACATTCACCGCTTCCCGGCCGAAGTCGACCGCCACTACAACGTATCGGTGGGCCTTCAGGCCGACATCGGACGCAGCCTCGACTCCCTTGCCGCGGCAGTGGATCGGCGATTCGAGCCGCGAGGCGACGGGCAACGGATCCGCGCCCTGCTCGCCGACGAGCTCGAACGCGGGCGAGCCGACGATCGGTTTCCCCTGGCTCCGGCGCGCATCGTTGCTGACACGAGAGCGGCGCTCGGCAATGAGGACATCGTGCTGGTGGATACCGGTGCCCTCAAGATGTGGATGGCCCGCCTCTACCCGACCTATGCGCCGAATACCTGCCTCATATCGAATGGGCTGTCAACCATGGCCTGGTCGCTGCCGGGGGCGATCGGCGCCAAGCTTGCTCGTCCCGGGGCCAAGGTGCTGGTGGCCACCGGAGACGGTGCCTTCCTCATGAATTCCCAGGAGATCGAGACCGCGCGACGCGAGGGAATCGCCATGGTCATTCTCGTATGGGTGGACGATGCCTACGGCCTGATCAGCTGGAAGATGGACCTCGAACTCGGGCACAACGTGGACACCACGTTCGGAAATCCGGACTTCGTGGCCTATGCGGAAAGCTTCGGGGCAGTCGGCTACCGGGTGAGCTCGGCCGACGAGCTCCTCCCAATTCTGCGCGCTGCGTTGGACGACGACACTGTGTCGGTTATCGCATGTCCGGTCGACTACTCGGCCAATCGTGAGCTCATCCGCTCACTTGGCGAGCTCGACGAATCACTCTCCTGAGCGTCCTCAGTGCCGGCCAGGGTGTTGATGACCGCCGGACGGTTGGGTCATCACCGCGTTGCATCTGGCCGGCCGGCACCGTGCTCGAGCCGACGAGACCCCGAGCTCGCCGACTTGGCCAACAGAAGCACCCCGGGCACCAACCCGGGCCGCCCCGGCCTCGGTGGTCAGCCCCCGAGCGAAAATCAGCGCCACCCAGTCCCACCATGGGAAGCTGAACCATGCTTTTGGGTCGTGACCTGGCCGCGGCGGTTGGTGTGTTCCTCATCGTCGCGGCCGGATGGAGTGTGATCGGAACGGTCGTCGTCCCACGACGGATCCGCAGCCGGCTGACCCGGGCCGTCGCCATCACCGTCGATCGAACCTTCCATTTCGTCGCCGACCGCTTCGATTCCTACGAAACGCGCGATCGGCTTCTGGCCGCCCAGGCTCCGATTCAACTCATTCTGCAGATTGTGGTGTGGCTGGCGGTCTTCGAGCTCGGCTTTGCGCTGCTGATGTGGCCGTCCATGGGCACTGCGGGGCTCTCCGGTGCCTTCCAACTAGCCGGCTCGTCGCTGTGCACGCTTGGGTACTTGGCGCCCCACAACGGCGTTCCGACGGGCTTGGCCGACCTCGCGGCCCTCGTCGGACTGGGCACGGTGGCCCTACAGATCGGCTACCTTCCCACTCTCTACGCCGCCTTCAACCGGCGCGAAGGGCTGGTGACGATGCTGGACTCTCGGGCCGGGGTTCCCTCCTGGGGTCCCGAACTGCTGGCCCGTACCCACTACGGCTTGGGCTCCGGAGTCTCGGCCATGGGCGAATTGCCGGAATTGTTCGAGGAATGGGAGCGCTGGTCGGCTGATGTGTCGGAGAGCCACGCCACCTATCTTCCTCTGGTCAATTTCCGCTCCCCGAGACCACTCTCCTCGTGGGTGACCGCGCAACTGGCCGTGCTCGACGGTGCCGCGCTGTATTTGTCGCTGGTGCCTGATGCTCCTGGTGCGGTGTCCGCCCGCCTCTGTCTGCGCGGCGGCTTTACCTGCCTCACGACCCTCGCCCGAGCGCGGGGCTTCGCCATCCCCGACGAGCCAGACCCAAACGACGGCATCGATCTGACCTACGAGGAGTTCGTCGATGCCATCGACCGCTTGGCAAGGGTGGACTTCCCCCTCGAGCGCCCAACTGAGGATGCGTGGCTCGACTTCGTAGGTTGGCGGGTCAACTACGAGGCGGCGGCCTACGAGATCGCCCGAGCGGTGGATGCCCCACCGGCGCTTTGGTCGGGACCTCGTCGTCACCCGATCCCCGCGATCTCACCCCTTCGGCCGGCAACGTTGCGGGCCGGCAAGCCGCCTCTGAAGGCGCCCGAATAGAGCGGGAGAGCTTGAGGGTTGCGGGTTGACCTGACGTCCCCACGGCCACAAACTGTGGCTACCGACGAGGGGCGCCATGGTCGGGAGCATCGCCGCCGTGCCCTGACGTCGGCACCTGGAATAGGAGGAGTTGCATGACGTTCCCCATCCCTGTCAGTCACCATCTTCGGGGAAGCTGATGGCGTCGACTCCTCGCTACCGAGCATCGGCCGGCGATCCGCTCTTCATCTTGGCCATGGACCACCGGGCATCGTTCGCCAAATCCCTGTTCGGCATTACCGGGGAACCGTCCGACGCAGAGCTCGATCGCATGCGGGACGCGAAAATGGTGATCTACGACGGAGCGCGCCAGGTAGCTTCCGAGGGAACCTCTCCGGGAAGGATCGGTGTTCTTGTCGACGAGAGGCTCGGCTCGGAAGTGGCAAGAGCGGCCACGTCCGACGGGCTCATCGTGGCCATGCCGATCGAACGAAGTGGCACGCACCTGTTCGAGCTCGAATACGGCGACCACTTTGCCGAACACGTTGAACTGTTCGATCCGGATTTCTTCAAGGTGCTGGTCCGCTACAACCCCGCTGACGATGAGGATGACCGTCGCACACAGATCGACCATCTGGCCCGCGTCTCTGACTGGGCCGAGCGTGCTGGGCGGCAATGGTTGTTCGAGCTGCTCGTACCTCCGACTCGTGAGCAACTCTCGAAATGGGAGGACCAAGACCACTTCGACCTCTATGCGCGACCCGCCCTGACCGCCGAGGCACTTGCCCAGCTGCAGGCAGGCAGGGTGCATCCGACCGTCTGGAAGCTCGAGGGCTACGAGACGGCCGAGGGCGCCCAGAGCGTGTTGAGATCCGTGGCTGCGGGCACTGACCACCCGGCGGAATGCGTTGTGCTGGGGCGAAATGCACCTCTGTCCAGGGTCGAACACTGGATTGAGGTAGCCGCTCCGCTTGACGGCTACGCGGGATTCGCGGTGGGAAGGACCATCTGGGAGCAGCCGCTCGAGGACCTCCTCGCCGGTCGTCTGGAGCGAGGAGCGGCGGTTGCGTTGATCGCCCAAAACTATCGAGTGTTGATCGAGACCTACAGAGGGGCCCGCACGCCCGGACGTCCAACAGAAGCTCCGCCCGGGAGATCGAGTCGCCAGAACTCACGTCTCACCCCGGACAGGGAAGATGCCATCCGGAAGTCCCTGGCCACCGCCGACATGCGGGACAAGCTTCCGGCCTGGATGGCGGCAATACTCCTGGCCGAAGTCGACGCGCTGCGGGCCGAAGCGTCGACGTAGGAGTCATCACCAGTCGCGGCGCCAGGACGAGCTCGAGAGGGGATTGAGGTTCGCCGCCAGGTCGTCACACAATGCGAGAGGCACGATCCTTCCAGTAGGGCTCACGGAGCAGTCGCTTGAAGAGCTTTCCGCTCGGGTCGCGGGGCATCTCCGCGATGAACTCGACCGCTCGGGGACACTTGTAGCCGGCAAGACGGTCTCGACACCATGCCATGAGGTCCGCCGCCGAGACGGATGCACCGGTTTGCTTCTGCACCACCGCCAGCAATGATTCCCCCATCTCCTCGTCGGGGACCCCGAACACCGCTACGTCGACCACCTGAGGATGGGTCGCGAGGATCTGCTCGGCCTCGCGTGGATAGATGTTCACGCCTCCTGAGATGACCATGTCGGATGCACGATCGGTCAGGTACAGATATCCGTCGGCATCGAGGTAGCCGACGTCGCCGAGCGTCCTCCATCCCTTCTTGTTCGTCATGCGACCCGTCTTCTCGGGATCGTTGTGGTACTCGAATTCGCGGCCGCCGGCGAAGTACACCGTGCCGGTCTCGCCGACAGGAAGGTCGACCTCGATGTCCTCTCCGACGATGTGGACTTCGTTGAGGGGTCGCCCGACAGAACCGGGGTGGTCCACCCACTCCTCAGGCTTGATGGCGGTCGATCCGATGTCCTCTGTTCCGGCGTAGTACTCATGGATGATCATGCCCCACCATTCGAGCATCTCCTGCTTGACCGGCACCGGACAGGGAGCCGCGGCATGGACAACCCACTGCAGGCTCGAGAGATCGTAAGCATTTCTCTCCTCGTCCGTCAGGCGAAGCATGCGGGTGAACATGGTGGGAACGAATTGGGCATGTGTGACCCGGTACCGCTCGATGGTTTCGAGGCATCTGGCCGGCTCGAACGACTCCATGACCACGCAGGTGGCGCCCAGCCGATGCATCGCCATCGAGTAGACAAGGGGCGCGGAATGGTACAACGGGGCCGGGGAGAGGTAGACCGAGTTTCCGTCGATCCCCACCCGGCCGATGTTCCCGGCCAGCACGACTGGTGTCGCGGTCGGATCGCCCATCGGGGTGGCGGACAACACCTTCCGGACACCCTTGGGCGCTCCGGTGGTTCCAGACGAATAAAGCATCTCTCGGCCTTCGGCCTCGTCCACGATCGGCGTCACCGGCCAGCGCGCCAGCGCGTCGTTGTAGGGCAGAAAACTCGTCGCCTCGCCTCCGGCCACGATGCACAGTCCTATCCGTTGCAAGTCGAGCTCCCCGGCTATGTGGGAAAGACTTGCCGAGATGAACAAGGCGGTGGCCCCGCAGTCATCAAGAATATGTTGAGCCTCGCTCCGACGAAGGTGACTGTTGAGCGCGGTGTAGTACAGGCCCGATCGTTGAGCCGCCCAGGCGACCTCGAGGAACTCCGAACCGTTCTCCATCATCAGGGCAACGTGATCGCCGGTTCGCAGACCCGCATCGCGCAACAGGTGGGCGAGCCGGTTCGAGCGTTCGTCGAGCTCCTGGTAGGTGGTGACGAGTCCTGACCCGGCCATGACGATGGCCGCCCGATCAGGATGCCTTTCGGCTTGAAAGCCCACGTGACGCTCGTTGGTCATTCCATCGCCTCCCTCAATTCATTCCTCGCACCCATCGATGGGGCAGCGCGCACAACAACGAGGTCTGGGGCGGGGTTGCACCTACCGTGCCTGGGGAATGCCGATCACGATTGCGCCGCCGCTGTAGCCGGAGGCGACTACCGCGGACGCTTGCGCCGTCCCGCTCTGACAGATGGTGCCGACGGGCGGGGGAAGCTGCTGAGGCGCATCGCGCGGGTCCCTCAGTGGAGAAGGCTCTGCCAGTTCGGAGGTACACGACCCGCAGGTCCCGGCGTCGGCTGCTGGAGTGGATGGTGATCGGGGGCCTGAAGCGCGGGTCCGTCGCAGAATTGGTTTGACGTGTAATCCCAGAACCAGTCTTCACCTGGTTCATAACTCCGGATCACCGAGTGGTCCGTAGCTCTGGCGTGAGCGGTGGCATGTTGATTCGGTGATGTGTCGCAACACCCGATGTGGCCACATTTCGCACACCGTCTCAAGTGAAGCCACCAGCCTCCGGCTGCCAGGCATTCAACGCACCCGTCGCCGCTCGGCGGGACGCTCGGGTCGATGCGATCGTTCACCACGTCGGCAAGGATAGACGGATCGCCGTCGACTGTCCTTCGGCGGTCGTGACATCGGACCGTCGTGACCGCTCGCTGCGCGGACCAGCGGCCGGCTCACCGCAGTCGGCCCGAGGTTCGGTCGTCAGGGCAGGGAGCATCGTCTCTCCTTCAGGTGTGAATGAGCAGGTGGTGGACCATCACTCTCCAGTCTTAGCCTGAAGTCCGGTCTCGTCTCGAACCGAGACATAGAGGAGGTGACCCTCTGCCGAGTTGACCCGCTCGAGGTGGATTCGGCGTCCGTAGACGGTGACCAGGGCGAGGACGGCTGAGGCCAGAAGGAGCGCACCGGCCACGTTGAGGGAAAGGTTGAGGCCGTGCCCGAACGCCCCATAGGCGGCGGAGACAACCTCGTTCACGATGTGGGTGATGGCGTGGTCCTTGGCCGTGGCCGCCTTGGCCTCGCCCTGATAGGAGCCGGTGGTGACGGCCGAGACCACCAGCGACTGGTAGGCCTTGGGGATCCCGATGGCCGTGAGCTTGCGCACAAGGTTGACGGTGAGCTGTCCGTTGATGATCGAGCCGAGGACGGCTACCCCGACAACCGCACCGAGCTCCCGGAAGGTGTTGGTGGTGGAGGCGGCCATGCCCGAGTGCTCGGCCGGAACCGAACCGAGGGCGGCAGAGGTGACCGGAACCATGGCCATGCCCACCCCTGCGCCGGCGAGGAACATGGTCCATCCGATCTGGTCGAAGCCGACGTGCGGTGTGACCATGGCGTTGGTCAGCAGAATCCCGACCCCGGCCAGCAGGCACCCGGTGGCCATGGGGATCCGAGGGCCCCAGGCCGCGACCCACCGCCCGGTGAGAACCGAGGCCGCCACCATCCCCACGGCCAGGGGGACGAAGTCGAGCGCCAGGCCGAGTGGCGAGACGGACACCACGACCTGGAGGTACAGGGCAACCATGAAGAAGATGGCGAAGGTGCCGAAATAGGCGGTGAAGGCGATGACGCTCGACCCGGCGAAGGCCGGGCGTTTGAAGTAGCGCACGTTGAGAACGGGGTTCTTGGCTCGCAGCTCGGCCAGGACGAAGGTCACGGCGGAAGCCAGGGCGAAGAAGAAGAGGAGGTCGATCCACCAGGTCCGGTAGCCGGCCGTCTCGCCCAGGATGATGGCAAAGGTCAGCGACCCGAGCGCGAGGGCCCCGAGAAGGAAGCCCGGAATGTCGAACCGCGCCCGGACCGGGTCGGAGCTCTCGGGGAGCACGACGGCGGCGCTGGCGAAGGCCAGGACCCCGAAGATGAGGTTGAACCAGAAAATGGCCCGCCACGACCAGCCGAACACCAAAAGGCTGCCGATGAGTGGGCCCAGGGCCAACCCGAGGCTGGAGACCGCCGCCCATATGCCGAGGGAGCGGGCCCTCTGTGCCCGATCGGGGTAGAGGTGGCGGATCATCGACAGGGTGCCGGGTTCGGAGGCGGCCGCGCCGATGCCCATGACCACCCGGCCGGCAATGAGCACGTCGGTGGTCGGGGCTACCGCGGCAATCACCGAGCCGGCGCAGAACACCGCCACTCCGGCAAGCATCACCTTCTTGCGCCCGAAGAGGTCTCCGACTGTGCCGAAGCTCAGCATCAGGCTGGCGAAGGCGAGGGCATAGCCGTTCACCACCCACTGCAGTTGGCTGACCGAGGCGTGCAGATCGCTCTGTACATGGGCCAACACCACGGTGACGATCGTGTTGTCGAGGAAGGTCAGGAACAGGACGAAAAGGAGCGTGGCCAAGGCCAGCGATCCGAACCGACCTCCCGCCGGCTCGTCGGTGGGCGCCGACGACGTCGATGCCAGGGTCATTGGCACCTCGATTCCATGTCTTCTTCCCCCACTTGTAGGCGGCGAGCGGGTCCACCAGCAGCTGACGCCACCTTCACCGTGACACTGGCTGCGGTCAAGCCCGGCCTTCTCACTCGCCTGTGGCAATCGGTTGGCCGCCGTGCCGTGTCTCACGGATACCCCGGGCTGACATCGGACAATCTACATGTCCCACCGAAGCCCCAGGTGGCTGCGTCAAGGCCAACTCCCGTGGATGCCCCAGGCCCCCCAGGCCCCGGTGCCGGACGCCTCGTCGAGCCCGCCTCACGATGCCATCGGGTGGCAAGGGCCTTGCGGGTGAAATCTCATTCCGCTCAGTGACATGATTGAGTCCTGGAATGGGGGCGGGAGGAAACAGCGACCCGTGGAGGTCCTCGATGAGCAGCAGGGATGGAAGTAGTGACTATGACGTCATCGTCTTCGGTGGCGGAGCGCCCGGCGAGCATTGTGCCGCTGCGCTGGCTGAAGGTGGGCTGCGCGTCGCTGTCGTGGAGCGCGATCTGGTTGGAGGTGAGTGCTCGTACTGGGCGTGCATTCCATCGAAGGCCCTCCTGCGCCCTGGGGAGGCGGTGCATGGTGCGCTCGAAGTGGGGGCGACGGCGCAGGTGGACGTGAGAGCAGCGCTCGCCTGGCGGGATTTCATGGTGTCTGACTATTCAGACACCGGGCAAGCAACTTGGCTGGAGGGCAAGGGGATCGAGCTGTTGCGCGGAAATGGCCGTCTCGCCGGGCCGGGGGTGGTCGAGGTCGACGGCAAGCGATACACCGCAGAGCACGTAGTTGTGGCTACCGGCTCTGATCCGATGATGCCGCCCGTTCCGGGTCTGGATGACCTCGACGGAGTGTGGGGGACGCATGAGGCAACCGGTATGAAGGCGGTTCCGAACCGTCTGCTCGTGATGGGAGGCGGACCGGCCGGCGTCGAGTTGGCGCAGGTGGTGCGCCGCCTCGGCGGCGAGGTTGCACTCATCGAGCGAGCCGACCACTTGCTCGGTCATGAAGCCGCACCACTGGGTGAGGCGCTTGCCGACAGTCTGCGCCGAGATGGGATCGAGATCGTCCTTGGGGAGAGCGTCAAGGCGGCGCGACGGGACGGTGGGGAGTACGTCTTGGAGTTCGGCCAGCACGGCCAGTTGCGAGGGGATCGTCTCCTTGTCGCCACCGGCCGACGCCCTCGGGTGAGTGGCATAGGCCTGGACACCGTGGGAGTTGACGCGAACCAGCACGGAATCCCAGTGGACTCGTACCTGCGGGCGGGCGAACGGCTCTGGGCCATCGGCGACGTCAACGGTAAGTGGCCACTGACCCATGTGGGCGAGTACGAGGGTGACATCGTGGCCGCGAATATTCTCGGAGGGTCGCAGCCGGCCAATTACGAGGCGGTGCCCCGCGTCGTCTACACGGACCCTCAGGCCGCCGCGGTCGGAGCGGTCGAGGCCCCGTTCAGTGGCACGGCACCGTTGTCAGAGGTCTCGAGAACAGCCACCTACACCCATGACTACGCCGAGTCCAAAGGCTTCTTGACCCTGCTTAGCGACGGCGAACGGCTGACCGGCGCGTACGGGTTGGGCCCCGAGGCAGGGGAGTGGTTGCAGCAGGCCACGTTGGCCATACGTGCCCGAGTCCCACTTGAGGTGTTGCGTGACACGATTCAACCCTTTCCGAGCTTCTCGGAGATCTATGCCGCGGCCCTCAAGGTGCTCGTCGTTGAGATCGAGGGCAAGGGTAAGGCGGTCGGGCAAGCGGGCGGGCAAAAGACGTCCGGCGCGTTGACGGATTCATCCGTGTCCTCGTGAGCGTCCGCGTCTCGAGGCCGCGGAGTGTTGATACCGAGTAATTGCGTAGCGCGGCGCGAAGGTCAGGGAGATCATGATCATGGAGTACCTCGTCACGATGACCACTCACGTCCCGCACGGGACTTCAGATCAAGAGGTCGAAGACATCCGATCCCAAGAAGCCGTCCGATCGGGTGAGCTTTCTGCGGAGGGACATCTGCTCCGTCTGTGGCGCCCTCCGCTGCAACCGGGTGAATGGCGCACACTCGGACTCTTCTCCGCCGATGACCCTGGGCAACTCGAGCAGCTCCTCGCCTCCATGCCGTTGCATGTGTGGCGCACCGATGAGGTCATGGAACTGTCGCCCCATCCAAACGACCCGGGTGTGGTCCGGCGTGAGGCGCCGACCGCAAAAAGAGGCGTGTGATCCTCGTGACGTCAGTGGGTGGTCGGATCGTCGCTTGTGTACATTCTTCGGAGGATCCCGATGAACGAGCATGAGATGAAGGTCGCAATCATCACCGGAGGGAGTGAGGGCATCGGCGCCGGCCTTGTGTCAGCGTATCGGAGCCGTGGCTGGGGAGTCGTGGCCAACTCACGTGCGATCAAGCCTTCCGAGGACGCCAACATCGTCACTGTCGACGGTGATGTGGCCGATCCGGCGACTGATGACCGTATCATCAGCGCGGCCTCCGAACACTTCGGGAGGATTGACACGCTGATCAACAACGCCGGCATCTTCATCAGCAAGCCGTTCACCGAATATACCGATGAAGACTATGCGTCCATCGTCAGCGTCAACCTCACTGGATTCTTCAGGCTCACCCAACGCGTTGTACCCGAGATGCTGAAGGGGACGGGCGGTCACATTGTCAACATCACGACCACTCTCGCCGACTACGCGGACACCGAGGTTCCATCCGTGTTGGTCGCGCTCACAAAAGGCGGCCTGGCTTCGGCTACGAAGTCACTGGCAATCGAGTACGCGGCCCGCGGAATCAGGGTCAATGCTGTTTCGCCTGGCATTATCCAGACGTCGATGAATGCACCGGATTCCTACGATGCGGATGCGGCGCGCCAGCCCCTTGGGCACGTGGGGAAGATCAGCGATATCGTCGACGGCATTGTCTTCCTGGAGTCGTCTCCCTTCATTACCGGAGAGGTTCTGCACATCGACGGTGGTCAGATCGCCGGTCATTGATTGGGTGATCCGTTGACCGTGGCGGATCGGGAAGGCGGCAGAATTGTGCCACTGGTCCGCGGGTCCTGAAGCGTTCGGGTGGTGCATGCGGGCGATGTGGCACGGCAAAGAAGAGACAGTCTCGGCTCGTGTATCCCTGGTGCGTGAGCAGACGCCCGGAACTTGTCCGGTCGGAGTGGAAAGGAGACGGGTGCGATGGGCACTGAGGCCTTCGTCTTGGGGGGTGTTCGGACGCCGGTCGGGCGCTACGGAGGGTCGCTGTCGCACATTCGCAGCGATGACCTTCTCGGCCAGACGATGGTTGCCGCGTGCGAACGGGTCGGCGTTCCTCTGGACAGGATCGAGGACATCGCGGGCCGGTTGCGTCAACCCGGCCCACGAGGGGATGGGGGACATCGCCCGCTGGGGAGCCCTGGCGGCGGGATTTCCCGATTCCGTGCCCGCGGTGACGGTCAACCGCGTTTGCGCATCATCGCTCAGCGGAGCCATCTCTCTGGCTCATGCGATCCGTGCCGACGAGCTCGGTGTGGGGCTCGCAGGAGGGGTCGAATCGATGTCGCGATCGGGCTGGGCATTCATGAAAGGTGATGCCCCGTTCAGCCCCCGCGGCCCGGTGTTCCTGCTCGACACCATGTGGGCCGGTGCCGGAGGTCCGCCCAATCCATCATTGCTGGCTCGCAACGCCTACGTCGAGATGATCAAGACGGCGCAGAACGTGGCCGACCGATACGAGTTGACTCGCGAGGAGATCGACGCCTTTGCCCTTCGTTCGCACCGGCACGCGGCCGCCGCCCGCGACTCGGGTCGACTGGCGGAGGAAATCCATCCCGTGGAGCTACCGGCCGGTCGCAAGCAACCAAGCCGCCTCTTCGAACACGACGAGAGCATCAGGGGCGACACCACGGCGGAACAACTGGCCGCGCTCCCACCGCAACCGAACACGACTCAGATGACCGCCGGCAACTCGTCGCCTCTGAGCGACGGTGCCAGTGCCGTCGTCCTCTCCGGTGGGGCAGCTGCCGAGGAGCTGGGCCTGGAACCTTTGGCCCGGCTGGTTGCCTCGGCCACTCACGCTCTCGACCCCGCATTCATGGGGATCGCGCCCGCGTTTGCCATGCCCGAGGCGCTCCGACGAGCTCGTATCGGCCCCGAGGAAATCGCCGTCTGGGAGGTCCATAGGCCTTCTCCGCCCAGGCGCTGGGAGTGTTGCGTGAGGTTCCCCGCCAGCTTGACGGATTCGAGGTCCCCGACGAGCGCCTCGACCCGAACGGAGGGGCCGTGGCTATCGGTCATCCGTTCGGCTCGTCCGGTACCCGCTACGTCCTCAGCCTTGCCACCGAGCTTCGCATCCGCAATGCCAGGTTCGGAATCCTCGGGGTCTGCGTCGGATCCGGTCAGGGCATTGCCCTCGTGTTGGAGAACCCTGCGGCTGCGTAGGTGAATTGCAGATGGGAATCCAACGCATGGGCGAGCCTGCCCTCACCGGACAACTGAGAAGCGAAAGAGAGGTGCTGCCGTGAGCAATCCAAGAGGTCGAAGCGACGGAATCGATCGAGGGCCGGTCCCAGTGAGCGACCTCCCAATCTCGGATTATGCCTTGATCTCCGACTGTCATTCGGCCGCCCTGGTGAGCAAGGGGGGCTCGGTCGACTGGCTCTGTTTCCCCCGGTTCGACGGGCCTTCCGTCTTTGGACGGATTCTGGATCGGGCTGCCGGGCACTGGTCGATCCGTCCCGTCGGACCCTTCCAGTCCGACCGGCGTTATCTGGATCAGACCATGGTGCTGGAGACCACATTTTCGACAACTGATGGCACCGTGAC
>JBEKIU010000065.1:0-18860 GCA_050011635.1 Acidimicrobiales bacterium
GGTGCGCTCGCCGATCCCGATCCGAGACACTGCACCGGCCCGGGTGACGTCGCCCAGCAGCCAGCGGATGAGGTCGATGGCGTGCGATCCGAAGGCCCCGATCCATCCACCGCCGAGTGACCGGTCGAACAGCCAGCCCCAGGGACGCAGAGGTGTGCGCGAGCCCGAGGTGAAGGCCGTGTAGGCCAAGTGCTCGGGCGGCCCGATGGCGCCGGCTTCGAGCAGCCGGCGCATGGCCAGGCGAGCCGGTTGGCACCGGAACTCGAAGTTGCAGAAATTGAGGACCCCGGCCGCCTCGGCGGCCTCGGTCATGGCCGTGGCCTCGTCCATCGACGTACCGAAGGGTTTGTCACAGAGGACGGCGTGGCCGGCGTCGATGGCCCCGCCCACGTGCTCGGCATGGAGAAACGGTGGTGAGTGGACCGCCACCAGGTCGACGTCTGACCGGCACAGGGACCTGACCGCGGCCACGTCCCGCGCCGACACCACCTCGACCACGTCGCATCCGGATCCCCGAAAGGCCCCGGCCACCACCCGCGAGCCGAAACCGGTCCCGATGATGCCGATGCGCAGGGGTCGACCGCCGGGGGGGTCGGTCATCCCGGTGATGCCGGCACCAGTCGGCGGTACCAGAGCCGCCACGGCGTCTTGTGCCGTTGCCAGACTTCGGGCCCCTTGGCGTAGGGCGGACCGGAATGCCGCCGGTTGGACGCCGCCTGCTCGTCGACCTCGTAGACGGCGAGGAACCGCGGCGCCCCGTGGTATGGCGGTTTCACCTCCCGGCACAGTTCGTACCGGGCGGCCCGCAGCGCATGACGGCGTTCTGCCACCTCGGGGAGGTGGACGTTGGTGTAGAAGTCGTTGAAGACCTCGAGATCGTGGTCCGTGGCGTCAGCCGGGGGGTCGACCCCGAGCAGGTAGATCCCGTAGGGCGCCACGAGGGAGGGGCCGGTCTCCGCCACCCACCGGTAGACCATGGACCACGTCTGGCGGAGCCCCCCGGTGCCGGGTTCGTCGTCAGCCTGAGGATCGGCGTCGCCGTCCCCGGTCGGGGCGGTGCTCAGGAACCGGGGGGGCCGAAAGCCCCGGGCGGCCACGGCGATGAGCTCGTAGTGGGCGCCCTCGCCGGGGTCGTGGGGGGCCGACTCCGTGAACGGATCGGCCGCGGTGGGCTCGGCCGAGGCACCGCCACGGACGTCCCACCCGCTCCACACGGTGAGTGGACCGGGCGGTGCCACCGTCAGAGCACCAGGCCGGCGAGCAGGTCCATCGACCGGAGCCAGTCGTCGACATCCCGCCGCCACGGTGCGGCCACCACGTGCTGGACACCCGCCCCGGTGAACGCGGCCAGCTCATCCCGGATCCGGTCGGGTTCCATGCCCTGGGGATCCCACCCCGTTCGCAGCGAGATGGGGAAGCTGTCGTCGGGATGGTCACGTCGGATGCGCTCGACGACCGGGCCCACCTGCTCGACGGCCAGCCCCACCGCCTGGTAGCCGTCGCCCCGCGCCGCAGCCCGCCGGTAGGCGGGCTCGCTGCTCCCTCCGATCCAGATCGGAATCGTCCGGCCCGGCTGCGGGAGGACCCGGAGGTCGTCGACGGAGGTGAATCGGCCGTGGAAGGTGAGCGGATCCTCGGACCAGGCCTGCCGGAACAGGTCCACCGCCTCGTCGAGCCGCGCCCCGCGGTTGTGGAAGTCGTAGCCCAGGGCCGTGTACTCCGCCTCCGACCATCCGACACCCACGGCCACGGTCAGGCGGCCGGCCGAGAGGACATCGAGGCTGGCCAGCTCGTTGGCCAACTCGAGCGGATTGTGCATGGGCACGACGAGGACGCTCGTGCCCAGCCCGATGCGGTCGGTCACCGCCGCCGCCCACGTCAGCGCGACCAGCGGGTCGAGAAGGTACGGCGACGGATAGCTCTGGGCCCCGGGGTGCACGATGTGGTCGCTGACCCAGACGTCGGCGAAGCCGAGCTCCTCGGCGTGTCTCGCCGCCCGGGTCATGGCATCCGGCCCGGCCACTCGTCCGTACTGGGGTAGGTGGACTCCGACTCGCATCGGAGCCAGACCCTACCCGCCGACCGTCGGGACGCGCCGGGGGACGCCGGCGTCGCGTCGGGTTCGGCCGGGCCGTACGCCGCGCGGTAGCCGGCGGCTTGTCGGAGGCCCGATCCTCTAGCGTCGTCCGGATGGAGGAGGAAATCGACTGGGACCAGGAGGCGGACAATTGGGTCCTGTGGGCCCGGACCCCCGGCCACGACGCCTACTGGCAGTACCACGACAGTTTCTTCGACCGGATCGTGCCCGGACCCGGCCGGTGCACCGTGGAGGTCGGATGCGGTGAGGGCAGGGTGGCCCGCGATCTCGCCGCCCGCGGCCACCGGGTGGTGGGTGTCGACCGGTCACGCCGCCTCCTGCACTACGCCCGCGACGCCGACCCGGCGGGCTCGTATGTGCTGGCCAACGCGGCCCGCCTGCCCATCGCCGATGCCAGCTGTGACCTCGTGGTCGCCTACAACGTACTCATGGACGTGGCCGACATGCCCACCACGGTGAGCGAGGCGGCCCGGGTGCTCGAGCCCGGAGGCCGGCTGTGCATCTGCATCACCCACCCGGTCAGCGACGCCGGCCGGTTCGTGGGCTCCGGGGCGGGCTCGGTGTTCGAGATCACCGACTCCTACTTCGGGCGGCGGCGGTTCGAGGGAACGTTCGAGCGCGACGGGCTGACCATCACCTTCCGGGGCTGGAGCACGGCACTGGAGGACTACCTGGGCGCCTTCGAGCGGGCCGGCCTTCTGGTCGAGGCCCTCCGGGAGCCCCGGCCGGTGGCCACCACCGGTCGCCACGCCCCCTGGCACCGCGTACCGCTCTTTCTCACCATGCGGTTGGTCAAGCCGTGAAGGTGGCGTGCTGGCGGGATCACGGTCCGGGGAAGGCGTCGGCGAAGGCTTCCCCGAAGGCGGTGTCACCGGTGATGCGAAGGGGTCGGAGGAGAGGACGGCCGAGCAGCAGGGCCAGGAGATCCCGGCTGGTGGCTTCGATCACCGCCCGGGCCGGGACGCCCGGGTCGGCCGGAGTGGACTCGACCTCTGCACCCCGCACGCCGATCCGGTAGCCGGGCCCGTCCGAGGCGACCAGGAGCCAGGCCCCCTCGAGGGTGGCGTCGAAGGGGCGACGGTTCACCCGCCGGACGTTGAGCCGGTCGAGCCGACCGGGCAGGGCCGTCCGGACGAACAGCTCGCTCCAGTCGGCCAACCCCAGCCCGAGGTCCGAACCGTGGACCTCCACTTCGGTGAGCCTGAACACCGGGAGCTGGGCAAGGGCCATGGACCCGAGGTCGGGATTGTCCGACGGTTCCACGACCCGGGTTCCCCACTGGTCTGGGCCGAGCGACGACCACAGGTCGTGCAACCCGTTGCCGAGGTCGGCCAACGAGGCGACGACATCGGTGGGACCTTCCCCGTCGCCGGGCACCAGCGTGCCGGGACGCTGCCGATCTCGTCCCTCCGGGTAGAAGGCGACCGGCTGACCGGACAGTGCCCCGGCGGTCATGCGCCGGAGCGTGTCGGCCCCGTACCTGAGGTGGCAGGCGATGGTGAGGCGGCTCCACCCCGGGAGCCCGGACGCGGCGTGGAGCGCCCCGTCGTCGAGGGCACCGAGGGCGGCCACGATCTCCGCGGTCCGGCCGGCCACGGCCGCGTCCAACCGTTGCGGCGATGCCTCGACCTCCTCCACCGGTGCAGTATGGCCCACCGTTGCCCGGTGCCCGCCCTTCGCCCGTGGCCCACCGGTGGCCCACGGTGGCCCGCCCGTGGGTGGGGCTATCGTTTGGGCGGGTCGCTACTGGCGTCAGGGTGGAGCACCACCGGGGACCGACCCTCCGGCAACGTGCCGGACAGAGCCGTGCGCCTGGGCGAACATCCGATGTCGTCCGAAGGAGCACGCCATGCCCGAACCGGCTGTCGCCACCGCCTACCGATCGGCCCTCGAGGTCATCGCGGCCGCCGAACCGGAGGTGGCCGACGTCATCGCCGGCGAGCTGGCGTCGCAACGTCGCCAGCTGAAGCTCATCGCCTCCGAGAACTACGCCTCGCCGGCGGTGCTGCTGGCCATGGGCAACTGGCTCTCGGACAAGTACGCCGAGGGCACTCCCGGCCACCGCCTCTACGCCGGATGCGAAATGGTCGACCGGGTCGAGACGCTGGCCACCGGGCACGCCACGGCCCTCTTCGGGGCCGACCATGCCTATGTCCAGCCCCACTCGGGGATCGACGCCAACCTGGTCGCCTACTGGGCCATCCTGGCCCGCCGCATCGAGCAGCCCGCCCTGGACGGGGCCGGCGTCCGCCACGTCAACGACCTCGACGCCGAAGGCTGGGGCCGGCTCCGCGCCGGGCTCCACTCCCAACGCATGATGGGGATGGCGCTCGATGCCGGCGGACATCTGACCCACGGGTTCCGGCCCAACATCTCGGGGAAGCTCTTCGACCAGGCCAGCTACGGGGTCGACCCCACCTCCGGTCTCCTCGATTACGGCGCCATCGCCGCCCAGGCCAGAGCGTTCGGCCCCCTGGTGCTGGTGGCCGGGTACTCGGCCTATCCACGGAACCCCAACTTCGCCATCCTGGCCGACATCGCCCACGAGGTCGGGGCCACGTTCATGGTCGACATGGCCCACTTCGCCGGGCTGGTGGCCGGAAAGGTGCTCACCGGCGACCTCGATCCGGTTCCCCACGCCGATGTCGTGACCTCCACCACGCACAAATCGCTGCGGGGCCCGCGCGGTGGGCTGGTGCTGTGCACGGAGGAGTACGCCCCCTACGTGGACAAGGGGTGCCCGATGGTCCTCGGCGGCCCGCTGCCCCATGTGATGGCGGCCAAGGCCGTGGCCCTGTCCGAGGCCCGCCGCCCCACCTTCGCCGACTATGCGGCCCGGATCGTGGACAACGCCCGGGCCCTCGCCGACGGGCTGCTGCGCAGAGGGGTCCGACTGGTCACCGGCGGGACGGACAACCACCTGGTGCTCATGGACGTCGCCACCAGCTTCGGGCTCACCGGTCGGCAGGCCGAGGCCGCGTTGCTCGATGCCGGTGTGGTCACCAACCGCAATTCGATCCCGGCCGACGTCAACGGCGCCTGGTACACCTCGGGCATCCGGCTCGGTACCCCGGCGCTCACCACGCTGGGCCTCGGACCCGCAGAGCTCGACGAGGTGGCCGACGTGATCGTCGGGGCGCTCGGCGCGACCACGCCGGCCACCTCGACGGCACGGGCCAAGTACGTGATCGACCCGCAGCTCGTCGAGACCTGCCGGGGCCGATGCGCCGATCTGCTCGCCCGCCATCCCCTCTATCCGGAGATCGTGCTGTGACCGACGCCATGGCCGGCAGGCTGCTTTCCGCGGAGCTCGCCTCCCGATGGAGGACCGACGGGTGGTGCGTCATCGCCGGCGCCTTCTCCGGTGCCGAACTGGCCGATGCTCAGGCCGCGGTCCGCGGGTTGTTCCCCTCGGCCGAGGAGATGGACGCGGGGGTCGACGATGAGCGCACATCGGTGTGGCGCCGGACAGACGGCGCGCCGTGGCCGGAGTTCCCCTTCGACAGCGCGCCGTTGAACCGGCTGGTGGTCAGCGAGGCGCTCATCGACATGGCCCAGGAATTGCTGGCCGTGACCGACGTCCGTCTCTACCAGGCCACCCTCACGGCCAAATACTCGAATCAGTCCTCCGGGTACAACCAACTCCTCCACACCGACTATCCGAACCACACCATCGTCGTGCCCAGGCCCGACGATGGCTACCAGCAGCTCGAGACGTACATCTACCTGAGCGACGTCACGGCCGACGACGGTGCCACCAGGTTGGTCTCGCGCCGGTTGACAGACGGTATCCCCGTCGAACGGCACACCCTGCGTTACGACGACTACGCCCACCTCTATGCCGAGCCCGGCGACGCCTCCGGTCCGGCGGGATCGGTGGTGGCCTACCGCCCCGACGTCTACCACCGGGCCGTCGACGTGTCAGAGCCCGGCAGGTCCCGGTTCATGCTTCATGTCGCCTACAAGGCGGCCGAGGCCGAGTGGGCCGGCTATCAGGCGTGGCAGTTCAAAGGCTTCACGCCGGCGTGGCACAACTTCGTCCAGGGGGCCGGTGTCCGCCAGCTGGGTGTCGTCGGATTCCCGGCCCCGGGCCACCCGTACTGGACAGAGGAGACGTTGCGAGGGGTCCAGGCGCGCTATCCCAACCTCGATATGGATCCGTGGAAGGCCGCATTCACCGTTGGCTCCGGGTAGCCGGCCATCTGGCTCAACCCATCGACGGGGCCACATCGGGTCGGACGGCGGCGTCCTTCAGGAGCTCACCGACGGCGTCGGCCTCGACAGGCCGTGAGAACAGGTACCCCTGTCCGATGTTGACATCTTCTGCCTGGAGCAGCCTGCACTGATCGAGCGTTTCGATCCCCTCGGCCACGGTTTCGAGGTCGAGCACCTTCCCCAGTTGGACCAGCGTGTGGACGATGGCTGCAGACTCCTTGGTCTTGGCCACCCCCGAGACGAAGGACCGGTCGATCTTGAGTACGTCGATGGGGAACTGGCGCAGGTAGGCCAGTGACGAGTACCCGGTGCCGAAGTCGTCGATGGCCAGGCTGACCCCGAGTGCCTTGAGGAGCTTGAGCCGGACGACGGTGGCCTCGACGTCGTGCATCAACGTGGTCTCGGTGAGCTCCAGATTCAACTTGCCGGGGTCGAATCCGCTGGTCGTCAGGGCACTGTGGACGTCGTCGATGACCCGGTCCCGCTCGAGTTGGACGCCCGAGATGTTCACCGACATCGCGATTCGATGCCCCTGCCGGTGCCACTCCGCTCCCTGGCGGCAGGCCTCATGGAGCGCCCATTCGCCGACCGGGATGATCAGGCCGCTGGATTCGAGGGCCGGAATGAAGCTGCTGGGTTGCACCACCCCCCGTTGTGGGTGACGCCAGCGGAGGAGCGCCTCCACCCCGACGTATGCGCCGGTGGCCAGCTCCACGGTGGGCTGGAACAGGAGAAAGAACTCGCCGTTGTCCAGGGCATGGTGGAGATCGACCTCGATCGTCCGCTGATCGTCGACGGCTTCCTGCATGGCCGGTGAAAAGGTCACCGTGCAGTGTTTGCCGGCGGCCTTGGCCCGGTACAGGGCGATGTCGGCGTCGCGGAGCAGCTCCCCGGGGTGGGCCCGGTCGCCTTCGGCGATCCCGATGCTCGCCGTCACCTGGAAGGGGACGTCGCTGGCCGCGATCGAGAACGGTGGGGCCAGGACGTCGCGGATCCGTTCCGCCACCACGTCCGACCCCGCAGCCAGGGACGCGCCTTCGATGAGCACGATGAACTCATCACCACCGAGCCGGCCCACCGTGTCTCCTTCACGGAGTGCGCTGGTCAATCGGGCGGCGACATCGGCCAGCAGCTGGTCGCCGGCCTCGTGGCCCAGGGTGTCGTTGATGTCCTTGAAATCGTCGAGGTCGAGGAAGAGCGCCGCCACCGCCGTGTGCTGGCGTCGGGCCCGGGCCAGCATCTGCTCGGCCCGGTTGAGGATCAGGGTGCGGTTGGGCAGTCCGGTGAGGGCATCGTGCAGGGCAGCGTGGGCGAGGCGGTCCTCCGCGTCCTTTCGACGGGTGATGTCCCGCAAGTCGGCGACAATCCCGTTGACGTCGGTGTCGGCGATCAGGTTGGTGATGGCGGCCTCGAACCACAGCCAGCTCCCGTCCGCCCGTTGCAGGCGGATCTCCTCCCTGATGCCGGAGCCGGATGTCCCCGCCGCGTCCAGGGCGGCCAGGAGCCCGGCCCGGTCCTCGGGATGGACGAGCTGTTCGCCGAGGAGGTTCACGATGTCCGCACTCGGGTAGCCGAGCACCGATTCGAAGGCCGGGCTGGCGTACTGCAGGACCCCGTTCGCTCCGACGATGATCACGATGTCGCTGGAGCTGTTGATGAGGGCCGAGAACCGCCGTTCGGATCGGCGCAGATCGGCCTCGAGCGACTCGCTCTCCACCGCGGCCCGGCCCAGGAGCACGATCACCAGCAAGGCGCCGAGGAGTCCGAGCCCGGCCACTCCCTGCACGACCGGCTCGTGAATGATCGTCGGGGCCAGATGCAGGGCGATCGCCAGCTGACCGCAGACCACGGCGACGGCCGTCCACACCAGGCAGGGCACGATCGCCTTCGATCCGAAGCGCTGGAAGGCGGTGGCGGCGCCGAAGAGAAAGCCGATGGAGAGGATGGGGCCCCACCCCGTGGTGTAGACGACCGCGGCCACGACCCCCATGTAGACCGCGACGTACGCGTTCTGGTACCAGGGATGGTCGATCCACACGGCCGAGAAGATGACGGGGACGAGCCCACTGCCGATCAGCACCGCGACGTACAGCCAATACGGCTCGGGGGCGATGATGTGCTGCCACCGGAGGAGGCAGAAGAGGGCGGCGACGGGGGGGAGGGCGAGCAGGGTGGGGTCGGCGATATTCGCCCGCAGCCGGCCCAGGAATCGCTCGGGTGCGACCGGGTCACTCTCCGCCAGCGGAGCCGGGTCCATGCCGGGGATATCGGCAGGTCGGGGCGGTGACTTGAAGCCCGACGGCCCGATTTCCAGCCCGGCCCGCCGACGGCCCCTCAGGGACTGTCGAAACGCACCGGGAGGGAGGTGGGGGACCGGAAGATCGACCCTCGGATATGGGGATCGGTGTCCCCGGGGTCGAGGGTGATGCCGGGAAGGCGGTCGAGGACCTTGTTGACCAGGGTCCGGGTCTCGAGCCGGGCCAGGTGCATGCCCAGGCACATGTGGGGTCCATGGGCAAAGGCCAGGTGGGGGATCTGGGGCCGGAAGATGTCGAACTCCTCGGCGTTCTCCCACCGGGTCTCGTCGTGGTTCGCCGAACCCAGGCAGGTGGTGACGCTTCCCCCTTCGGGGATCGTCACACCGGCGATCTCCACCTCACGGGTCGCCGTCCGGTTGATCTGCAGAAGGGGCGGTTCGAAGCGCAGCGCCTCTTCGATGGCCTGCGGCAGCAACGACCGGTCACTGCGTACCGCTTCGAGCTGATCGGTATGGGTCAACAGCAGGTACAACAGGTTGCCCGACGAGCGGTAGGTGGTCTCTGCACCGGCGGGGAGCAAGAGCCGCAAGAACGCATAGATGGCCTCATCGTCGAGCATCTCGCCATCCACCTGGGCCTGCACGAGATCGCTGATGACGTCTTCCCGCGGCTGGGCACGGCGATCGGAGACGATGCCGGCGAAATACTGGCGCAGACTCTCTGACGCCAGCAGGCCGCGTTCGATGTCGGCACCCAAGGTGATGAGCTCGATCGACCACTGCTGGAACTGGGCGAAGTCCTCCTCGGGCAGCCCCAGGATCCTGGCGATGACCCGCACCGGGAATTCGAAGGTCAGCTCCCGCACCAGATCGGCGTGACCGCGCTCGACGAAGCGGTCGATCTGCTCGTCCACGATGGGCGCGATGAACTCCGGCTCCCATCGGGCCAGCGACTTCTCGCGGAACGCCGCCGCCACCAGGTTGCGGTTCTGGCGGTGCTCGGGGTCGTCCATGCCCAGGATCATGTGGCCCATCACGACGCCGATGGTGGCGTCATAGCCGGTCGACGTGAATGTCTTGGGATCTCGAAGGACACGCGAGCAGTCGTCGTAGCGGAACACGATCCATTCGTCGGACAGCTCGATGCCCTCCGGCAGCAGCTCGGCGTTCATGAAGTTTCCCGCCCAGACCGGCTCCTCCCGGCGCTTCTGTGCGAATTCTGGATAGGGGTCCCTGGTATCCCCGGCGATGACATCGACGAAGGTGTCGAACGGGTTGTAGTCGGGGTCCGCAGTGTCCTGGTCCTTCAGTGTCATGCTCGGACCTCCTCGGGGCGTTGGTGGCCCTGGCCGCGGGCGCTCACGTCACTGTACCGGCCCGCGTCGCGGCCGGGCGAGCGCCGTCGATGACGAGCTGTCGATAGGGCGTCAACCGGTCATTCGGTGTGGGGTGGGCACGGTACTCCGGCCAGGGTCATGAGATCACAGAACGTGGATCGGGCCACCTTCCACACGCCGTCCACCAACACCGCATCGCCGCGGTGACGTGGGAGCATCGGCCTCCCCGCGATCGAGAGGGAGAACCGCACCGCGGCGTGATCGGGATGCGTGAAGACCATCTCGTCGACCGAGATGACCACATCGGCATCCGGCCGCGCCAGGTCACCGGCTCGTTCTTTGGCCGCCGCCAGGACGGGTCCGAGCGTCTCGCCCCCCTGGACAGTGGGGACCGAGGCGCCATCGTCACTTGCGGTGCCGCTGGCGGCGAAGGCCGCTCGGATGTCGGCTTCGGCTCGCTCGGCGTCCTCCGGAGGCTGGCCGGCGGCGGGGAGATCCCGGTCGGGGGATACGACGGACAACCGGACCGGCCGGTCACCGGCCCGGCCCAGCCGGCCGTACCAGTCGCGGACGCAGTGCTCACAGATGTGGGCATTGGCCCCGGCGACGAGCTGCCCCGACTCCGGCGATCCCCGGCCGCAGAACGAGCACGTCACCAGCCGAGCGCCGCCCGCCCGTCCGGGGAGGAGCGGGCCGCTTCCGGCACCCATCGGTTCTCCACCCTGATGCTCGGAGAGGATGTGCATGACCTGCTGACGTACCCGGGCCGGATCTGCTCCCAGGCTCACCAGCACCTGGGCTGCGACACCTTCCCCCTCCCGCACGAGGCCGAGGAGGAGGTGCTCGGTGCCGATGTAGCTGTGACCGAGTTGCATGGCCTCCCGGAGGGCCAGCTCCATGACTTTCTTGGCCCGGGGCGTGAAGGGCGGGGAAACGAAGTCGGCACCGCCGGAGAGCCCGATCACCTCTTCGACCTTGGCCCGGGCGGCCACCAGGGAGATGTCGAGCTCGGCCAGGGCCCGGGCCGCGACCCCGTCCTCCTCGTGGATCAAACCGAGCAGGATGTGCTCGGTCCCGATGAAGCTGTGGTTGAGCAGGCGGGCCTCTTCTTGGGCCAGGACCAGGACCCGCCGGGCGCGGTCGGTGAACCGTTCGAACACGCATCCAGCTTGGCACTCGCCATCGCCACCCGCATGTCGAAGAGATCGCCAACGCCCTCGGCGTCGCGGCCCGACGATGACGGGCGTCGGCCGGAAACGATCGGTGAGGGGCGTGAAAGACTCTCCGGGTGAGTCCCGCAGACGACCCCACCACCTGGCCATCCGATCTTGCCTTTGCCCACAGGCTGGCCGAGTTGGCCGACAGCATCTCGCTCGACCACTTCGGGAAGGCGACGAGCACCATCAAGTCCGACGGGTCCCCGGTCAGTGAGGGCGACCTGGCCGTCGACCGGGCGCTCACCGTGGTCATCCGTTCCGAGTACCCCGACGACGCGATCCTGAGCGAGGAATCGGAACCATCCGGTGACTCGTCCCGTCGTTGGATTCTCGACCCGATCGACGGAACCGTCTTCTTCCTCGCCGGTCAGGACACCTGGGGAACGCACATCGCCCTCGAGGAGAACGGCGACGTCGTCCTCGGGGTGGTGACGAGGCCGCTCCGAGCCAAGGTGTGGTGGGCGCTCCGGGGCCACGGCAGCTGGGCGGGCACTGTCCGAGGCGGGGCGGTCACAGAGCCGGTCCGGCTCCTCGTCTCCGGGGTGGACGAACTGTCGCGCAGCCGCGTGACCGTCTGGCCCGCAGAACGGCACCCCGACATGGTGCAACGGGTCAAGAAGGGCGCGCAATGGGCTGAGCCGTACGCAGAGCGGCTCCTCGAACTCCTGGTCGGCCAGTTCGAGGCGGTCTGCGGGTACGCCGGAGGACCCTGGGATCACGCGCCGGCCGTGGTCCTCGTCGAGGAGGCGGGCGGCCGCTTCTGTGATCCGGCCGGGGGCCGGCGGTTGGACCTCGGCGGAGGTATCTACACCAACGGCAAGATCGATGCCGAGTTGCGGGCGTTGCTGGATGGCCCGTGATCCGGCCACGGCTCGATCAGGCCCACGAATCTAGATTTGTCCGTCCTCGAGGCAACCTTTCGGGGCTCGTCACGGGTTGAAGGAGATGATGGGCACACCTGGCCGGGACGAGTGGACGTGAAGCGGGACCGAGCGCACCACGAATTCGAGCAATTCGTGGCCGCCTCCGGCAACGACCTCCTGAGAACCGGTTACCTGGTGGTGTGGGACCTCGGCTCAGCCGAGGACCTGGTCCAGGAGTGCCTGTTCGAGGTGGCCCGGCGCTGGCCCCGGGTGCGCACGATGGAGCATCCAAAGGCGTGCGCCCGACGGGTCCTTGTCAATCTGGCGCTCGACGACTCCAAACGACGCCGTCGACGCCACGCCGAGTTGGACCTGCGGGACCGGGGCCCGGTTGACGATCGTCCCGACGAATCGACGGCGCGGGCCCTCGGGATGGTGGACACCTCGTCCGAGCTCATCGATGCGCTGGGTGCGCTCGCCCCCCGTCAGCGGGCTGCGCTGGTACTCCGCTACTTCGAGGATCTCTCCGAGGTGCAGGTGGCCGAGACCATGGGGTGTTCGGTCGGCACCGTCAAGAGCACCACCTCACGGGCGTTGGACCGACTTCGGGCCGTCCTCGCATCCGTCCAGGCGGCCAACAATTCGAACGACCCACAGGGCATCACCGATACGAAGGGAGTCACAGATGATGAACCAACTCGAATCTGATCTGAACGAGGCGCTTTCGCGGCAGGCTTCGCGCCTGCCAGCCGAGGCGGGCGTGCGCCTCCGCCACGTCGACTACCACCCGCGGACGAGCCGCATCTCGCCGCGGCTGACGGTCGGGTCGCTGGCCGGGGTGGCCGCCTCCACCGGGGTCATCGTCTCGGTGGTCGTCCTGGGGGGCTCGACGCCTGCGTTTGCCGGCTGGACCCCTTCGCCCACACCGGCCTCCACCGGGCAGACGTCCGCGGCCGACGCGGCCTGCCGAGCCCAGCTCGCGTCGGCCCCGGCCATGCCCGGTGTGGCCAGCACGGACGGCGCATGGAGTGTGGTGGCCTCCGACGTGCGAGGGCCGTTCACCCTCGTGATCTATCAGAGCGGGGGCACCGACGCGACGTGTCTGATCGGGCCGTCGATAACCATCGTCTCCCGCAGCAACGGGCATGGAGGCTCCATGTCGGCCTCCGGGGGCGCAACCGGGACGGGCCCACGCCAAGCCGGCGGCTCGATCATGGTCGGAGGGACCGGCACCGGAAGCATCAAGCACCTGTCCGTCGCCCACCTGGATTCCGCCAGCCAGGGCCCGTACACCCTTGTCGATGGCCAGGTCGACCCTGGGGTGACGGCCGTGACGCTCGTGCGCACGCAGGGCGATCCTGTCCGGGCCAGCACGGTCAACGGATTGTTCGTCGCCTGGTGGCCGGGAAGTCAGGACGCCACCTCCGCCGAGATCACCTCGGCCAGTCGTGTCACCACCCAGAGCCTGAACACCTCGCGTCCGATTCCTCCTCCGGCAAACGACCCGTGCCAGCCCGACCCCCAGGCCACCTCCTCGACGGTGGTCTGCTCCGGTCGGGCCTCCGGAACGAGCCCGGGTGGCCCGTCGACAGCCCTGCCCGGCTGAATCGAGCCTCCTGGGCCGCAGTGGTCAGTCCGGGCCGTCGCCCAGCGGGTTGATGGGGCTGTGCAGGGAAAGGCCGCCGTCGCAGCGCACGATCTGGCCGGTCACCCAGTGCATCTCGTGGATGGCCAGTACGGCTTCGGCGATGTCGTCGGCGGTTCCGAGCCGTCCCAGTGCCGTGCGTCCGGCGACGTCGCCGAGCCATGCGCCACGGCGCGGTGCCCGACCGAGCATGGGGGTGTCCGTCACGCCCGGGGCCACGCCGTTCACTCGCACCTCCGGCGCCCACTCGGCCGCGGCGACCTCGATGACCATGTCGAGCGCAGCCTTCGAGGCGCAGTAGAGGCCCATGGACCGATCGGCCAACCGCGCGCTGACGCTGCTGGTGGCCACGATGGAACCGCCGTCCCCGGCGGACATCGGTCGGGCCAGCGCCCGCATCGTCAGCCAGACCCCCCTGGCGTTGACGCCCATCACCCGGTCCCACTCGTCGACGGCGGCGTCGAGGAGCAGGCCGGAATGGCCGATTCCGGCAGTGATCGTGACCACCTCCGGAACCCCGACGCGCTCGATGGTGGCCGCCGTGGCCTGGTCGATCTGGTCGGCGTCGATGATGTCGCATTCGATGTCGGCGCCCGTGAGGTCCCAGGTGAGCACGTCGGCCCCGGCGGCCCGCTGCCGCGCGGCCACCGCGGCGCCGATGCCCGAGCCCCCGCCGACGACCACCGCGGTCATCGGTGGCATGGCGACGTCGCGCCATCGGGCCCGGGCCCGGCGATCGGGTCGACGGCGCCCGCACCGCCCGGCCCGCCCCCGTTCGTCGGTGTGTTGCCAAACGTGATCCGCAACTGCTCGTCCGGCATGTCGACAACCTAGCGGAGGCCGCCATTCCGGCTCGGAGGTCAGCCAGGGAACGCGGCAACGGGAGAGCACGACTGCGACCGGGCGGGCTACGTTTGGTGGTGGCGAAAGCGGGGACCTGTGGGCGATCCTGTCATCAGTACCTTGAGCGATCCATCCGGCGGACGCGACGTCCTCCTGGCCGCCGCGGCCGACAGCGCCACCGCCCTCGATGCCGAGACGGGTGCTCTGTGGGTCCTGCGGTACCACGACATCGACGAGCTGGCTCATGACCCCCGGATGGTGGGGGTCGGACTCCAGCTGTTCGACCTCGTCGGAATCGGGGACGGGCCCCTGCGTCGCTGGTACTCGTCGTTGATGTTCACCAACGAGGGTGCGGTCCATGTGCGGCTGCGCCGCCTCGTGAACCGAGCGGCTGCGCAAGATCACCGGCGACTTCGTCGGGGCGGCCTTCGATGGCATCGTACGAGAAGGCGGTGGAGACCTGATCGACGCGTTCGGCCGAGTGCCCATGCACGTCATGTGCCGTCTGCTCGGTGTTCCCGAAGACGATGTGCCGAAGTTCGTCGACTGGGTGGACGCCCTGAGCCCCACCTTCGGCTTCATGGACCTGGACCAGATCCGAGCGGCATCGGCAGCGATCGATCAGCTCCTCGACTACGTGGGCACGTTGGTCTCCCTTCGGCGGTCGTCGCCGGCGGACGATCTGATCACCTCACTGTTGGTCGCCGAGGACATGGGCGACCGACTCACCCACGAGGAGTTGGTGGACATGGTGGCCAACCTGCTCGTCGGAGGGCACGACACCACCTCGAGCCAGATCGGCTGCACCTTCCTCACGCTGCTCGCCCACCCCGACAGTCTGGAAGCCCTGGGTACCCGACCGGACCTGGTGCCGGCAGCCGTGATGGAGACGATGCGCTTCGAGCCGAGTATCGGGGCCATCCCACGGACGGTCGTCGATCCGCTGCCCGTCGGGGCCGAGGAGCGCCCGCCAGGTCTGGTGGTGCTGCTGTCGCTGTCGGCGGCGAACCGGGACCCCGACGTCTGGCGTGATCCCGGCGCCTTCCGGTTGGATCGGTTCGCCGACCCGGACGCGCCGAAGCTGCTCTCGTTCGGCACCGGGCCGCACTTCTGCCTGGGTGCACATCTGGCCCGGATGACGCTCCAGGAGACGGTAAGGGGTTTGATCGCCCGACCGCTCGAGCTCACCGGTGATCCCCGGGCTCTGGAGTGGCGGACGGTGCTCGGTCGGAGCCCGGTCGACCTCGAGGTCGCCGTGGTGTGAAGGACCCCATGGGGGTGAGGACGTATCGCCTTTGGCGAGGTCCGGATGCCCCCTACGAACCTGGCGCGAAGAATTCCAGCGCGATGTTGTCCGGGTCACGGAAGGAGAGCGCGGACCCGTAGTCGGCATCGATGATGCCGCCATTGGTGATGCCGAGGTCGTCCAGCCGGGTCTTCCAAGCCTCGAGGTCACGTCGATGGGCACAGGCAAAGGCGAGGTGATCCAGGCCGATGCGACGTTCATTGAACGGGAGGTCGTCGACCAGGTCGGGAAACTGATGGAGTCCGACGAGGGTCTGTCCCCCGACGAGCCAGACCGCCCGTCGGAACGGTCCAGGGCTGTCGTCCAGGACCAGCTTGGTGTCGAACAGTCGCTCGTACCACGGGATGCTGCGGCCGAGATCGCTGACTGTCAGCGTCACGTGGGCGATTGCCGGGAACTCAGGCATGGAATCCTCCTCGGGGAGCCGATGCGTGGCGACCGTACTGCCCGTGATGATGGCATACGGCAGTGGATGAGTTGGCCCCGCTCACCGGTCATTCCGGGGCCGATCGGGAGTGGCGACATGCCTCCCCGCCCGATGGCTGGGGGCGTCCCCACGGTTGGCGGCATGACCATCCATCGCTCGTGCTCCATCGGGCAGGCTGGAGCCTGTGACCATCTCCTTCAGGCCGCTGGCCGCCGACGACCTTCCGAAGCTGGCGGAGTGGCTCGGCGCCCCGCATGTCAAGGAATGGTGGTTGGAGCCGGACGACCTTGCATCGGTCGAGCGCAGGTACCTCCCCATGGTGCAGGGCCTCGACACGACGGAAGGATTCATCGTCCTCCTCGACGGATCCCCGGTCGGGTACATCCAGCGCTACCGGCTCGCTGACGAGCCCGAGTGGCGACGGACGGTGGCGGTCGCCGTGGATGGGCTCGAAGCCGCGGGGATCGACTACCTCATCGGAGACCCATCCATGGTGGGCCGGGGACTCGGCGCGGCGGCAATCGGTGGCTTCGTGGCTGAGTTGTGGGAAGGGCTCGAAGACATCCGCGTGGTCGTCGTCGCGGTTCAGCAACTGAACCTTCCCTCGTGGCATGCACTGGAGAGGGTCGGGTTCGATCGAGTGTGGGCCGGTCAATTGGACACCGACGATCCCGGTGACCAGGGACCCGCGTTCCTCTACGTTCGGTCGCGGCCTCCGGAGTGAGTGTCTCCTGCCACCGCCTGTCGGCCCTAACCGGCCCGGTAGTAGGTCCCGTCGCAGCGGAATCCGTTGGTCGGACTGGTCACCGGAGGGTCATCGAGCCGCTCGAACTTGCCGTTGGCGATCTGGCCCAGGAGGTAGCAGGTGATCGGTACCTTGTCCGCCGGGTTGCTGCCCGGGACGAGATTTCCGCTGTCGAATTTGGTGATCTTCCGCATGGCCTGCAGGAGGGACCCTCGGCTCGGGTTCGTCCCCGCGTTGCGCAGCGCGTCGACGAACAATTCGCCGCACAGCCACCCGGCCAACGTGAAGAAGTCGGTGGCGAACCCCGGTGAGACCTTTTGGACCCAGGTGTTGAACGTGGCGATCGTCGGGATCTGAGCCGCGTCCTCCCCCAGATAGAGCGATGCTGCCTGCTCCAGGTAGGCCCCGTCGACCGCTTGGGCTCCGCCGGCGTTGCCGATGAGCTGCGGGCTGTAGGAGGGGGCACCCAGCACCACCACCGGATGGAAGTTCTGCTGGCTGAGGTCCCGGAAGATGGCCGACGCATAGTTCTGCGGCTCCTGCTCGAGAAAGAGGATCTGCACGCCGGCGCTCTTCATGGCCACCACCTGTGCCGTGAAGTCCGTCGTCGCGGGCGACAGCGCCGGGTCGTAGAGCACCGTGTAGCCCAGATGCTGCATGGCCGCCTTCTCGTTGCTCCAGGCCAACTCAGTCGACGGCAGATCGGCGATGATGGTGGCCGTGTGGGCGATCTTCGTCGGGTATTTCTGCTTGAAGTAGAGAAGCGGACCGGTCGGCCATCCGTCCGACGCCGGAACGGGACTGAAGTTGTTGGGCAGCTTCTCTGTCGCCGGGTCGAGCGACGCCGTGATGTCGGGGAATCCGGGATTGGCCAGGATCAACGGCTCGCTGAAGCTGTCCTCGAGCGAAAGCCCGCCCACGCTGGCGAAGTCGGACTGGATCACGCTCTGGACCGCCTGTTTGTTGAGCGCGCCCTCGAACCGATCATCGGCGCTCGATACGATGATCTTGCGGCCGTGGATCCCACCCTGTGCGTTCACGTAGGCGGCGTACGCTTCGGTTCCGACCACGGCACCGGTGAACAGGCCGCCGACCTGGGTGGATACGTTTCCGATCGTCACCGAGGTGGACGTCACCCCGGTGCGGTCGTGGAAGGCGGAGGCCGGGATGGGTGGTGTGGACGAACCAGTGGTCCTGCTGTTCGTCGAGTTGGTCGAAGAACAGGCGGTCAGCAACCCGGCAATGATCACCAGAAAGACAGGGAACGCCGGGAGGGTCCGTCGCATTCGAGTGATCGACTGAGTGGGTCGGTCCATGCTCCCCTTCCGATCGCCATTGATGCTCCGCTCGGCAACAACCAGCATCGGGACCCTACAGCGTGCCGCGGTGCTCTGCTCGTGAAGCGGGCATCATTGAGACATGGCTCACCCGGTGGATGGCCGCTCCGAACCCGCCGACGACACCGCCCTGAACCGGCAGACCTATGACCGGATCGCCCGTCAGTACGCCGACCGCCAGGTCGAGCTTCAATCGGCGGAGACGCAATGGCTCGTCCAGCTCGAGAGGGCCTTTGTCTCCGACCTTCCCGTCGGGGGCCTGGTGGCGGACCTGGGATGTGGCCCGGCCTTCGATGGCCGTCGTCTCGGTGGCAAGGGTCTCGAGGTCTTCGGGATGGATCTCTCGGCGGGGATGCTCTCCATCGCATGCGAGAACCTCAACGGCCGCGTTCTCCAAGCAGACCTCAGGGCACTTCCCATCGCCTCGGGTCACGTTGACGGCATCTGGAACATCGCCTCGCTGCTGCACGTGCCGAGTCGCGATACGCAACGGGTGCTCCGCGAGTTCAGGCGGGTCATGAGGCCAACGGGATCCCTTGCCCTCGTCACCGCTGTCGGCGAGTCCTCCAG
>JBEKIU010000066.1:0-26005 GCA_050011635.1 Acidimicrobiales bacterium
TCCGTGATGCGAACGTCGCGAATCTGGACGCGCGACACGACCACGCATCGGTCCCTCGCGCCAGATGGTGCTTGACCTGGAGGTAAAAAGCCATTTTGCTAGTACTGGTTACGTATCGCTGAGGAGGTGATCGTGAACAAGTCACAACTCGTCAAAACAGTCAGTCAGTCGACGTCTTCGTCTCGGCAGACTGTTGAAGATGTGGTTGACGTCTTGTTCAACACGATCGTCACTGAGGTTCGGTCTGGACGCAAGGTCACGGTGATCGGTTTCGGGACATTCAACCCGGCCGCTCGTGGCCCTCGTGTAGGTCGAAATCCGAGGACTGGTGCAGTGGTACCGATCCCGGCGTCGAAGGGTGTCCGGTTCGCCACCGGTTCGGCGTTCAAATCGGCGTTGAACCCTAAGGAGGGAGTATCAATGGCAGTAAAGAAGGCAGCCGCCAAGAGGGCGGTCCGTAAGGCTCCGGCCAAAAAGACAGCAGCTCGTAAGGCGACAGCCAAAAAGGCGGTGAAGAAGGCACCGGCTCGCAAGCGCACGGTCAAGAAGGCTCCGGCCAGAAAGACCGCAGCCCGCAAGACCGCGGCCAAGCGCACGGTCAAGAAGGCTCCGGCCAGAAAGACCGCAGCCCGCAAGACCGCGGCCAAGCGCACGGCCAAGAGGGCTCCGGCCCGCAAGGCGGCCAAGCGCACGGTCAAGCGTACGAGGAAGTAGCAGTCAAGACGGCACATCGCTGCCGTCGCCGAACTTGCTCAGCAGGGGCCTTCGCGCCCCTGCTGACGCAATTTCGGGCCTCTGTGCCCCGATCTGGACGGTCTGGGACTCACAGGTCGGAGATCGAGTGGAAGGCCTCGGCCGCGGCAAGCCCGGCCAGTGCGCCGTGATCGGCCAGTTGCCGCCGCACCTTGGCCGCGAACTCCGGGTGGTGACGAGGGTCTGCGGAGAGGGGTCCGGTCTGGGCCGGCGCGGTACTCGTACCCGGTCCACCGGCCGTTTCGGGGCCCATGGTGGTCTCCCACTGGCTCTGGTGGCAGAGCAGGGCCTCGATCTTCCTCTCCTCGAGCCCGCGGGCGTCCTCGAGGTGGTTGGGCAGGTCCGCCTCGAAGAGGAGCAGGACCTCGGGCCGGTGCGGAGCCAGTTCGAGCTCCGGGAAGAAGTGCGGATCGCGTGCGGCGACCAGGGCGTCGATGGTGAGGAACCCGGCGGCACGGTGGTCGGGATGGAGCCGGTACCGGCGCCACGGGTCGTGGCCCAGGACCACGGTCGGCCGCACGGTGCGGATGATGCGGGCCACCTCCCGTCGTTGGTCGACGCCGTTGTCCAGCTCGCCGTCCACCTGCTCGGCGAAGAGCACCCGGTCGTCGGACCCGGCGGTGGTTCCCGTGCGCCCGTCGATGACGTCGGCCGCGGCGCGGGACTCGTGCCGGCGGGCCGACACCAGAGCCGCGAGGTCGGCATCCGGGTCCCAGCTGCCCTTGGAACCGTCGGTGAGAACGAGGTGGTGGAGGCGGCACCCTGCCGCGGCCCACTTGGCCAGCGTTGCCCCGCACCCGAATTCGATGTCGTCGGGGTGGGCGCCGATGGCCAGCGCGCTGGCCGGCACGGAAAGGTCCACGGTCACCGGCCCGGAGATCAGGAGGTCACCCACCGGGAGGCCGCTCGACCCCGGTGGGCCTGCATCCTGACCAGCGCCTGCCGTCACGAGGGTGGGAGACCGAATGCAGCCACGGGCACGACATCGCCCGGTTCGTCGATGTCCCAGGCCAGGTCGGGCCGATCGAGGACCCGGAAGGGAAGACCGAGCCGCTCGGCCTCGTTGCGGTGCCGTGCGAACGATCCCGGGCCGTAGGAGAACCGGAACCCGGCGTCACCGGGAACGACGATGACATTGGTTCCGTTGCCGTAACGGTCGGGAACCAGCGTGATCCCCGGGTCGTCGCCGACCAGGGCCAGATCCGAGGCCCGCGGGAGATCGGCGTGGGCCACGGTGACTTGGGTCACCCCTTGGGCCACGAGATGTTCGACGCCGGCCTCCACCGCTCCGTTGAGCCCGCGTCCCGGTTCCCAGACCACCAACGCCCCGCGGTCGCGGGCCCAGCCGGCCACGTCTGTGTCGTCGCACACCACGGCCACGGGGAGCGGATGAGCGGCACTGACGACACGGTCGGCCATGGCCCGGGCCAACTCCGAGCGTTGCCGTGCACTCAGGGCCACGTGCAGGCGCCGCTTGGCCTGAGCGAAGGCCTTGACCGGAATCAGCACAGCCCGGGGCCCTATGGGGAGCGGATAGCCCGGTCGCGATGACCGGTGGGCGAGGGCTGCCACCGCGACAGTGTAGGTGGACGTCGTTTCCACCCGCCGTTGGCCGGTTCCCGGTCGCCGGCGCCGTCCTGGCCTCTTTCTGCCTCGATGCCGAGGAACGGGTCAGTCGGGCGCCGGTAGGGTGTGACGGTGCCGGACGACGTGGCCACTGACGCCTTGCGCCGCCGAGAGGCACTGGCTCGAGTTAGATCGCTCCTCCTGGGGCTCGGCTGCACGGATGCAGAGATCGACCAGGCCGTGGCCGACGATGTCGTGGATCTGTTGGTCGTCGACCGGATGCTGGTGCCCGCCGGCCACCGCCTCACCCAGTCCGAGGTGGCCGAGACCACCGACATCCCTGTCGACGTGGCCCGGCGGTTCTGGAGAGCGCTGGGCTTCCTCGACGTGGGCGACGACGACGCCGTCTTCACCGAGATGGACATCGACGCAGTCCGCCTGTTCCAGTCCATGGTGGCCATGGACCTGGTCGACGTGGAGACGGCTGTGCAGATGGCGCGGGTGATCGGGACGTCGATGGCTCGGATCGCCGAGGCCGAGACACCTCCCGGCTCGACCCCCATCCTCATCTCGTCCGGTGACAGCATCATCGACGCCGACGCGTTCGCCCGCCGGGCCGGTACCTCCATTCCCGCCATGGCCCGGCTCTTGGAGTACGTCTGGCGCCGGCATCTCCAAGCCGCCACCCGGCGGGCCATGCTCGACCGGGTCCGCGGGTCCGATGAGGGCATCAGTCCGAACTTGGCCGTGGGGTTCGCCGACATGGTCGGGTTCACGGTGCTCAGCCAGCACCTCGGCGATGCCGAGCTGGCTGCGGTGGTGTCCCGCTTCGAGGAGCTGGCCCACGACACCGTGGTGGCGCTGGGCGGCCGGGTGGTCAAGATGATCGGTGACGAAGTGATGTTCGTGGTCCAGACGGCCACCGGTGCCGCTGAGATCGGCCTGAGCCTGGCCGAGGCGTACGCCGACGATGAGCTGCTGTCCGACGTACGGGTGGGCCTGGCCGTCGGGCCGGTGCTGGTACAGGACGGGGACTTCTACGGTCCGGTGGTCAATCTGGCCAGCCGGCTCGTCGGGGTGGCCAACCCCGGCACTGTGCTCGTGTCCGGGGCATTCCGTACCGCGCTCGAGGCCGAGGGCGCCCAGGAGTTCGACGCCGGGGCGCTCCGACCCCGGAGCTTGAAGGACATCGGCCTGGTCCAGATGTGGAAACTGTCGCGTGCCGGGAGCGAACCCGACGCCGACCGTCGAAGGAGCATGCGCTGGGAACGCCTCGGCGAGTTCCTTCGTGACCTCGAGGAACTGCGGGATCGGGGCGAGCAGGTCGTGCGTGGGACACTGCCCCCGGTGGGTTCAGATTCCGTCGAGACGGACGGTGGCGATCCCCTGGGCCCGGAGGTCGAACTGCCCCTCGAAGGGGGCGACAGGTCGTCCCCGTAGATCGACCAGCCAACCGGATCGCCCGGGGATCTCGACCGAGGTCGGGGTGCCTCGCGGATTGAAGATCCGCACCTCGATGCGACCGGCCTGGCGCCGGACGGCGGAGACCTCGGCGCCCCGCACGGCCAGCTCGGAGCCGCGATCGGGCCGCCAGCCCCCTCCGAACGACACGGTGGGGACCAGCGGGACCGTGACGTCGTCGGCCACCCGGTAGGGATCGACAGCTCCGAGCTCGATGGCGTACTCGACAGCCAGCGGTCCGATCATCTGCGGGCCCTCCAGTGGGATCATCGGCCCAGCCGTCATCGGTCGGGTGCTCATGCCCATGCGGGACAGCATGCCGGTGGCGCGCAACAGCGTGAGCATCAACGCCGTGGCCCTGCCTCCGCCGGAGCCGCTCCCGTCCTCGAGGTCGACCAGTTCGTACTCGAGGAGGCCGTCGTGGACGACGGTGAGTCCGCCGCTGGACACGAACCGTCGGGACGGGAACGTGGGGGTGCCGAGCTCTTCGGCCCGTCCCTCGGCCACCAGGCCGCGTTCGACCACGGTGAAGGCACATTCGGCGTGCGACTCGGCCGCGGGTTCGGGCAGCGGGAGGCGCACCCGCAGGCGGTGGTCCCTCGACGGGTTGACGAAGCAGGTGCGCACCCGGATCGCCGACTCGTCGGCCCGGACCTCGAGCGTGGTCTCGACAGGCACCTGGTGGCCCCCGACCCGCGATCCGGTGGACGCATCGACACGATCGGGCCAGGTGAAGGTGGAAGTGATGGTGGCAGTGGCCCGGACCGGGCCCCTGTCGCCCACGGTGACACTGACCGAGTCGGGCGTGCTCACCACGGTGTCGACCGCCGGTGGCGAGTAGTTGTAGGTGTCACCGTGATCGCCACTGTCGATGAGCTGTCCGAACCCCGGGATGCCGTTGATCGAGAAGGTGCCCGCCGCGGCGTCGACACCCACCGTGACCAGACCGTTTCCGATGACCGTGCCCGAGGCCGACGCGTCGACCCGAACCGGATGGACGAGTGGGGCGGCGGAGAACCGGGCCCACCCGAACTCCGGCACGGCGCGCTGGCGGGCCAGGATGCGGCGGGACGGCGGCTGGTCGAGGGTGACCCTGACCTCGGTGTCCGGCCTGGCGGTGAGCAGGGTGAACAGCTCTCGCTTGATCTCTTCGACGGGAGCTCCGGCCCTCGGATCGGTGCCGATGACGATGGTGATGTCAACCCCGGTTTCGTCCTCCGCCATGGACACGTCGGTGATGTAGGTGTCGTTGTCGATGCGCGCCCCTTGGATCAGCCCGAGCATGCCGCGCACGGTGGCGCCGTTGAGGGTGATCGTCCCGGGGAGACCGGCGCGTTCGGACAGCACCTGGACGTCGGGGCCGGGCTCGCCCGTCGCCACCACCACCACCTCGACCATCCCGCCCCGCTCCACCGCGCACGGATTGACCACCACGGGCCCCGGGGCGGCCATGGACGTGGACAGCGCGGCCAGGGCCTCATCGGCCAGTCCCTGCCCGATGTGACGGGCTTCGGCATACCGGTGCAGCACCGCGTCCACCACGTCGTCGATCGAACAGGCGCAGATCGAGTCGTGAGCCGCGTTGCGGATCATCTGGGTCCAGGCCACCCGCAAGAAGGCCTCCGGCCAGGCGTCGGCCGGCAGGAACAGCGCGGACAGAGGTTCGGCCATCCGCTCGAGGGCCCGCTCGGCCCGGGCGGCCGCCTGTTTGACGTCGACGCGGTTGGAGCCCACTCCCATCAACAGGTTCGAGCGCGCCCCCGAACGCAGCTCACCGTGCCAGTCGGGCAGGTCGTCATCGGGTGCACCTTCGAGGTAGGCGGCCAGAGAGGTGATGGTCAGCTCGAATTCGGGCTGGATCTGATTGGCCTCGGCCACCACTCTTCCCAGCCAGGACTGGGCGGGTTGGTGATCGGTGCCGTTCATCAACAGCAACGGATCACCCGGGCCGAGAAACGGGTCGAACTCCTCGGCCAGGGTGCGGAGGCGGCGTACCAGCGCCTTGGCGTCCTCGGGCAGGGCGGCCCCGTTCCCGTATCCGGCCACCAGGTATTCGGCCCGCACGTTCGAGCCGTCAGGAGCGTGCCAGCGGAACGCGGTCCGATCGACCTTGGAGGGAACCCCACGCCACACGACGGCATGCTCGAATCCGGCCAACGAGAGGATCTGGGGCATCTGGGCGACGTGCCCGAACATGTCGGGCAGATAGCCCACCTCCATGACGCCGCCGAACGCGCTGCCGCTCCGGATGCCCGACTGCAGGTTCCGGATGATGGTCTCCCCGGAAACGAGGAACTCGTCCATCAGGATGTACCAGGGCCCGACGGAGATTCGGCCCGCGGCGGCCAGGGCCTGCAGCCGGTGACGGTGCTCGGGGCGGATCTCGAGGTAGTCGTCGAGCACCGCCAGCTGCCCGTCGAGGAGGAAGTGGGTGTACGAGCTGTCCTGTTCCATCAGGTCCAACAGGGCGTCGATGAGACGGACCAGCTTCAATCGGAAGGTCTGGAACGGGTTGTACCATTCGCGGTCCCAATGGGTGTGGGGGACCACGGCGATCCGCCGGCGCGGCGCGTTCCGCTCGACGGCAGGCTGCCCCGCGGACCCAGGCGGACCGCTCCCCTCAGCTACCTCGTTCACCGGGGCAGCGGCCCGTACTCTGCCTCGTAGGCCTGCAGCTCGCCGATGAGTCTGCCGGCGTCCTCGGTGGTCTGGTCGGACCCGCGCCCCTCGTGGTCGGCGTAGACGGCGGCTCCGAGGTCGCGGAGCAGGCCGTCGGCCCTGTGCCTGGCCTGGGCGGCATCGAGCTTGGCCTGCCCGGCCCTTCCCGCCTCGCCCGCCTTGGCCAGGCCGACCTCCGCCGAAGCCTTGACCTTGTCCATCAATCCCATGACTTCCTCCCGTGCAGGTCCCGTGAGCGGAACCCGTGGTTGCCTGCCTCCCGGTGGGCCTGGTGCTTGCCCCATCCCACCCAAGCCCACGGTGTAGCAGAGTTGGGACCGGCGTACGAGACGGGGAGGACACCCTGCGTCACTGGCGTGATCATCTTGCAGCCGGGTACGAGCTGACCGAGGCCGGACTGGTGTCGTCCGGCACCCTCGTGCGCGCCTGGTCGGAGCGGTGGGAAGCCGATCCGGGCGCGCCGTTGTGGCGGGATGACCCGGCCGCGGGCCAGCCTGCCGGACACGGGGGACCCGACCGTCTCCCTGGCTGGTGGACAGCCGAGGAGTTCGACGCTGCCACCCGTCGGGTCGCAGGTCGGCTTCGGGGAGCCGGCCTGCGACCGGGGGACAGGGTGTTGTGGTCGACGCCCTCGTCGGTCGCCGCTGTCGCGGCCCACGTGGGAGCCCTCCGGGCCGGGTTGGTGGTGGTCCCGGCCAATCCGGCCTATTCGATGCGCGAGCTCGGCCACATCGTGCGTGACGTCCGTCCGGCCGCCGCCATCGTCGCACGACCGGATCAGGCCGAGTGGGTGCGGGGCGCCTCGCCCGCCACCATCACGCTGGGCACCGACGTCGATCTCCCCGACGCCGATCCGGGCCCGCTCGACTCGGCCGGTCCCGATTGGCCGGCCCTCATCTGCTACACCTCGGGCACCACCGGTGCACCGAAGGGAGCGGTGCTCGACCACCGGAACCTCCTGGCCGCGACAGAGGCGCGGCTGCGCCTGTGTGTGTCCGGGTCCGCCCCACTGTCGCCCGAGCTGCACGCGCGGGCCAGTGCGGCCGTGGGTTCGTCGGTGCTCGAGCGGTACGGCATGACCGAGACCCTGATGAACGTGTCCAATCCGTACGAGGGGGAGCGCCGCCCGGGCACGGTCGGGTTTCCCCTGCCCGGGGTCGAGGTCCGGCTGGCCGCGGACGACGAGATCCTGGTGCGGGGGCCCAATGTCTTCGGGGGCTACTGGCAACGGCCGGCAGCCGACGCGGACGCATTCGACCCGGCAGCCGATGGCGGGCCGGACTGGTTCCGGACCGGTGACATCGGGACAGACGACCGCGGCTACCTGAGCATCCGGGGACGCTCGAAGGAGCTGATCATCTCCGGCGGCATGAACGTCTATCCCGCCGAGGTCGAGGACGTGCTGGCCGCCCATCCTGCGGTGGGTGAGGTGGCGGTGACCGGGACTCCGTCCGACGAGTGGGGCGAGCTGGTCACGGCGTGGGTCGTGGCCGACGGGCGGCCGCCGGCGTTGAGCGATCTGGTCGACTTCTCGGCTGCATCGCTGGCCCCCTACAAACGGCCGAGGCTGCTCCACGTGGTGGACGAGCTGCCTCGCAACGCGATGGGCAAGATCATCAGGAACCAGCTCGGCCCGGTATGAGCCTGTAGGTTCGCGTGGATGGGACGGGAGTTCGATTGAAGGGCGGAGGCTCGGCTCGGAGGACCTCGTCCGCCAAACCTGCCCGGGCCCGCCAGCGCGGTCCGAACGCCCGCTTCGAGAAGTCGCTGTCAGCCGAGGGGTTCGAGACGGTGGCCGGGCTCGACGAGGTCGGACGGGGGGCGTGGGCCGGTCCGGTGTCGGTCGGGGTGGTCGTCGTCCCAGTGGGCGTGACCGCGCCCAGGGGGATCCGAGACTCGAAGCTGCTCACCGAGGAGCGACGCGAGGAGCTCTTTCCAAGGATCACCCGCTGGTGTACGGCCTGGTCGGTGGGGCATGCAGCTCCCGTGGAGTGCGACCGATTGGGGATGACCGCCGCGCTGCGTCTGGCTGCCCGTCGGGCCCTCGACGAACTCGAGCCCTTGCTGCAGATCGTGGCCATGGACGGACCCTTCGACTATCTCAGCGACCCTCTGGATGCCGGCCCCGACGAGGTGTCGGCGACCGCGCTGCCGCAGGTACGGACGGTGGTCAAAGGGGACCTCACCTGCGTGTCCATCGCCGCCGCCTCCATTGTGGCCAAGGTCACCAGGGACCGGCTGATGCGCTCGATGTCGGCGAGCTTCCCTGGCTTCGACTTCGATCGCAACAAGGGCTACCCGTCCCCGGTGCACCGCACCGCATTGGCCGGATTCGGCCTGACTTCCCTGCACCGGCGGTCGTGGTCGTACGTGGACGACCTGGCGTTCCGTTAGTTCACTTCGGTGAGGGATCCTTCGGGAGTCCGAGCACCCGTTCGCCGATGATGTTGCGCAGCACCTCGTCGGAGCCCCCGGCGATCCGCATGCCGGGCACCCCCAACAGGAACTCGGACCACGCGTAGGTGCCCCACGCCCCGTTGTCGGCCACCAGGGCCGGTCCGAGCACGGTCGAGACCAGCTCGCAGGTGCGCACCATGTTGGCCGTCAGCGAGAGCTTGGACAGAGACATCTCCGGCCCGGGCAGCTGCCCGACGGCGATCCTGGCCATGGCCCGCAAGTTGGTGTAACGGGCCAGCCGTTCGTTGATGATGATGGTGGCCAGCTGCTGGCGGACCAGCGGATCGTGGGAACGTCCCGTGGCCCTGACCATCTCGATCAACCGGGTGCTGCCCGGCAGCCCGACGCCGCCGCCTCCACCACCGATGGCGGCCCGCTCGTTCATCAACGTGGTCAGGGCGACGGTCCATCCCCCGTTGACGTCGCCCAGCCTGTGGGAGTCGGGTATCCGCACATCGGTGAAGAAGACCTCGTTGAACGAGGCACCACCGGTCATCTGACGCAGGGGCCGGACCTCCACGCCGGGGGCGTGCATGTCCACCACGAAGCCGGTCAGCCCGCGGTGCTTGGGGGCGTCGGGGTCGGTGCGACAGATGATCTCGCCGATATCGGAGAACTGGGCCCCCGAGGTCCAGACCTTCTGGCCGTTGACGATCCACTCGTCACCGTCCCGCACCGCCCTGGTCTGCAGGGAGGCCAGGTCCGATCCTGACGACGGCTCGCTGAACAGCTGGCAGCCGACGATGTCGCCACGGTACATGGGTCGCAGGTACGCCTCTTTCACCTCGTCGGTGGCATGGGCGAGGATGGTGGGCGCCACCATGCCGAGCCCGATCCCGTAGGCGGACATGGACGGCGTCTTGTAGTCGGCGGCCAGCGAGGCATAGATCCGCTGGTACTCGCGGCTCAGCCCCCGGCCGCCGTACGCGGGAGGGCCGGTGATCCATCCGAACCCGGCATCGAACACGACCTGGGCCCAGGCCCTGGCTGCGGCCAGGTCGGCTGCCTCCTGCTCGGGCGTCCGCTCCGGGAACAGGCCGACGCTGTCCGATCCCTGACCCCAGACGAAGGTCTCCTGAGAGCGTTTCGGCGCGTGGTCGTCGAGGAAGGTACGGGCGTCGAGCTCGAACTGCTCGGTGCTGATCTGGTCGGTGCTGATCTGGTCAGTGCCCATCACGCCCCTCATGGTCTGATTCCCCTCCCGGTTCCGGACCCGCACCCAACGGGCCGTCGGCAGCGTAACCCAGGGCACATTTGCCCTGCCGCCCGCCCTCCGGCCCTGCCGCCCCGCCCCTGGCCCGCAAGCCGCCCCGGCCCCGGCGGGGCTGGCCGGGCGTCATCTCTCCGCCGAGGTGACGGCGCGGACCGCGTCGTCGATGTCGACGTGGACGAATTCGAATCCCCGGGTGGACAGGATGGTCGGGAGCACCCGCTGGCCGCCGAGGACGAGCTCGTCGGCCATCTCGGCCCCGAGGAGCAGGCGGAGGGCACCGGCGGGAACGGCCAGAGCGCTCGGTCGGTGAAGGGCGCCACCGAGGGCACGGGCGAGGTCTGCGTCCGTCACCGGGGAGGGCGCGGTGGCGTTGACGGGGCCGGCCACGCCGTTGTCCCCGAGGCAGTGCACGATGGCGTTGACCTCGTCGGTGAGCGTGATCCAGCTGCGGTACTGCGCGCCGGTACCGGTGCGGCCCCCGAGGCCTGCTCGGAAGATCGGAAGCAGCCGGCGGAGCGCCCCGCCGTGCCGGCTGAGGACGATCCCGCTGCGGAGGAGCACGGTGCGGATGCCTGCGTCTGCCGCCGGCAGGGCTTCCGCCTCCCAGGCGCGGCACACCGAGGCCAGGAATCCGGTGCCCCTCGCCGACGTCTCGGTCAACTCCTCGTCTCCACGGTCGCCGTAGAAGCCGACAGCCGACGCACTGACCAGCACGGGCGGCGGGGAGGACAGCCTGAGCAGCGAATCCACCAGCAACGAGGTGGCCGAGACACGGCTGCCACGGACGACCTTCTTGCGCGCCATCGACCAACGCCGGTCCCCGATGCCGGCTCCGGCCAGGTTGACCACGCCGTCGAAGGGCCCGGCTCGCTCGAGGCCCTCGGTGTCGATCGTCCCCGACGTCGGATCCCAGGCCACGCCGTTGGTCCGACCGACCGGTGGCCTGGCGGCCGGGGCTCCCCGCACCAGCCTGGTGACAGTGTGATCCGCGTACGTGAGGCGCTCGACGAGTGCGGTGCCGATCAGACCGGAAGAGCCGGTGACGAGGACGTTCATGTCATAGCTGTCGTGGTCTCCGCCGGGTCGGTCTCCGCGGTCTCAGCCGTGTCCGCCGGGTCGGCCGGGTCGGCCTCGGCGCTGTCGGCCAAAGCCAGCGCCCGGCGGACCATGCCGGCGAACGCGTCCGGGTGGGTGAGGTGGGCACCGTGGGCGGCGCCGGGAATTTCGACGAGTTCGGCGTCGGGCGTGTGCTCGACCAGCCATGCCACCGACTCTCGATGCCGCGTGGCCGACTTCTCACCCCTGGCGTACAGCGTGGGTACGGTCATCGCCGTGACGTCGAAAGGAGCCTCGGCGATGCGAATGGCATCGAGCTCGGCCAAGAGTGCAGGCCCGTCCGCCCGACGTTCGGCCTTGCCCTTCTCCGGGAGGCGATCCCAGGCCGTGTCACCCATCATCCGCCGAAAGAAGCGCTCGGCGCCACGGGCGTCGCGCTCGACCTGATCGCCGCCGGCCGGCTCCTCGCCGCCTGCGGGCCTGGTCGGCCACAGATCCAACCACGGCATTGGTGGTTCGTAGACGCCGACACTGCGGATGGTTCCACCGTTCGCGTCACGGAGTGCGGCGCCGAGTGCAACGTCACCGCCGTAGCTGTGGCCGACCACCACCGCGGGCCGCCCGTCGATGACCTCCAGGAGGTCGTCGACGTGTCCGGCCAGTGTGGTGTTGAGAGGGAGCGCCTGTCGCGAACGGTGGTAGCCGCGGCGGTCGTAGACGACGGTGTGCAGGTCGTCGAGCCGACGGAGGACCCGGGCGAAGCTGGACGACCGATCGAGCGACCCGTGGACGATCACCACGATCGGGACAGTGTGGGGCGAACCTTCCGGGAGGTACTCGGAGACGGCGAGCTGGCTCAGCGAGGGCATTTCCCACTCAGATTGTCAGTTGCCCCCGCCCAGCGCCATATGGCGCCCTGACGTGGGTGAACGTGACCGACGGTCCCGAGGATTGCTCGGTCCCGGGCCCCAAAAAGCCCAGAAATCGGGCCGTTTTGCCCAAGAATGCACGCGTCGCCCTTCCAGATCGTGCATTGTTGTGGCTTCCAAAGACGAAGGAGAGACAGTGCCCCTTACCAAAACCGATCTCATCGCGGCCGTTGCCGGCCACACCGGTTCGAGTTCCAAAGAGGTGTCCGCCGTCCTGGCCGGCCTCGAAGATGTGGTTGTCGCCAACGTGGCCAAGGGCGAGAAGGTGGTCATCACCGGCTTCTTGACCTTTGACCGGGCACAGCGTGCCGCGCGCAAGGGCCGGAACCCCCAGACGGGTGAGACCATCAACATCAAGGCATCGAAGAGCCCCAAGGTCTCGGCCGGAGCATCGTTCAAGAAGATCGTGAACGGCCAGGCGCCGGCGCCGAAGATCACCAAGGCCAAGTAGTTCTCGTCTGAGCCGTGGTCCGCGATCGAGCGGGCCACGGCTCAGACCGTTCACGATCGTGTTCGCCCCTCGGTCAGAGTTGGCCGATCGCCTTGTGGGTCTGAGGGATCACCCGGACCCGCGGGTACCGGCGCAACGCACGCTCCTGCAGGGCCAGCACCTGCTCCGGGCTCGGGCTCTCCCCGACCTCCCCGAACGGAGTCACCGGTTGCAGGAACACCTCGGGTCGGTGGTCGGGCCCGTCGGCATCTGACCGTCCGTCACTGACGCCGACCTGGCCGGCAGCCTCGGCCACCATGGACATGGCCTCGTCGAACTGGTCCGGGTCGGTCGAGGCCCCGACGACGATCTTCACCCAGGTCGTGATGCCCGCCTCGATGGCCGTGTCGAGGAACCTCCGCTGGACGCCGGGTGCGACCTGCTCGCCGTCGACACTCGGGAGCTTCACGTCCATGCTCACGTAGGCGATCCACGGCAGCACGCGTTTCAAGGCCGAGGTCAACGTCCCGTTGGTCTCGAGCATCACGGCGCATCCAGCCTCGGCCAGCTGCCGGGTCAGCTCGGCCACCCGGAGGGTCTGCATCAACGGCTCACCGCCGGTGATGCTGACGGAGTGGTGGGGGAGGAGCTCACAGAGTCGGGCCACCGAGCCGACCAGGGTCGGGATGAGGACCGGGCTGTCGGCGACCTGCCAGTCGCGTCGACCCGGGGTGCGTTCGATCCGGCAGTGTCCCGGGCGGAGGTCGAGCGCCTCGGGTTGGTCGCAGTAGGCGCACCGGATGTTGCAGCCGGTCAGTCGCACGAATACCTGTCGCTGGCCCACCAGCGCCGCCTCCCCCTGGATGGCGGAGAAGACCTCGGTGGCCAAGATGTCGCCCGGCGGCCGCGAGCCGGTCACGTCAGTGCGGGGTCGTCGACGCCCGCATCGGCAAATCCGCGGGCTCTGAGGGCGCAGGCATCGCAGGTCCCACAGGGCGCGTCGCCACCCCGGTAGCAGGACCAGGTGAGGGCCAGGGGTGCGTCGAGCCGCAGGCCGATACGGATGATCTCGGATTTGGTGCACTCGATCAACGGTGTCCGGATGGCGATCGGGTCTCCCTCGACGCCTCGCTTCTGACCGGTGGCGGCCACGCCCCGAAAGGCCTCGATGAACTCGGGCCGGCAGTCGGGGTAGCCGGAGTAGTCGATGGCGTTGACCCCGATCCACACCGCATCGAGCCCGCGGGCTTCGGCGACGCCCAGAGCCACGGCCAGGAAGATGCTGTTGCGGGCGGGGACGTACGTGACCGGAATTCCTCCTTCGGCTCCCGCGGCCGGGACATCGATGGAAGGGTCGGTGAGCGCCGACCCGCCCCATGCCGAGGTGTCGAGCGCGACGACCAGGTGTTCGGATCGGAAATGGCCGGCCACTCCGGCCGAGCGGTCCAGCTCGGTGCGATGCCGTTGGCCGTAGTCGAAGGTGAGCGCCAGTGGCGGCGGTCCCGACTCCTGGCTGGCCAGGGCCATGCACACCGTGGAGTCGAGGCCACCGGACAGGACGACCAGGTGACCGGCCATGGTCAGGAGCCGTCTCCGCCGCGCAGCTCCACCGACGACGTGTCGGTCTCCCACAGCCGTAGCGCGGCCAGCGTCAAGCCGGCGTCGGCGAGGAGCTCCCAGGCCCTGTGGGCCAACAGCTCTGCCGTGGGATTGTCGAGGACCTGGTTCAGATCCCGGTGGTCCCACTGGGCGATGACCTCGCGGTCGACGATCTCGTGCAACAGGTCGAAGTCGATGACCACCCCGTTGGCGTCCAGTGGTCCGCGTACCGTGATGTCGAGGCGGTAGGAGTGACCGTGCAGGTTTCGGCACTTCCCGGGGTGCCAGGCCAGCTTGTGCGCAGCCTCGAACGTGAAGCTGCACGTCACGCTGGTCTCCAGTTCGGCCACGCTGACGACGCTAACGCACGTGGCACCGGGTCCGGTTGGCGACGCCCAGGTTCCGGGCGGCCCGGTAGGCTCGGCGGTGATGGAGGCCAGCGGACAAGGAGACGGGCCGGGAGGTCAACCCGGCGGTCGGTACCCGGCGTCGGGTGCGTCGGCGGAGGGGGACGGGGAGCCCTTGGCGGGGACGGTGACCGTAGCCGGCAGCGGGGCCTTCGGGCCCAATGCCTGGCTGGTCGAGGACATGTACGACCGGTACCTGGCCGATCCCACCTCGGTGTCCGAGTCGTGGCGGGAGTTCTTCGCCGACTACCGGCCGGTCGGCACACCACCGCCTGCCGCGCCGGCCGCCGCCGCAGCTCCCGCTCCGGCCCCATCCGTCCTGCCGGCACCAGCCGCCGGTCCGGCGGGGACCGTGGCGGAACCAACCGGAGCATCGGCTCCCGCCTCCGGCCCGTCTCGCCCCGCCCGCCCGGTGACGCCGCCGGCCACCGACTCGACGGTGCCGGAGACGGCGACGCCGCTGCGGGGCGCGGCCGGACGCATCGTGGCCAACATGGAGGCGTCCCTCGGTGTTCCCACCGCCACCAGCGTGCGGGCCGTTCCGGCCAAGCTGCTCGAGGTCAATCGCACCATCGTCAACAACCAGCTCTTCCGGACCACGGGTGGCAAGGTCAGTTTCACCCACCTGATCGGTTACGCGGTGGTCAAGGGTCTGGTCGCGGTTCCGGCCATGAACGCCGCCTTCGTCGATGATGTCGACGGAAAGGGAACCCCCGGGGTGATCCGGCACCGTCATGTCGGGCTGGGGCTGGCCGTCGACGTCGAAAAGGCCGGCGGGAGCCGCACGCTGCTGGTGCCGTGCATCGCCGATGCCGACATGCGGGACTTCCGCGGCTTCGTCAGCGCCTACGAGGAGTTGGTGCGCAAGATCCACACCAACAAGATCGCCCCGGACGACTTCGCGGGGACGACGGTGACGTTGACCAACCCCGGCACGCTGGGAACCATCCAGTCGGTGCCCCGCCTCATGCCCGGGCAGGGACTCATCGTCGGGGTGGGGGCCCTCGGGTTCCCGCCGGGATTCGAGGCCGCTGACCCTCGGACCCTCGCCGACCTGGGTATCGGCAAGACGGTGACCCTCACCTCCACGTACGACCACAGGATCATCCAAGGGGCGGAGTCGGGCCTCTTCCTGGCCTACGTGTCCGAGTGCCTGATGGGCGGGCACGGCTTCTACGACGAGGTCTTCGAATCCCTCGAGACCCCCTACGAACCGGTCCGGTGGCAGAAGGACATCAACGCGTCGGACGACGAAGGGGACGGCACCCACCTGCGCCTGATCAAGCAGGTGCACGTGCAGACCCTCATCAACATGTACCGGGTCCGTGGACACCTCATCGCTCACCTCGATCCACTGGATGCCGAGCCTCCCCAGCTCCATCCGGAGCTCGACCCGCTGCACTACGGACTGACCATCTGGGACCTGCCCCGTCACTTCGTCTCGGACGGACTGGCCGGCAAGGACGTGGCCACCCTGGACGAGATACTGCACACGCTCCGCGATGCGTACTGCCGGACCCTGGGCGTGGAGTACATGCACATCCAGGACCCGGAGCAGAAGCAATGGATTCAACAGCACGTCGAGGGAGTCTCCACCGCGCTGCCATCCGACGAGCAGCGCCACATCCTCGAGAGGCTCAATGCCGCCGAGGTATTCGAGCGCTTCCTGCATTCGCGGTACGTGGGCCAGAAGCGGTTCGGCCTGGAGGGGGCCGAGTCGGCCATCGTCCTGCTCGACACCATCCTCGACAGGGCGGTGGAGGAGAACCTTGCCGAGGTGGTGATGGGGATGTCCCACCGCGGTCGCCTCAACGTCCTGGCCAACATCGTGGGCAAGTCCTACGGCGAGATCTTCGAGGAATTCGAAGGAAACCTCGATCCCGAATCGGTGCAGGGCTCGGGCGACGTGAAGTACCACAAAGGGGCCGTGGGGACCTTTGTGGCGCCCAACGGTGGCTCCATCCCCGTGACCATGGCCTCGAACCCCTCGCACCTCGAAGCCGTCGACCCGGTGGTGGTGGGCATGGCCCGGGCCAAGCAGGACGCGCTGGGCGGTGAGCAGGGATCCGGGCCCCGTTTCGAGGACGGGAGCGGGAGCCCGTTCCCGGTGCTGTCCATCCTGCTCCACGGCGACGCCGCCTTCGCCGGCCAGGGCGTGGTGGCCGAGACGCTCAACCTTTCCGGACTGGCCGGCTACCGGACCGGGGGCACCGTCCACATCGTCATCAACAACCAGTTGGGCTTCACCACCGCGCCCGAGGCCGCCCGCACCTCGGTGTACCCGACGGACGTGGCCAAGATGGTGCAGGCTCCGATCTTCCATGTGAACGGCGACGACCCCGAGGCCTGTGTCCGCGCCGCCCGCTTGGCCTTCGGATTCCGCCAGGCGTTCCACAAGGACGTCGTGATCGACTTGGTCTGCTACCGGCGCCACGGCCACAACGAGGGCGACGACCCGAGCTACACCCAGCCGCGAATGTACGCGCTCATCGAGGCCAAGCGCTCGGTCCGCAAGCTGTACACCGAGTCCCTGGTGCGACGCGGGGACATCTCGCTGGCCGAGGCGGAGCAGGCCCTCGAGGACTTCTCCGCCCGCCTGCAGGCCGCCCTGGACGAGACCAGGGCCGAAGCGGAGGCCGAAGCGGTTGTGGGGAGCACCCCCGTGCTCCCCGAGTACGTGGTGCCCGACCTCTGGATCCCATCGGTCGAGACCGGCGTCTCTGCTGCTGTGCTGGCCCGCCTGGCCGAGGTGGTCCGCACGGTTCCCGACGGTTTCGTCATCCATCCCAAGCTGGCTCGGCAGTTCGAGCAGCGGGACAAGGTCGTCGCCGATGGGGAGATCGATTGGGCCCTCGGCGAGGCCCTGGCCATCGGTTCGCTGCTGTTGGAGGGGACCAACGTCCGGCTGACCGGTCAGGACACCCGGCGGGGCACGTTCTCCCAGCGTCACGCGGTGCTGGTGGACTACGCCACGGGGGCCGAGTACGTGCCGCTGGCCGGCCTGGAGGGCGGTCGGTTCACGATCCGCGACTCGCTCCTGTCCGAGTACGCCTGCGTGGGTTTCGAGTACGGGTACTCGGTCGAGGCCGTCGACGATCTCGTGGCCTGGGAGGCCCAGTTCGGCGACTTCTGGAACGGTGCCCAGATCATCGTGGACAACTTCCTGGTGGCCGCGGAGGACAAATGGGCACAGAGGTCGGGGTTGGTGCTCCTGTTGCCCCATGGCTACGAGGGTCAGGGGCCGGAGCATTCGTCAGCCCGGGTCGAGCGCTTCTTGACCTTGAGCGCACGTGGGAACATGCGGGTGACCGAGCCGACCACCGCGGCCCAGTACTTCCATCTGCTGCGGTCCCAGGTCAGGGGGGCGGACCGCAGGCCGCTGATCGTGTTCACGCCCAAGTCCCTGCTCCGGGCCCGGCAGGCCCGGTCGCCGATCGGAGACTTCACCGCGGGCTCGTTCTCCGAGGTCCTCGACGACCCGGGAACCGCCGACGTGTCCTTCGACGTGGACGGCGTGAACCGGGTGGTGCTGTGCACGGGCAAGGTGGCCTACGACGCGTTGGCCCGGCGGGAAGAGCTCGGTGAGGCGGGCAGGCATGTGGCGGTGGTGCGGGTCGAGCAGCTGTACCCGTGGCCGAAGTCGACCATCAAGGCCGTCCTCGACCGGTACGGCAACGCCCGTGAGGTGGTCTGGCTGCAGGAGGAGCCCGAGAACATGGGGGCGTGGAACTTCGTGCACGGCCGGCTCCACAGACTCCTGCGGGACACCCATACCCTCCTCCACGTGAGCCGGGCGGAGTCGGCCAGCCCGGCCACCGGCAGTGCCGCGCTGCACCGGTTGGAGCAGGACGACCTGTTGAGCCGGGCCATCGGCTGACCCGGGCGGTGTCCGCGTTCCTCGGTCTCAGACCAGGAAGTCGCGGGCGAGGGCGATCCACATCTCGGTGGAGAGGTGCAGGGACTCCACGTCGACCCGTTCGTCGACTCCGTGGAACATCGCTCCGTACTGCTCGAATCCGATGGCCTGGCTGTGCAGGCCGAATCCGTAGGCCACGCTGCCGAGCTCCCGATGGAAGTGGGCGTCGGTGGCTCCCACCGTCAGGAAGGGCACGGTGCGGGCCCCCGGGTAGAACAGCCGGCTGACCCTCTCCAGCGCGTCCCACAGTGGGGTGTCCATCGGCGAGGTGGTCGACGGCTGTTCGGCCAAGAAGCGGATGTCCACATCCTCGGCGAGGTCACCGACCGCCTCCTCGAGCATGGCCCGCACGTCGGCGGTGTCCCACCCGGGGAGGGAGCGGATGTCGACCTCGATCTCGACCCGGTCGGGGATCACGTTGATCTTCGACCCGGTGCGGAGGATGGTCGGCGCCATGGTGGTGTGAGTACACGCGTGGGCCTGGCGAGCCAGGCCCACCAGGGGAAGCTCGGCGCAGAAGTCGTCGATCCGGTCGGGGTCGAGCAGTGGCTCGGCGAGGTCCGGTGGGAAGCCGATCCCCTCGATGAACCGGACCCACGCCTCGTGGAGTTGGGCGGCGGGACGGAACTCATCGATACGCCGGACCACCTCGGCCGCCTTGACCAGGGCGTTGTCGGTCCGGAGGGGTTGGCTTCCGTGGCCGGGAGTCCCCTTCACCGTCAGAAGGCACCAGTAGACGCCCTTCTCACCGACGATGACCGGGAGCCGGGTGGTGCCGTCCGCCCCACCCATGGGGAACCCACCCGACTCGGTGATCACGTAGTCGGCACCGACGGCGTCGGCTGCGTTGCGGCACAGCCACCTGGCACCGTGGGTTCCGAGGGCCTCTTCGTCGGCCACGGCAACGTAGGTGAGATCCCCGGCCGGGCGGAAGCCGCTGGTGGCCAGGTGACGCAGACCGGTGGCCATGGTCGCGGTGAGATTGAGCATGTCGATGGCGCCGCGCCCCCACACCTCGCCGTCGATCAGTTCACCGCCGAAGGGGTCATGGGACCAGTCGTCCGCGTTGGCCGGCACCACGTCCGTGTGGCCCAAGAGGGTCAGGGACGGTGCCGTGGGGTCGGAACCGTGGATCTTCGCCACCAGCGAGGTCCGGCCCGGCTCGGGCTCGAAGGTCTCCAGGTCGACGCCCGAGCCCTCGAGGTAGTCGATCAGGAGGTCGGCGCTGCGCGCCTCGTGGCCGGAGGCCACCGAGCCGTCGTTGACGCACTCGTTGCGGATCAGATGCTGCAAGAGGTCGGTGGCCTCGGCTGTGCGACTGCTCTCCGAGGTCACCCTGTCATCTTACGGTCTGGGGGTCCTGCCGGGTGCCCGACGAGGGCCGGATCACCGAGGTGGCCCGGCATGGTCGGAATCGGCCTGGTCAGATGGTTGACTGGAGATCGTATGGAACAAGATCTCCCCGAGCGGCGGCGGATCGTCGTCGATGGGTCCAACATCGCCACGGAAGGGCGGAGCCTGCCCAGTCTGGCCCAGCTCGACGAGGCCATCCGGGCCTTTCTCGACGAGTACCCCGGCTTCACGACCTCCGACGTGACCGTGGTGGTCGACGCGTCCTTCGGCCACCGGATCGATCCGTCCGAGGTGAGCGCCTTCGACCAGGCGGTCGAGCACGGCGAGATCATCACACCGCCGGCGGGTGCCATCGGCAGGGGAGACGGTTTCATCCTGCGGATCGCCGAGAAGTCCGGCGCGCTGGTGCTGTCCAACGACTCGTTTCAGGAGTTCCACGCCGAGCGGCCGTGGCTCTTCGAGGCGGGGAGACTGATCGGGGGGAAGCCGGTCCCCGGCGTGGGCTGGATTTTCACCCCCCGGACCCCGGTGCGCGGGGCGAGGAGCCGATCGGTGACGTCCAAGTCGAAGCGGGGGCAGACGGCGTCCGGGACCGAACGCGACCTGTCCTCGGACGAGCTCGCCGAGTCCGGGCCGGAACCGGTGCCGTCCCGGCCGGCGCGGCGAGCTCGAGGTGCGGCGTCCACGACGCCGACGAACGCCACCAAGGCGACCAAGTCGGCCAAGGCGGCGGAGGCAGCGGAGGCGGCCAAGGCGCCGAGGGCGACTGCGACCAAGACGGTCAAGGCCACACGGGCGAGGGCGACCGGTAAGGCCACAACGTCCACCAAGGCGGCCCGGTCCACCACGGCCGGCGGACCGGCCAAAGCCGCCAAGGCAGCGAAGCTGTCCGAGTCGCCCAGGAAATCTGCGGCGACTGCGACCGCTGCGGACCCGAGGCCCACCAAGGCCACCACGGCCACCGGATCGGGCCGGCCCCCCAAGGCCGCCAAGGCGTCCAAGGCGTCCAAGGCGTCCAAGGCGTCCAAGGCGTCCAAGGCCGCACCGGCCGCCAAGTCCGCCAAGTCCGCCAAGTCGTCGACTTCCACCAGGCCGACCAAGGCCACCAAGGCGTCGAAAGGCTCGGAGGCACAGGCGGGATCGGACTCCGGGCGCCACGCCGGCGAGCGGGCCTCGGCGCCCGACAACGGGAGCCTCCGGCCCGGCTCCGCGCCGGAGGCCCTCAACGATCCCATGACCTTCCTCACCTTCGTGGCCGATCATCCGGTCGGAAGTGCATTCGACGGAACGGTGGTCTCGTTCACCTCGCACGGTGCCCACGTCGATGTCGGCGGCATGCTCTGCCACGTTCCCCTCCGGGGTTTGGCCCATCCGCCGCCCAAGAAGGCACGGCAGGTACTGGCCAAAGGTGAAACGCGCCCGTTCATGCTCGTCTCCCTGGATGCCGCCCGCCGACGGGCGGAGCTGGCCTTGCCGGGCATCGGCATCTGACCGTGCCGGCGCCCACCGTTCGGCGGCGGGATATCCTCGGCAGTCGTGCGAGCTGACGACTACCTTCCCCATCGCGACCCGTTCCTGTTCATCACCGAGCTCCTCTCGGTCGAGCCCGGTCAGTCGGCCACCGGCAACTGGCAGCTGACCGGCCAAGAGGCGTTCTTCGCCGGTCACTTTCCCGGCCGGCCGACCCTTCCCGGGGTGCTGATGGTCGAGTCGCTGGCCCAACTGGGCGGGGTGGCGGTCCTGGCCGACCCGGCCTTCTCCGGCCGGCTCCCGCTGTTCGGGGGGATCGAACGGGCCCGGTTCCGCCGGCAGGTGGTCCCGGGCGATCTGTTGGAGCTCGAGGTCACGCTGGGCCGGATGTCCGCCCGGGCCGGCAAGGGCACGGGTCGGGCCTCTGTGCGTGGGGAGTTGGCATGCCAAGCCGAGCTTCTGTTCGTCCTGGTGGACTCGGCGTCACCCGAGCCGGGCTGATCGGCTGTCATCGGTGCGCATCGCCACCTGGAACGTCAATTCGCTCACCGCCCGGCTTCCCCGGGTCGAGGAGTGGATGGCCTACGCCCAACCCGACGTCCTCTGCATGCAGGAGACGAAACAGGCCGATGCCGTGTTCCCCCACGGGGCGTTCGCGGCCCTCGGATACGAGACGGCCCACCACGGTGACGGGAGGTGGAACGGGGTGGCCATCGCCAGCCGGGTGGGGCTGTCCGAAGTCTCGACGGGCATGGGGTCGACGGACGATGCCCAGGGCTCCCGGCTCATCGCTGCCGACTGCGGAGGTGTGCGTGTGATGTCTGTCTACGTGCCCAACGGGCGAAGTGTCGACAGCGAGCACTTCGTGGCCAAGCTGGAGTGGTTGACCCGCTTACGCTCACTGCTCGAGGAGACGAGCTCGCCCGACCGTCCGGTGGCGGTCTGTGGCGACTTCAACGTCGCACCCGAGGACCGCGACGTCTGGGACCCGGCGCAGTTCGTGGGCATGACCCACGTGAGCCAACCTGAGCGCGATGCACTCGCTCGGATCGAATCGTGGGGTCTGGTGGACGTATTCCGGCGGCTCTATGACGAGGACGGGCTGTTCAGCTGGTGGGACTACCGGGCCGGCTCGTTCCACAAGCACCACGGCATGCGCATCGATCTCCTGCTGGTCACCGAGGTACTGGCCGCCCGCACCACCTACGGGCTCATCGACCGGAACGCACGCAAGGGCGAGAAGCCCTCCGATCACACCCCGGTGTTCATCGACACCACCGTCCCTTAGCCACTCAGGTCCGGAGACCGGCACGGATCTCGGCGATCCGGCGACCGGTCTCCATCGGCGTCGGCTTTCCGGCCCCCTCCCTCGACACCCGTGTCACCGCCGCCAGCCATGGCGACGGCCGGCGCTCGACCTTTGCGCCATGGCCCATTGTCCGGGCACGCGACCACGAGCAGTGCAGATCCCTGGACGCGCGGGTCAGGGCGACGTAGAGCAGTCGGCGCTCCTCTTCGCGGGTCGCGTCCGACTCCGCGTAGATGATGGGCACGAACCCGTCCTCGAGACCGATCACCATCACCGATGACCACTCGAGCCCCTTGGCGCGGTGGAAGGTCGCCAATTCGACGGCGTCGGTCCCGGCCGCACCTCCCTGAGCGGGCCCCTCCGAAGACCGGGGTCCCGTGGAGCCCCCGGTGGCCGCGGCCTCGCGGCCGGGCGTCATCCTGTGGGGGATACCGGCCCGGGTCAGCGCCTGGCCCATCACCGACAACTGATCGTGGGTACGGGCCAGCACCGCCTGGTCCGACCATCTGACCCCTTCGGCCGAGCGACGGGCAAGAAGGGCGGCCACACCTTCGGCCTCGGCGGTATCGTCCTCGTAGCCGGTGACTACGGGCAGGGGGCCGTCGGGGGCCAGCGAGCGGGGCGGCACCACGGCCGATGGCCCCAGGGCGGCCGCGGCCGCCGCCACCACCTGGGGGCTGGACCGGTGGTTGTGGTCGAGACGGACCACGACCAAGCCGCCCACGACGTCGTGCAGGCGGTTGAGCAGGCCGGGATCCGCTCCGTTCCACCCGTAGATGGCCTGGTTGGGATCGCCGACCGCACAGAGGTCACGGCGATTCCCCAGGAGGGCCAGGATGAGCTTGAACTGGGCCGGGTTCACGTCCTGGAACTCGTCGATCGACAGGTGCCGGTACCGCCAGCGCATGCGCTCGGCGAAGCCGCTGTCGTCGTCTATCAGATCGGCCGCCCGCACCAGGACGTCGTCGAGGTCGAGCATGTGCCGGCGTTGGAGCGAAGCCTCGTAGGCGCTGAAGGCGTTGACCACCTGATCGACGGAGATGCCGGCCGGCCGGCCGGCATCGGGCGCCGCGGCCCCGTACGACGAGGCTGTCAGGCAGTTGGCCTTGGCCCATCCGATCTCGGTGTCCACAGCCGATGCCAGTGCAGGATCAGCCACCAGGTTGGTGAGCATCCTGTACCGGTGCTCGGCCACCGCCGGAGGGGGACGACCTGCGTCGAGCGCCTCCCGCCGGAGGAGGGTCAGTGCGAGCTGATGGAGCGTGCCGGCCCGGACACCCGGGCTCGGAACGCCGCCCGGCCTGGCCGGAATCGACACCGTGACGCCGTAGAGGTGGAGTCGCTGGCGTAGCTCGTGAGCGGCCTTGCGGGTGAAGGTGCAGATCAGGGTGTGGTCGGCCTCGGCACTGGCGTCACGGATGCGGCGGGCGGCCCGAAGGGTGAGGACCCGGGTCTTGCCGGAACCGGCACCGGCGATGATGCACAGTGCCTCGGACTCGGAGTCGACCGCCTGGCGCTGGCACTCCGTGAGATCGGCCATGGCACGGCCGAAGGGGTCGTCACGGCCCCTGGGCGGACGGGTCGAAGGCGGCCCGGTCTCCAGTGGTTCCACGGGAGGTGAGGCTATCGGTAGGGTGTGCCGGTGCTGAAGTCGTTCGCCGACGGTCGCCTGTTCGGCGGGACTTGGGGGTCGGGGGTCCCCTCCGTTCTGGCCCTCCACGGCTGGCGACGCACCCATGCCGACTTCACCGGTGTCTTCGACGCCGATGACCCGCCCGGAGCGGTCAGTGCCATCGGTCTGGACCTGTCCGGGTTCGGGGCCTCCCCACCACCGCCCGAGCCCTGGGGAACCGAGGAGTACGCCAGCCAACTGCTCCCCCCCTTCGAAGAGCCCGGTGCACTGGCCGAGCGGATCGTGGTCGTCGGGCACTCCTTCGGAGGTCGGGTCGCCGTTCACCTCGGTGCGCTGGTGCCCGAACGGATCGAACGGATGGTGCTGTGCGGGGTACCCCTACTGGACCGGGAAGGGCCCCGGCCCCGACCCGCGGCCGCGTTCCGGGTGGCCCGCCGCCTCCACTCCCTCGGGCTGCTCGGCGACGACCGGATGGAGGAGATGCGGGGCAGGTACGGGTCCGCCGACTATCGGGCGGCGAAGGGCGTCATGCGCGACGTGCTCGTCCGCCTGCTGGCCGAGCAGTATCGGGAGGCGATGGCCGCCGTCCGTTGTCCGGTCGAGCTGATCTGGGGTGAGGAGGACACCGAGGTGCCCGTGGAGGTCGCAGTTCGGGCCAAGGCAATGTTCCCTTCCGCCCGGCTGGTCACCCTGCCCGGTATCGGCCATCTGCTCCCGACCGAGGCGCCCCGAGAGCTGCGAGAGGCCGTTCTCGGACGGGATACCAAGAGCCAGGGCCCGGATGCCGGAAACCCGGGCCCGCAGCCCGCAGCGGCCGACGACGATCCGATGGCCGGTTCTCGTTGAGCGCTGCCGGAGGGCCATCGACGATGGTCGCAGTGGACCTGTCCCGCTTCCACCATGGTGTGGCGTGGGCCACCGTCGCCTGCTGTGTGGCCGCATGCGTGCCCGCCGGACTGCGCTGGCTCCGGGTGGCGCAGCGCGAGCACTATCTGGCCGGGTCCGTGCTCCGCTTCGCCGGCCGGTGGTGGCGGTCGACGCCCGTCAACGTGGCTCTGGCCGCGGTCGGGGTGGTGGCCGCCATCGTGTCGATCCGGTACCCGTTGGCCGGGGCGGTTGTGGCCGGGGCGGTGGCGGCCGGCCCGCTCGGCCTCAGCCTGCGTGGCCGGACGTCCCCGTTGGCCTGGACCTCCCGCCTCCGGAGGCTGGCGGCGGCTTGGGCGTTGTTCGAAGCGGCGCTGGTGGTCGTCGGCGTGGTCAGTGGGCTGGCGGCCCCGCTCGCCGTGGTGGCCGCCCTTGCCGTACCCCTGGGGGTCGACCTGGCCTGTCGGGCCACGTCCCCGTTGGAGCTCCGACTTTCCGCCCACTTCGTGGACGAGGCCGCGGCCAGATTGCAGCTGGTGGACCCGGTCATCGTCGCCATCACCGGGTCGTACGGGAAGACGTCGACCAAGGGCCACATCGCCTGCCTGGTGGGAACGGCCCGGACCGTGGTGGCCACACCGGCCAGTTTCAACAACCGGGCCGGTCTGGCCCGGGCCGTCAACGAACACCTGGCCGAGGGGACCGAGGTATTCGTGGCCGAGATGGGAACCTACGGACGGGGGGAGATCGCCGACCTGTGCCGGTGGTGTCCGCCGGACATCGCGGTCATCACCGCCATCGGTCCGGTCCACCTGGAGCGATTCGGGTCGGAGGACCGGGTCCTCGAGGCCAAGTCCGAGATCATCGAGTCGGCGGACGACGTCGTGCTCCAGGTGGACGACCCGAGACT